>CANGYF010000023.1 GCA_947458265.1 Betaproteobacteria bacterium
GGAGACGCGCACCGGTTCCGCGGCATTGAGCGGCGACGCGAGCTTGAGCTGTACCTGGTTGCTCGCCACCTGCACGCTGCTGATCGTCACCGCGCTGCCGTTGGTCACGGTGAACTGGCTCGCGGAAGGCAGGTTGTCCATGTCCAGCGCGCGGTCGAAGTACAAGGTGACCACATCGCCCAGCCCGTCGACGCTGGCGTTGAGCAGGCGCACCGCGCTCTGGCTCTCGCGCTGCGTCTGACCCACCGCATTGAGATTGGTGGCACTTTCGATCGCCTGCCGGAAGGCGGTCTGGGTGCTGGCGAAGGCCGTACGGTCGGCCGCGATTTCGCCGCTGACACCAGAGATGTTGACACCACCGACGGTCGGCCGGGCGGCGACCTGATCGATCAGCGTGGTGGCAAGGGCACTGATGCCGGTGGCAGTCAGTGCGTTGTCGCCCAGACCACCGGCCAAAGTCGAGAAGATGTCGCGCGCGATATCGTCACGCAGCGCGTCGCCTGCGCCGGTAGTCGACTGGATCCGGGTGACCAGATCGGTCACCATGTTCGCCACCAGCACTGCGCCCTTCTGCAGATTGAGGCCCGCGCTGCTGCGGGCTGCATCGGTAGACTGCGCGGCGGCGATCGGGTCGAAGGTCAGCAGGTTGATGCCAGAGTCCAGTGCACTCAGGCCAAGCGCCCGGAACACCGCGGCTTCCGCATTGGCCACCGAGCCTGCGCTCGTCACCAGGTCGGCCACCAGCGTGGTGAGCGGCGTCACGACCGTTGCACCTGCGGGGGCCTTCAGGATGCCCTTGAATTCAAGCCCGGTCGAAATGTCGGTGCCACCGAAGGCGACCAGTGGGCCGCTCGTGCCGCCTGGCAGGGTGAAATTCCCCTGGGCGTCGGTGGTGGTGCTGGGTTCACCCGCGTCGAGCTGGCCGTTGCCGTTGACGTCGATGAAGACGGTCGCGCCACTCACATAGCCATCGATGACCGATCCGCTCACCGGCGCCGGTGCCGGTGCCGCTGCGCTGCCGCCGGAACTGCTGCCTGCCGCGACTGCTGCCACTCCGACCGCACCGAGCGCGGCCATCCATCCAGTGGATCCGATCACACTGCCGGACACGGTACCGGCTGCAGGGGTAGCGCCTGCAGCGGTGGAAGACCCTGCACCGCCGCTGGCAGCGCCGGGCGTGCCTTCGGCCGCAGTCGGAGCCTGCGCCAGCAGGATGGGCGCGGCGCTCGTGGCGGCCGGCGCGGCCGTGACGACAGCGTCAACAGCCATCGACTCTTTCGATACGCCTTCGGCAAGCTCGGGCTCTTCCAGGAGCAGGTTCCGGCGCCCAGCCGCTCGTGCCGGTACCGGCGCGGCCACAACCTCGCCGCCCATCGGCAGCCGGTTGGGTACACCTGTTGCGGCAACCGTGGCCCGGACTCGCGGCGTGGATTCACCAGTGCCCGCCGAAACAGGGGCAGCGGTCTGAGCAGCGGGGCTGGGCGGAACGGTGGGGGTCGTCATTGGGTCACCTCGGTCAGGTTGCCGGAAACGGAAACTCAGGCATCGGGGCGCGAAGTCTATTTGCGCCATATTTCGCGCCCGTGACGCTCAAGTGACACGACAGGTTCACCACGCAAGTCGGCCGCACCGGCGATGTGGCCTCAGCCGGAGCAGGACACGTGCGACGGGGACGTGCGACAGGACACGTGCGACGGGGACGTGCGACGGGGAACGTGCGTCAAGGCACGGTGACGGGACACGTGCGACAGCGACGGCAGCCTGGCGAGCGCTGCGTCAGCTGCCGGTGGAGCCGCTGCCGGTGAATCCGCTTCCTATGAAACCGCGCGGCCTACTCGCGCGCGATGCCCGCGGCCTTGACCACCTTCGCCCACTTGACCACCTCGGCCCGCATCAGCGCCGCGAACTCCTCCGGCGTGCTACCCACCGGTTCGGCGCCGCTGGAGACCAGCCGCTCGCGCGTGCCCGGATCCTGCAGCGCGAACACCACGCCCTTGTGCAGGCGCGCAACCACCTCCTTCGGCGTGGCGGCGGGCGCGATCATGCCGTACCACTGCACCGCCTCGTAGCCCGGGACGCCCTGCTCGGCGATGGTCGGGATCTCGGGTGCGCTCTTCGAACGCGCGGCGCTGGTCACGCCGTAGGCGCGCAGGCGGCCGGACTTCACGTACGACGTGCCGACGATCATGTTGTTGACCATCAGCGGCAGGTGGCCGGCGACCACGTCGCCGATGCCGGTGGTCGCGCTCTTGTACGGCACGTGCACCATCTTCAGCCCGGCCATGCTGAGGAACAGTTCCATGCTCATGTGCAGGCTGGAGCCGGTGCCCGCCGACGCGAATTCCAGCGTCCCGGGCCGTGCGCGGGCGAAGGCGATCAGCTCCTTCAGGGTGCGCGGCGGCAGCGAGTTGTTGCCAAGCAGGATGTTCGGCAGCGACACGTACTGGCTGACCGGGGCGAAGTCGCGCACCGGATCGAACGGCAGGTTCCTGGTGATCGCCGGCTGGATGGTCATGCTGCTGATCGCGGTGAGCAGCGTGTAACCGTCGGGCGCGGAACGGGCCACGAACTCGGTGCCGACGATGGAGCCGGCGCCCGGGCGGTTTTCGACCAGCACGCGCTGGCCGAAGAATTCATCGAGTTTCGGCGCGACCAGCCGGGTCGTGCCGTCGGTGCCACCGCCCGCACCCGAAGGCACGATCAGGCGGATCGGCTTCACCGGGAAATCCTGCTGGGCCGATCCCTCGAGGGCGAGGCTGGCCAGGGCGAGGCCCACCAGACCCGAAACGCTGTGCAGACGATGACCGAGTGCCATGGTGCCCCCTTCCTGCCATCCGGGACGTTGCCGGAATTCGATTGTATGTTTGGCGCACACCCGGCGCCGGGCACCAATGTACAGCATGGCTGCGCGATCGGAACCGGTCGCGTGCCCGCAACGGGATTGAGCCGACCCCGTCCGACCCGCTACAGTTGACGGCCCGCCGCTCTGACGAATCGGAACTCCCCTGGACTCCCAGCCGCCCGCTGCAGCCGCCCCCGCCACACCCCTGCTCGGCCTCGCACTCGATGCTGAAGCCATCCTCGGCTACGCGTCGATCCAGTGCGGGGTGCCGGTGGTCAGGGCACTCGGGCTGACCAACGCCAGCCATCTGCCGCTCGAAGACCTGCAGGTCGAAGTCGCCTGCAACCCGCCGTTCGCACGCGCGGTGACGGTGCGTTTCGACCGCCTGCAGCCGGGCGAGCGCCGGCAACTCTCTCCGCTCGACCTGCAGCCGGACCATGCATTCCTGGCGAACCTGGGCGAAGCGGTGCAGGCCAGCGTCACCGTCTCAGTGACCGCCGGCGCGCAGGAAATCGCCCGCGTCACCCATTCGGTGGAAGTACTCGCTTACGACCAATGGGCCGGTACACGGTCCCTACCCGAGCTTCTCGCGGCATTCAGCATGCCGAACGACCCGGCGGTCGATTCGCTGGTCGGCAAGGCTTCGCAGCTGCTGAAGGCGACCCAGCCGGCGTTGTCGATGAACGGCTACCAGTCGAAGAACCGGGAAGTGGTGTGGCAGCAGGTGTCGGCGCTGTACACGACGCTGTGCAACGAGGGGCTGCACTATGTCGAGCCGCCGGCCTCGTTCGGCAGCGACGGACAGAAGATCCGCACCCCGGGCCGCATCGTCGAGCACCGGGTGGGCAGTTGCCTGGACCTGTCCATGCTGTTCGCGTCCTGCCTGGAGCAGGCGGGCCTCGGCGCGGTGGTGCTGCTGAAGGAAGGCCATGCGTGGATCGGCGCCTGGCTGCACGACACCGCGTTCCCGGATCCGCTGGTCGACGATGTGCAATCGGTACGCAAGCGGGTGGCGAGCGGTGAGCTGCTGGTGTTCGAGACCACCGGCGTCGCGCAGCATCCGGCGCAGCGGCCTTCGCTGCGCATTGCACTGGAGCAGGGGCAGGGCTACCTCGCCGATGGCGGGCAGTTCCTGTATGCGATCGACATCCGGCGCGCGCGCGCGCTCCACATCCGTCCACTGCCTTCGCGCGCGATGGCGGCTGCCGGCGACGGCGCCGCAGGCGACCCGACGGCCGCGGCTGGCAGCCGGGGCGGTGCCACAGCCGGTGCTACGACCGCCGCCATCGAGCCCATGCCCGACCTGCCCCCGCTCGACCCGGCACTGCTGAAGATCGTCGACGCCGGTCCCGACGACACGCCCGAGGGCCGGCTGTCGAAATGGAAGTCGAAGCTGCTCGACCTGACCCTGCGCAACCGGCTGCTCAACTTCAAGCCGTCGAAGTCGACACTGCGCATCGCCGCACCCGACCTCGCCGCGCTGGAGGATGCGCTGTCCGACGGCAGCGAGTTCCGGCTGCGCGCCGAGCCGGAGATCATGGACGGCAAGGATCCGCGCTCGTCCGAGGTCCATCGCAACCGCACCGGCCAGACGCCCTGGGACGAGATGGCACGCGGCGCGCTGGCCGACCGCGAACTGCTGGTCAGGCTCTCGCCCGAGGACCTGAACGCCACGTTGACCAACCTGTTCCGAAAGGCGCGCGAAGGCCTGGAGGAAGGGGGTGCGAACACGCTGTTCCTCGCATTCGGCCTGCTGCGCTGGACCGATACCGAACGTGCGGAGGCCTCCCACCTCGCGCCGATCCTGCTGGTGCCAGTGACGCTGCTGCGCCAGTCGGTGCGCTCCGGCTTCCGGCTGGTGCGCCACGACGACGATGCGATCGTCAATCCGACGCTGCTGCAGATGATGCGGCTGCGCGAGGAGATCCGCATCGGCGACCTGGGCAGCCTCGGCAGCACCGCCAGTGCCAGCGCTGGCGCGGGTGCCGGTGCCGAAGCCCTGCCCACCGACGACAAGGGCATCGACGTCGCGCGCCTGCTCCAGGCGTTCCGCCTGGCGGTGACCGAGCTGAAACAGTGGGAGGTGCTGGACGAAGCGCACCTCGGCCTGTTCTCGTTCACCAAGTACCTGATGTGGAAGGACCTGCAGGACCGCACCGCGCAGCTCAAGGCCAACCGCGTGGTGCAGCACCTGATCGACCGTCCGGGCGAGGCGTTCGCGCGCGACGAGGCACTGCCCGGGCTGGAAAGGCTGGACCAGACCTACGCGCCGCACGACATCCTGGCGCCGCTGATCGCCGACTCGTCGCAGCTGAAAGCCATCTGCACCATCGATGCCGGCCGCGACCTCGTGCTGGAAGGCCCGCCCGGTACCGGCAAGAGCCAGACCATCACCAACCTGATCGCGCACCTGCTGGCGAAGGGCCGCACCGTGCTGTTCGTGTCGGAGAAACTGGCAGCGCTCGAAGTGGTGCATCGGCGGCTGGAACAGATCGGCCTCGGTCCGTTCTGCCTCGAGCTGCATTCGGCGAAGGCGAAGAAGGCCGAGATCGTACGCGCGCTCGGGGCGACGCTCGACATCGCGGCACAGAAGCCATCGGACGAGTGGCAGCGCGAGGCCGACCGGCTCGGTACGCTGCGGCAGTCACTCAACGGGTTGGTCGATGCGCTGCATCGCGGGTATCCGAACGGGCTCACGGTATACGAAGCGGTCGGCAGCTGCATCGCTGCGCAAGCGCGCGCCGATGCAGCACCCGCCTCGCCGATGTCCTGGCCCGATGCGCAGGTACATGACCGGGAAGCGCTCGACACGCTGCGCGAGCTGTCGCGCCGGATGGCATCGCTGGCCGACCCGGTCGGCGGGTTCGAAGGCGGCGTCGCCCGCCATCCGCTCGCCGCGATCGGCCACACCGAATGGAGCCCGGGCTGGCAGGACGACCTGCTCGCCGCAGTGCGAACGCTGAAGGCGGCGATCGCCACCTTCGAGGGCCACGTACAGGCAGTCGGCGCCCACCTGAAGCTCGCAGGCAGCGGGCTGTCGATGGACGGCTGGCGCTGCCTCGATACGCTCGCCGAAAGCCTGCTCGCTGCACCCGCAGTGCCGGCTGGCCTCGCCCGCGCGGCGCACGATGCGGGCGTGCGCGCGCGCATCCAGGTGCTGGTCAAGTGCGGCCAGGCGCGCAACGCGCACTGGGCGGCGCTCGGCCCCGGCTGGACGCCGCTGCTGGCGAAGCTCGACGCCGTCGAACTGCAGGCGGAGTGGTCGCGGGCAAGCGCCACCTGGTGGCCGAAATCGGCGCTGGACAAGCGCGCGATCCGCAAGCGCCTGGCGGCGCTGCGCGGCGACGGCGTGCCGCCCGCGGACGACGCCATCGCGGCGCTGTTCGAACCGCTCGCCTCGGTAAACGAGGAAGACCGGATGCTGGGATCGATGCAGGCCGATGCCCAGGTGCTGCTGCAGGAACACTACGACGGCCTCGCCACCGACTGGTCGGCGATCGCCGGCCATGAACGATGGGCACAGCAGTTCGCCGACGCCGTGACCCGGGTCGCCGGCAGCGATGCGGCCCGGGCGGACGCGCTGCGTGCCGCGCTGCAGCCGCTGGTGGCCGAGAACCGCGCGCTGCTGCGGCCCGATGGCGCGCTGGGCAAGGCACTGGCCGGGCAACGCGAGGCCTGGCGCGAACTGGACCGTGCACTGCAGGCGGTGGAAGCGCTGGCGGGCACCGCATTCGAGGGCGGCGCGGCATCGTCGGGCATGGCCGGTGCAGCCGGCGCGCCCGAGGGCGCCTTCGAACACATTCGCGGCACCCTCGCCTCCTGGGTCGCAGCACAGCGCCGACTGCAGCCCTGGTGCCAGTGGCGCAAGGTACGCGCGCAGGCGATGGCGCATGGACTGCAGGGCCTGGTGTCGACGCTCGAGGCGGGCGCAGTGCCACTCGCCTCGGTCGCCGGCCACTTCGAATACAGCTACCGCCACTGGTGGGTGAAGAAGATCATCGACGGCGAGCCGGTGCTGCGCGGCTTCTCCAGCGCCGACCATACGCGCTGCATCCTCGAGTTCCGCGAGGCCGACGCGCGCTTCCAGACGCTCACCCAGGACTACATCGCCGCGAAGCTCGCCGCCGCCGTACCCTGGTCAGGCCTGTCGCTGCCGGGTGCGGATGCCGAACTCGGCCGGCTGCGCCGCGAGATGCAGAAGCAGCGCCGGCACCTGCCGATCCGACAGCTGGTGCAATCGCTGCCGACGCTGCTGCCGCGGCTCAAGCCCTGCCTGCTGATGTCACCGCTGTCGGTCGCCCAGTACCTCGACGCCGGCTACGCCGCGTTCGATCTGATCGTGTTCGATGAGGCCTCGCAGATCACCGTCTGGGACGCCGTCGGCGCGATCGCCCGCGGCCGCCAGCTGGTGGTGGTCGGCGACCCGAAGCAGCTGCCACCGACCAACTTCTTCAACAAGTCCACCGACAACGACGACGCGACCACCGACGAGGAGCAGGTCGAGGACCTCGAGAGCATCCTCGACGAGTGCCTCGGCGCCGGCATGAACCGAAGCAGCCTGCAGTGGCACTACCGCAGCCGGCACGAGAGCCTGATCGCATTCAGCAACGTCACCTATTACGAATCGAGCCTGGTCACCTTCCCGTCGCCGGTCACCAGCGACGCCGCAGTGCGCTACGAGAAGGTCGACGGCGTGTACGACCGCGGCGGCTCGCGCACCAACCGCATCGAGGCCGAGGCGGTCGTCGATGCGATCGAGCGGCACTACCTGGACGCATCGGCTGCCAGCGACGCCCGGCCGCGGTCCATCGGCGTGGTGACCTTCAACCAGCCGCAGCAGGCGCTGATCGAGACGCTGCTGGACCAGCGGCGCAGCCGCAGCGCCGAGCTCGACCGCGCGATCTCGGCCGCCAGCAACGAACCGCTGTTCATCAAGAACCTAGAGAACGTGCAGGGCGACGAGCGCGACGTGATCTGCTTCTCGACCACCTTCGGCCTGGACGCCGCGGGGCGTATGACGATGAACTTCGGGCCGCTCAACGGCGAAGGCGGCCATCGCCGGCTGAACGTGGCGATCACCCGCGCGCGCGAAGCGGTGCGCATCTTCAGCTCGCTCGACCCGGCGCAGATCGACACCTCGAAAGTGCGCGCCGCGGGCGTGCGCGACCTCAAGCACTACCTCGACTTCGCGATCAAGGGGCCGCGCGCGCTGCTCGCGCAGTCCACGCCCACCGGACGCGAGCCGGAGAGCCCGTTCGAGCGCGCGGTGATGCAGGCGCTGCGCGAGCGCGGCTGGGACGTGCATCCGCAGGTCGGATGCTCCGGCTACCGGATCGACCTGGCGGTGGTGGACCCGGCCGCGCCCGGGCGCTACCTGCTGGGCATCGAATGCGACGGCCGCACGTACCACTCCGGGGCCACTGCCCGCGACCGCGACCGGCTACGGCAGTTCGTGCTGGAGAACCTCGGCTGGAAGATCGCGCGCGTATGGTCGACCGACTGGTGGCGAGATCCGGAAGGCGAGATGCAGAAGCTCCTTGCTTCGCTGGATGGTCTGGTCGCCCGCTAGCGGCAACAGATGACCATGGCGCGCGGGTGCGCGACTGTGGGGCAATGGCTCCATCCTGCGCCATCGACGCTTACAGCGACCTTTCCACCCGCGTTACACGGCCGGGCGCAGCCTGGCCACACCGGCTCAGCCGTCGCCCTTCGGAAACTGCATCACCAGCACTTCCGCACCGAGCCGCCCGGCATTGATCGAGCGTGCCACCCGAGCCTGTTGCAAGTAACGTCGTCCCTGTACCATCAGCGGCTCGACGGTATCCGAGATCTTTCCCGCAGCGCTCCGTCTGCCCCAGCCCAAGCTCCGTCGCACCCGACGGGTCGAACCTTCGACTGAAGACCCAATGCCAGAAACGTCCGTCCGCAACACGAGAAACAAGCTCGCCAAGGTCTATGGCCTGGGCATCCTGGCCTTCACGGTCATCGTCGGTTTCATCACCCTTCTGGCCAAGTTCATCGCGAGCGTCGCAACCTGACGTGAGGCAAGGGCGCCAGACGCGCCTCGCGCTCGTATACAGGGGCGGGACATGGGCGAGCGACGGGCTGCATGGGACTGCTCCGGACATGCGCTGCGCCGCGTGCGAGGTGCCTTCGCGACAAGCAACCTCGTGCCTGCCGCGCAAGACTCAAGACCTGACCCCACCCGCCCCACTCGCCACATAACGCCCCGCCGCCAGCCCCAGCCGCCGCTTGACCTCGCTGCGCAGCGCGACAGGCTCGATCACTTCGACCTGCTCTCCGTGCCGCAGGACGTCCATGATCAGTTCCTGCGGCTCTGAGTAAGGCACGCGAAGTTCGTAGGTTCCGTCCTGCAGCGAGCGCCCCTCCTGCTTCGGATGCCATTGCTCGGCGGCCACCCACACCGCGGCCTGTGCGTCGAAGTGCAGCGTCGCCCACTGCAGTCGCTCGCCCTTGTAGATGCCGTAGCCGCCGCCCAGGCGAAGATCGACTTCCTTAAGAGAGACACGCTTCACCTTCTTGTCGAGCGATGTCGCCCGCTCGATGGCGTCGATCGCGAACGTCCGGAAGTCATCCGCGTGGTGGCACCAGGCATCGACGTACCAGTTGTTGCGATGGAAGACCAGACGCAGAGGCGACACCTCACGCGTCGTACGACGGTTGCGATGCCGTCCGGCGTAGGCGATTTCGAGCCGGCGGCCAGCCATCACCGCAGCGCCTACCGTCTGGAACCACTGCAGCTTCACCGGTCGCCCGAGGCTGCCCACGATGCGCACCCGCAGCAGCACGTCGCGCACGGGCGCCTTGGCTCGGGACAGGACACGCTCGAGCCGGCGCATCAGGGGGCGCACCTCACCGCCGATGAACCCGGTCGGATCGAGTTCCTGCAGCAAGGCATTCATCGTCATCAGCGCGTGGATCTCGTCGGCGGAGAACCACAGCCCGGGCAAAGCGTAGCGGGGACCGTTGCGATCCTTCGTGCGGTCCAGCCGGTAGCCGCCCTCGAACCGGTCGTAGACGATCGGTGCATTCAGCCGGTCGCGCATGTAGGCAATGTCGCGCTTGAGCGTCGCCCGGGACACCTCGAGCGTCTTGCACAAGGTGTCGAGCGACACGTAGCCGGGCCCATCCAGGGTCTGGTCGATGCGGTAGAAGCGTTCGAGCGGATTCAAGGGGTACCGGGCAGACAGCACGCGACCCTATGAAACTATCGCGGCACTGGCTCGTGAGATGAGCCTGATCTCGCCGGTCACGGCGCGCCCGCGCATGGGCAGATGCCTTGCGCGCGTGACCTCGTGCGATTCAGTCTTCCAGGCGACCTTTAAGGTCTGGCTCCTGCGCGCCGCCTTCGAGCAGGTGGTGCAGCGAGCCTGATCAGTTCCCCGGCGTAACGTTCAGGCCCGGCTGGACTTCGGCACGACGCGGTCATGCCCGCGCCGTCAGAAGCGCAGTTCCGAGGACAGCATCAGCGCATAGCCGTTGGCGTCGAGCCCGCTGCCGTACACCGTGCGCCGGTGGGTCAGCTCGACCGCCAGCGTCGTCATCGGCGAAGGATCCCAGAACAGGTTGACGAAAGTCGTGCGGTTGCTCGCGAACCCGGTGCCGGCGAGGTCGGCGGCGTTGGCACGATCGATGCCGAACCCGGCATGCGAGTGCAGGGTACGCGTCCACCACCACGCGGCCTCGCCCCAGCCGCCGCGGCTGCGGATCGCCTGACGGGTCGGTCCGACGGTCTGGAACACCGCGCCGAGATAGGGCCCGAGCGCGCTGCCGTCATACAGCTCGCCCTGCAAGCCGAACTGCCGGCCGATCCGCAGGGCACCCTCGAGCGCGACCCCCGATAGCCGTGTTTCGTACGGGGCGAAGGCGCCGCCAGTGCTGAAGGTTCGGAACTGTCCGCTCGCCGTCGACAGTCCGAGTTCCCAGGCCGGCCAGGGCACCCACGCGCCATTGCCGCGCGGCTGTCCGCTCGCGTAGGCGATGCGGGCCTCGATGTTGGGAACGCCAGTGTTCTCGGTCGACGCCAGGGTTGCCGGCTGGATGTTGCTCGGCAACGCATCGGCCAGCGCGGCCTGCAGCCTCAGACGATCGGATCCGATGGGCACCAGCCGCTCGACGCGCAGCTGCGGCTTGAACGAGTTGCCCGGGTTGCCGCTGCCGGCGAACGCCGACATCGAGTCGACCATCGTCGGGATGCGGGGGCTGAACACGTCCATCAGCAGCCCCGCCGCAAACCGCCAGCGACCGTCTGTCGCATCGACGTAGGCCATGCCCGGGTAGACGCCGTACTTGCCGGAGAACAGGTTGCCGTCGAACAGATAGGCGAAGACACCCGCACCAAGCTGGAAGTCGCCGAGCCTGGCGCCCTGCACGTTGATCACCAGCGAGGAAAGCCGGGCATCGAGCTTGGTGGTGCCCTCGCGCACCCCGGGTACCGATGGCAGCACGATGAACGGTGTAGCGTCCGGCTGCATCCGCGCGGTGGTGGTGGTCATCGTCGTGCGCACGCTGCCGCCCACGGTGATGCGAACGCCTTCGAAGCGTGCGCGAATCGGCTCGCGTTCGCTACCCGGCGCAGCGTCAACCGCTGCAACCGGCGGGGCAGGCTCTTTCGCAGCGGCAGCCGCAGAAGCCACCGGGGCAGCAGCCGCAGGCGAAGTAGCGGTCGGCGCTCCGGCGGTCCGCCGCGCGAGATCGTCGAGCAGACGCTCCTGCTCGGCCAACCGCGACTGCTGCTCGCGCAGTTGCCGTTCCTGCGCGTCGAGCCGCGCACGCTGCTCCACGATGCGCGCCCGCAGTACCTCGATCTCGTCGGCCGGCGACGCAGCGCGCGCGAGCGGCATGCACACGGCGAGGATCCCCGCCCATGCAACTGCGCGCAGCATCGCAGCCCTGGCCGAGATCATCGGCTCACCGTCGAGACGAAAGGTCGCGGCATGACGAACGACGCCTGGTTCGGGAATCGGATGAACTTTCTGTTCCGACAACGCCGGTCTCATTCGGAAGCGCGGAACAGTCGGGCCAGCACCCGCTCCTGATCGGCCGACAGTGGGCGCCCGCGCGCGCCTTCCGGGCCATGCACGAGCCGGTCGATCTCGTCGGCCCGGGCGAACAATGCTGCGTGGTTGCAGTCCGGACCATGGACGTGCTGGTCGATCTGGCCGGCTCGGAAGCCCGGGGCGACCATTGCCGTGGCAGCCGGTTTCCGGTTGTAGACCAGCACCCCTTCCTTGAGGGTCTGGACGACCTGGATATCCTTGATGGACATCGGGTGGACCTTGAGCGGATTGCGATCGAGCACCACCAGATCCGCCAGCTTGCCAACCTCGAGCGTGCCCTTGGTCTTCTCTTCCTTGTACTGATAGGCAGCATTGATCGTCAGGCTGCGCATGGCATCGTAGGCCGAGACACGCTCGTGCGGCGCAAACGGTTTGCCGGAGCGAGTCATGCGGTTGACGACGTTCCAGGCGGCATACATCAGGCTCGGACTCACGCCTGCCGGCCAGTCGGTGTTGAGCGTCCAGTTCACGCCCTGGCGCTGGACCGAGCCGGCGACACCCACCCAGTCGATCCGATCGGGCACCAGGCTCGCGATGTAGTCACCCATCGGAAAGAGACCACCAGCGGTGAAGCTGGTCGTGCCGTCGACTGCCTTGATGCGCGCGATCTGGTCCGGGCGCAGGAACTGGGCGTGCTGGAAGATCGGACGCCCGTCGCCCTTGCCCTTGCGGCGAATGACGTCCTCCAGCGCCAGCAGGAACTGTTCATTGGCTTCGTCGCCGATGGCGTGGGCAGCGATCTGGCGGTTGCTGTTCCAGTACTTGTCGAGAAAGGCGACGAGTTGCTCCTGCGGATCGACCCTCACACCGCGATAGTCGGCGGTCGTAACCCCGGGCGGGTTCGTGGTGAAAGGCCGCGACATGAACATGGTGTCGATGCTGCCGTCTAGCCAGAACTTGATGCCGGCGAGGCGGACACGATTGATGTAGCGCTTGTCCAGATCGGGGCGCGCAGCGAGCATCGCAGTGCTGGTGTCGACGTCTGGCGCGGTACGGCTCTTGTGGATCTGATAAGCCGCGGTGATGATCCGATCCGCTGAGGCCGCCTTGGCGAACAGCACCAGGTCGATCGGCATCAGCTTTTCGTCGACGATCGTCTGCACGATCGAAATGTCGTCGCCACTCAGACCGAGCCCCATCTCGCTGGCGGTGGTGATGCCATTCTGCGTCCACAGCGCCACCGCCCGGGCGACGCCCTTTCGCGTCTGGGCCGCAGTCAATGGCGCACGCGTCGCCAGCACGCTCATCCATGCAGACTCGGCTGCATGGCCGGTGAGCTCACGCGAGCCGGGCTGGCGCGAAAAGAAACCGCCCTCCGGATCGGGCGTGGCGGCAGTGAGTTTCATCTCCCGGATCAGGGCACTGTTCATGACGCCCTGGTGGCCGGACCCGTCGGAGATGCCGATCGGACGGGTTGCGCTGACGGTATCGAGTTCGGCAGCGGTCGGATGGCGCTTCTCGGCCATCTGCTCCGCGCGATAGCCCATTCCCACGATCCGATCACCCTGGGGAACTTCGGCCGCATGCGCCTTCAGACGAGAAAGCAGTTCGGGGATGTCCTTGACCCCGGCGAGGTCGGCATCGAGCATCGTGTGCGTCGCGTACACCAGATGGCCGTGCGCATCGATGAACCCGGGCATCAGGGTCGCGCCAGCGAGGTCGATCCGGGTCGCATCCGGACCGGCAGCTCGCTGCACCTGCGTCAGCGATCCGACCGCCGCGATCCGGCCGTTCCTCACCAGCAGCGCCTCGGCGTAGCGTGGCGTGTCGCCAACCATCGTGAGGATATCGCCGCCGGTGTAGTAGAAGGCGCCAGACGCTTCGGGCGTACGGGCAGCATCGGCGGCCGTCGGAGTGTTCGTGACGCATCCGGCCAGTGCTGCCAGACAGAAGAAGCCGACTACTGCAGCCCGGCACCCAAGGGCGAGAGACATGTTCATCGCATGGACGTTCGATCGTTTGCTGAGGCCGTGATGTTAATCGGTTCAAAACCAGCCTTCATTCTCGCGAAGCGCGAAAGCGACGGCTCCTGGGTTCGACTGTTGGTGGCACACAACATCACTGGCAGCGGGAAGCGCAGGCCGTCGTCCGACTGGATTGCCAGCTCGTGATTGTTGTAGGATTTAATCCTACACTCGACTGAGGTCATCATGCGATCTACGCAGCAATTCAGCATCACCCTGCCCAACGAGATGGCCGAGGCCGTTCGGGCGAAGGTGGCCGCAGGCGAGTACGCGACCGAAAGCGAAGTGATCCGTGACGGGTTGCGTGTACTCCTGGCACGAGACCGCGCCGTCGAGGACTGGTTGTGCAGGGAAGTGGGCGCCGCCTATGACGCGCTCAAGGCTGAGCCTGCGCGAGCGCTCGATGCGGAGGCCGTGAAGGCCCGGCTATCTGCCGCGCACCAGAAGGCATCAGCGAAGAGGTGAAGGCATACCGTGTCGTCTTCGCTCCCGAGGCCGTCGATCAGCTCGAAGCGTTGTCGAAAAGCGGGCGCGCGGTCCGAAACGCGCGGGTGGTGCAGCGGGCCTGATTGGTTCCCCGGCGCAACGTTCAGGCCGGAGTCAATGCCGTCGATCCGCAGCTACCGCGAGCTATTTCCGTCGGCGCCAGTATGCCGGCTTACGCCTGAATGGCGCGACTGCCACAACCACCAGCGAACGAGGTGTTTCCCGGTACACGATCGAAAAAGGAAAGTCTTTGGGAAAGACTCTGCGGGATCCATGCCGATATGGACTCCCGATAGCCGGCATGGACACCGCCAGAGCCACGGCGGTCTGGACTTGCGCGGTAAACCTTTCGCCCAGCCCGGCACTCTTTTCTTCGTAAAACACTGCCTGGTCTCGAAGCTCAGCCAGTGCCTCAGGGTGAAAGACCGCCTCTTTCACCGAGCCAGTTCGCGTCGCACCCGGGCAAATGCCTCGTCCGCAGGAATCAGCTCCACAGTGCCGGCATCGATCTCATCGATGCGCCGGCGAAGCTCTTCGTCCCACGCAGCGGCCACTTCGGCTTCCTGCGGGTCGAGACTTGCGAGCAGCTCTTCGGCAAGGCGCGCGCGCTCTTCGGGAAGGAGCACTTTGGCTATGGCGGCCAGTTCGGCGACGCGATCACGCATGTTGCACTCCTCGTTGCTCAGCAAAACGCCAGCGTATCACTACATCTTCTCGTCCCGCAGCGGCGAGGAGGCATACATAGCCGCAGTTACTCCGATCATCCCCGCTACGCCGGCATCGGGCGCGTCGGCAATGTGATGTGGCCGTATCTGAAATCGGTCGCCGCTGCCCCATCACCCCGTCAAGCAGCGATGCCGGAAACCGGCCTCGCCGAGAGCAGGTCCTGATCGCCCAATGACCTGACGTCCGAACCGGAAAGGGTCAAAAAGGCCTGCGTGCGCCCGGACGCGATGACGAACTCGACCTCGTACGCGCCTCGCGAATGTCTCGCTCGACGTCCTCGACGGTACTACCCGTAGCTACGCAGCCTGGAAGATCCGGGACGTATGCGGAGTAGTTGCCTTGAGCTTGCTCGATCAAGACGGCGTAACGCATTCAGCACCTCTCACTTCACCCGTCGTCCTGCAGCATCTCAAGGATATCCGCGACCTTCATCGCAGTAGCCTGGCGCCCCGATTCTTGCCGAGCCATGGCGGCAAAGGCGCTCTAGAGCAGCAAAACTCCAGCATGCCACAACCCTGCCAGCCCGGGAGAAGCTGGGGGTAGCCAAGGGCTTTGGCAACCCGCTTGCCCACGTGACGCGTGCTGGGGAAGCGGGCGAAGTGACAGTCAAGCCAGCCTGGCGCGGACCCGCGCGAGCGCATCATCGACCCGCGGAGCATTGACAGCACCCGTCCCGCTTCACAGAATGGCCGCGCCCACAGGAGGAGAACAACATGACCATAAAAAAAACGGTCGCCGGTTTCACGCTTGCCCTTTGCATGACCACGGCTGGCGCGCAGTCGTTCCCGAGCCAGCCGATACGCATCCTCGTCGGCTTCGGCGCCGGTGGCAGCACCGACATCGTCGCGCGGACGCTGGCGCAGAGCCTGACCACCGACTGGAAGCAGAACGTGCTGGTCGAGAACCGGCCCGGCGCGAGCGGCATGATCGCCGCCGAACTGGTCGCGAAGGCGGCGCCCGACGGCCATGTGCTGATGATCACCCCGCAGACCAGCCTCGCGGTCGCGCCGGCGCTGTTCGGCAAGGCGCCCTACGACACGATGCGCGACTTCACGCCGATCACGCAGATCGGCTACACGCCGTTGCTGATGGTGGTGCATCCCTCGTTCCCG
This sequence comes from Betaproteobacteria bacterium, assembly GCA_947458265.1. Taxonomy (GTDB): domain Bacteria; phylum Pseudomonadota; class Gammaproteobacteria; order Burkholderiales; family CAIKXV01; genus CAIKXV01. The sequence goes on from CANGYF010000023.1 coordinate 16,211, forward strand.
CCGCGAAACTTCAAGGAGTTCCTCGCGCTCGCGCGCAGGACGAAGGAGCCGATCACCTTCGGTTCGGGCGGCATCGGTTCCTCGCCGCACATGGCCGGTGAACTGATGGCCGCACAGCTCGGCATCAAGATCACCCATGTGCCGTACAAGGGCGAGAACCCGGCGCTCACCGACACCATCGGCGGCCAGATACCGATCATGTTCGGCAACCTGCCGGTGGCGGTGCCGCATGTGAACAACGGCCGGCTGCGTGGCCTTGCGAACACCTGGAGCACGCGTTCGGTGCTGGCGAAGGACATCCCGACCGTTGCCGAATCCGGCTTCAAGGACTATGCGATCGCCACCTGGTTCGGCCTGCTCGGACCGGGCAACATGCCGACCGAGCTTGGCCTGCGCATCCAGCGCGATACCGCGCGCGTGCTGAACGTGCCCGCGACCCGCGAGAAGCTGATCGGCATGGGCGTCGACCTGGTTCTGGACACGCCGGAGCAGTTTCGCGAATACCTGCGCAGCGAGGTCGCCCGCTACGCCAAGGTGATCCGCGACGCCGGCATCAAGGCGGAATAGTGCAGCCGTCCGCCATGCGCATCGGCGTCATCGGCCTGGGCGCACTCGGCCGACCGATCGGCGAGCTGCTGCTCAAGGCCGGCTACCGCACGGCCGTCCATGACGTGCGCAGCGCGCCGATGCAGGAACTGGCCGCGCTCGGCGCGCAGGCCTGCGACACGCCCGCGGATATCGCGGCGCAAAGCGACCTGGTCATCAGCCTGGTATCGGATGCCGCACAGACCGATGCCATCGTGTCGGGGCCGCGCGGTATCCTCGAGACCCTGGCGCCCGGCACGCTCTTCGCCACCGGCAGCACGCTCGGGCCCGAGGTGGTGCGGCGTGTCGCGCAGCAGATCGCGGCGAAAGGGGGCGACACGCTGGACATGCCGATCTCGGGTGGCATCCTTGCGGCGAAGGAAGGTGCGTTGAGCCTGATGGTGGGCGCGAGCGCACCGACGCTCGAGCGTGCGCGGCCAGTGCTGAGTGTGTTCGCGCGCGACATCACCCACTGCGGCGCGGTGGGCAGCGGCCAGGCGGCGAAGCTCGCGCACCAGCTGGTGTTCGGCACCAACGTGGTGGCGCTGCTCGAAGGCCTGGCGCTGGGCCAGGCGGGTGGCGTCGATCCCGAAGTGATGAAGACGGTGCTGAAGCAGGGGCTCGCCAACAGCACGGTGCTGCAGGTCTGGCATGACCTCGGCCCGCGCTGGAAGGGCATGCTGCAGCCGACCGCGCCGGATGTTCCGCTGCCCAACCTGCGCAAGGACCTGCACCTGGTGCTAGAGATGGCAGGGTCGCTTGGGGTATCGTTGCCGGTGGCACGCCATGCATCAGAGGTCGCCGATTCCGGCGCGGCAACGGGGCATGACGATCCGGCGCTGTAGCGCCACGCGCGCTGCCCGCATGCCTTCATCCCAGGACGGACCGCCCCCGTGATCGATACCCGACCCCGCCTGCCCTCGCCGCCCGGCACGTGCGACACGCACATGCACATCTTCGAACCCGGCTACACGATGCTGCCAGGCGCGAACCAGCCGTCGATCCCTGCGGGCGTGGCCGAGTATCGCCAGCTGCGCGCGCGATTGGGCATCACCCGCACGGTGATCGTGCAGCCGGCTGCGTACGGCAACGACAACCGCTGCACACTGGCCGCGATGGCGTCGCTTGCCGATGACGCGCACCAGACGCGCGGCGTGGCGATCGTGCTGCCCGAAGAGAGCGACGCGCATATCGCAGCGCTCACCGCCGCCGGCATCCGCGGCATCCGCTACCACCTGCTGCCGTCGGGCTGCGTGACCTGGGACACGCTCGGCACCATGGCCGCACGCGTCGCACCGCATGGCTGGCATGTGCAGATACAGACCAGCAGCCGGGAGCTGGCCGAGCATGCGGCCCTGCTCGAGTCACTGCCCTGCGACATCGTCATCGACCATATCGGCCGGTTCGACCAACCGGTCGCGGCCGATGACACGGCATGGAAGGCCTTCCGCCGGCTGGTCGACCGCGGCCGCTGCTGGGTCAAGCTGTCAGCGCCGTACCATGGCTCGAAGACCGGGGCGCCGGCCTATGCCGATGCCGCTGCATCGGCGAAGGAACTGATCCGCGCGGCGCCCGAGCGCATGCTGTTCGGCACCAACTGGCCGCACCCGTCGCTGCAGGCGAACCTGCCGGACGATGCGACGCTACTCGACCTGGTGAATGAATGGGCGGGGAGCGCGGCGGTGCGGCAGGGGATACTGGTCGACAATGCGGCGAGGGTCTACGGGTTCCGAATGTGATGTGGCCGTATCTGAAATCGGTCGCCGCTGCCCCATCACCCCCGTCAAGCAGCGATGCCGGAAACCGACCTCGCCGAGAGCAGGTCCTGATCGCCCAATGATCTGACGTCCGAACCGGAAAGGGTCAACAAGGCCTGCGTGCGCCCGGACGCGACGACGAACTCGACCTAATACGCGTCAGCCCCATGGACCTCGACGACCGCGCCGATGTCGCCGGCCAGCCCGGGAAAATCCGGTGGGCGCGGTTGGGCCGCAAGGTCGATGCACCCCACATCGACAAGCGCCTTCACAGCGCTGCGGGTTTGCGCGACCTTGAGGTATTCGCCCACACCCGAAGGGCGCAGTGCTTCGCGATCGAATTGAAGTCCTTGTCCGTGCTCAGAAGCGTAAGGTCATGACGAAGGCAGAGCTGCGCGATCAGCGCATCGATCGTGCCGACCTGGACCCCAGAAAAGCGCCGGCTTCGTCCCGGACGCGGATCTCTTCCACGCCCTCGCCGATCGACGGCATCGGCTTGAAATCGTCCGGCCGTTCCCCGCGTTGCACCTTGGATTGTTGGTGCATAGGAGGCCCCGCCTGGTAAGCGTGAGATAACGGTCGAAACGTCCCGCTCCTCGAAAGGCGAGGTGCCCCCTGACGGAGTTCACTCGTCCGTCAGCGCACCCACCGGCACATCGAGCGCCGCAGCCAGCCGGCGTAGCGCCGCGAGCGACGGCGCGCGCACCCGACCTTCGATCTGGCTGAGGAAGGGCTTCGACAACCCGCTCGCGCGTGCAAGCTGATCCTGCGTCATCTGCCGATACTCGCGGAAGGCCCGCACCGCATGCACGCCCTCGGCCAGCGCCATGGCCACCGGCAGCGGAAAGCGCAGGCCGTCGTCCGACTGGATCGCCTGCTCGTACTCGATGGCGTCCTCGGCGTCCTCGATCGCCTCGCGGACCCGCTCCCAGGTGGCAGCGGGGACGAGGTAGAAGGCAGGCTTGCCGTTGCGTTCGATGATCTGGATACGGGTCATGTGGCGGGTGAACTCGATCGCGTGCATGTACGTTAGCTATTAGCTAACCTCGGGTCAAGCGGATGAGTGCCAGTCTCGCGAACAGGGACCGTGCATACGCGGATCGAAAACCACGCCCGCGGTCAGAAACACGGGTGGCGGGGGCAGCGGTCGCGCGTGCGCTCGCGCGAGGCCAGCCAGCGCTCGGTCCGTGCCCTACACACGCTCCAGCCAGTAGCCAGGCGCTCGATGCTGATGAGCGACCGCGTATATCTGCGGACCCTTCACCGCATCCGGTTCATACACCAGCGTGTAGGGGAAGCGGTCAAAGTGGCAGACGCGAAGGCCGTCGCCGCATTCTTGTCCACTATAGGGATTCTCGACAAGGAAATCGCGTACCCGCTCGAATTCGGCGAGGAACGCCTCCGCGATCGAAGGACTCGCGTGCGAAGCGTAGTAGACAGCGGCGTCACCCAACTCGGCTTCCGCGTCTGGATGTATCCAAGAACTCAAGCCAACCTGGCGCGGACTCGGGTGAGCGCCTCGTCGCTCGGGACCATGGCCACTTTCCCTGAACGAACGTCATCTCGCCGGAGACGGGCAAGCCTGATCCAGGCGGCCTGATCGACAAGTCCCGGCTCGAAACTGGCCATCAGCCGCTCGACCAACTCCGCCCGGTCTTCGACCGGCAGTTGCAACGCCTGTACAGCGAGATCGTCTACTCGGGTGGACATGGTTGCCCTCACTCAATGAGGAGCCAGAGTATCACTGGATTCGCACCCGCCGGCGCGGCGAGAAACCGTACATTGCCGCGGTTACTCACTTGTCCGCAGTACACCCCCCGACGATTCGAGTGTAGCGGCAAGCGCACTCGCCCCTCGAATCCGCAAGTCGTGCTGCGCCCGCAGGACCTGGTCGTCCTGCTGCGGCTCGCGCTCGAGTCCGGCCCTGCCCCCAGTTACGCCGCGCTCGGCGCCGAACTGGGCATGACGGCTTCCGAAGCGCACGCTGCAGTCGAGCGAGCGGTCTCTGCGCAACTGGCGATCTAGGGCGAAGACGGCAAGGCTACGGTAGTGCGCGCCGCGCTCAAGCCGTTCCTACAGCACGGCGCCCGCTACTGCTTCCCAGCCACGCTCGGCGGAATGACCCGTGGCATGCCGACCGGATATGCCGCCGAACCGCTGAAGGCGAAGATCCGACCCGGGAACGATCCGCCGCCGGTATGGCCGAGCAAGAACGGCACGATGCGCGGGGTGGCGTTCCATCCGCTCTATCCGAGCGTTCCGGATGCAGCTGCACGCAATCCTTCGCTGGGCGAATTGCTGTCGTTGTTCGACGCCGTGCGCGGGGGCAGTGCGCGCGCGCGAGCGCTCGCCATGTCCATGCTGGATGACCGGTTGTCGGGATGGACCCCAACGACCCGAACGTCGCGCTGCTCGAGGTCGTCGCCAATCACCTTGGCGCGGATTTGCTCGGCGATCTGGTGTTCGTGGGCGGGGCGGTGGTCGGTTCGTACAGGATCGAGCGCTGCCGCGTGGGAACATCCATGCGGGCGAACGGACCGCGTCACTTCGCCCGCACCTCCTCCAGCAACTCTGGATGCCGATCGAGCACCCTCAGCAGCTTCACGAGCGCAACCGGTGGTCTGGCCTTGCCGGTCTCGTACCTGGAGAACGCATTGACGCCGCCGCCGAAGATCTCCGAGGCCTCGCGCTGGTCGAGGGCGAGCTTCCTTCGGACGCTTGCAATGAAGCCGGGGTCGACGAGCGAGGCATTGACCTTCCGGGCGAACGCCTGCATCAGGGCCATCGTACGCTTCGATTCGGATGCATCCAGTACGGCTTCGTCGCAACTGCGGCAAAAATCGCCCGTCACGCGCGGGAGGGTCGTCGACGTACCCTTGTATGTGTAGGTCAGGTCGCGCGTGTCGCGTGCCAGCTTTGCGGCGCCGCAGCTTGGGCACTTCATGGTCAAAGCTCCTTGAACGACACGATGAGCAGGTCATCGACTACGGTCAACTTGATGTACGCAATACCCGCCATCGTCGCGCAACGGTAAACGTCCTGCCAAACCCGATGATCGCCATGGGTTGTCATGCTCTTGTGGAAGTCGCCTTTCGTCAGGCCCATCACAATGGAAAGCATGTCTTCGAAGCCCAACCCCATCGCCGCAGCTCCCTCTCGGGCGCTGCGCGTGGTTCGGACCTTGCCTGCATCGATCAAGGCCTTCACGACCGGCAGAGGGCAGTGCGGCGTGCGCTTTTCCAACGGGGGCAACGTTAACCTAGTAGGTTATCTTTGGCAAGATTTGTTGCTCCGATGCTGGCCCACTTCCATCACTGGGGCCGCGGTTGAAAATAGGTCGTCGTTGACAAAAGTCGGCTCGAACGCCGGCGAACTGGAGCGCGTCGGGCGCGGCCTGTACTACTGGCCATCCCGCACCGTGCGCCCGTGCCTCTGATCGCCCAGCCGGCGATTCGCGTCGTCCGCATGTCCGGAGCGTCCCTCGTCGAGGGCATCGATCGACACCGGATCGACGGCGTCGAGGTGCCGGTGTTCAACGCAGCCAAGACCATCGCCGACTGCTTCAAGTTCCGCAACAAGGTGGGCCTGGACGTGGCGCTCGAAGCGCTGCGCGATGGGTGGAGCCAGCGCAAGGTCACGATGGATGACCTGTGGCGCTACGCCGCCATCGGTCGCGTGGCCAATGTGATGCGGCCGTATCTCGAATCGGTTGCAGCGGCGTGAGCGCGAATCGTACGCCGATGCGCCATCACCCCCGTCAAGCAGCTATGCCGGAAACCGACCTCGCCGAGAGCAGGTCCTGATCGCCCAGTGACCTGACGTCCGAGCCGGACAGAGTCAGCAAGGCCTGCGTGCGCCCGGACGCGACGACGAACTCGACCTCATACGCGTCAGCCTCATGGACCTCGACGACCGCACCGATATCGCCGCAGCGAAGGCCGGCAACGGGGATGTCCCTGGTGAGGGCGACTGGCTCTAGAATCTCATGCATCGTTTACTCCGGGAACGCGGTGATGAAGCGCGGCGTTGACGAGTCCGGGGCGATGATCCAGACACTGACATATCGCATCCGGCGACCATTCGGTCCAACAAGCGTACCACTGACTTTGAACTTCTGGCCGTGCAGCGTGCAATCGCCGACGACACAGTCGCCGGCACGCCCATGATTCAACAGGTCGTGATGCAATCGAACCCAGTTTTCGCGAGTGTAGCCGAGGGCGTTCAGTGTATAGGCCTTGAAGCGCCCGACCGGATGGGCAGAGGACAGCAGATAGTCCCTCAGTTTTGCTTCTTCGATCTCGGCTTTAGCGGCGTTGGGAAGCACGGTCATCGACGCGGTGGTCTGTAGAGCGGACGTCTGACAACCAGACTTCCAGACCGGGGATGTTGATCGTCGAATGACGCTCAGTCGCGCCGCGTAAACACACGACTGCCTGCGAAAGTCACCTCTGCCCGACAGTCCATCGGCGTCATGGTGAATCAACTGCGAAACAGGCTTGCACGCTTTCTCTGAGCATTCAGCCCGAACCTCACTCCCCCGGCCCGGACATCCCCTTCCCCATCCTCAAGCGCGCTCCACCCGCCAGACATCCGCCCCCGCCTCCCGCACCATGCGCACGCGCGCGGCAGTCGGAACGCTCCCGCCGAACAGCGCTGTCAGTTCCGCCGTCAGCCGATTCGCCGCATCGTCGTGCGGTGTTTCCGCAACCTTGTTGAGCGCGACCTTCACGAACTTGCCGTAGAGGGTGCGGTCATTGATGCGAACGACATGCCATCCCGCAGGCAGCCCTTCGCGGTTGTTGCCGAACATGATGCAGAGCGAGCGCTGCTTGCCTTCCTGGCGAACCTCGGCGCCTGTCGGGATCACGGGGAACACGAATCGACCCGGGCCAGGCCTGCGCCAGTAGTCGAGCAGTCGCGCACCAGCCCGATCGGCAATCGCCTGGTGGAAGGCATCGCGCAACGGCTCGGGCGGTACAGGTCCGATGTAACAAAGCTCGTCGGACGTGGCGTTCAGCCGGAAAAAGCTGCCGGGCTTTTCTGCGGATCCAACCCACGCTGTGATCGGGTTGCGCAACAGGTATGCGCGCCAGCGCGCGTCAGACACCGTATCGACGGCCTCGACCTCCGTGCCGGCGACATCGCTGCGCCACGCCTCGCGGGCGAAACGTTCGCGGAAATGGCTCACCAGCGCGGCAAGGCCGATTCGATCACGAAACCTATCGTCGGCAAGCATCGCCTCCAGCACGACCATCTTGAACGATCGCGTCATCGAGGTGCGCTCGATCTCTTTCAGGAACTCGCCGACCTGTTCGTCGAGTGCGCGATCGGTATCGGTCGCTAAGCCCGCGAGCCCAAGCAGCGAAATCCATCGATCGGTGCCTGTTGCCTTCAGCGCGGTGCCGAGTTTGAAGCCCGATTCGTCGACCCACTCCTTCAGGCTCGGCGCGCGACCCTTGCGCTCGGCGAGCGCCGTCATCGCTTGTAGCACCGCCTCGCGCTGGGGCATCGCTCGCCGCAGCGAGTCGCGCAGTGTCGACAGGGCGACGGGTTCGATATCGAGCAGCACGCCCTCTGGAACGCCGTCCGGACGGGTACCACCCTCAAGCCATCGTTCTATACGGGTCAGTGCACTCGCGCTTGTCGAACGGTCGGAGGCGCCGTTGAACTCCTGTCCAGCCAGCAGTGACAGTTTGACGTGCGCGTTCCGGTAGTTGCCGATGAAGTCGAGAACGGTCAAGACGGGTTTGTCTCGGTGCACGCGCAGACCGCGGCCAAGTTGCTGCACGAAGATCGTCATCGACTCGGTGGGCCGCAGAAACAGGACCAGATCGACGGCCGGGATGTCGACACCTTCATTGAAAAGGTCGACGGTGAACAGCACGCACAGCTGCCCGGCAGCGAGTGACGATATGGCTTCCGCTCGGTCGAGAGACCCTTCGCCGGAGTGGACTGAAGCAGCAGGGATACCGGCGGCATTGAATGCCGAAGCCATGCGGTTTGCGTGCTCGATCGACACACAGAAGCCCAGCGCCGCCCGCGATGGATGCTCGCGGTAACGCTCGATGACCAGGGCGATACGCTCGGGCGTCACAACGCGTGGGGTCAGCCGTAACGCGTCGTATCCGGTGCGTGCGACGTTCAGCAGATCGTCGCTGTACTGGACGGAGTCGGCGATGCCAAAGTAGTGGAACGGCACCAGCCAGCCGAAGCCGATCGCCTCCAGCAGACCGACCTGATAGGCGAGGTTGCCATCGCACAGCGCGAGCAGGTCGCGATTGTCCGAGCGGAAGGGTGTGGCCGTGAGCCCGAGCAGGAATGCTGGATCCAGCGCCGCCAGGACACGGCTGTAGCTCTCTGCCGCCGCGTGATGGAACTCATCGACCACCACGTAATCGAAATTGCCGTCGCGAAGTCGCTGAAGATGCGCAGGGTTCGACACGGTCTGCACCGACGCGAACACGACGTCGCGATCGTACTCGGCCTGACCATCGACGACGAAGCCGCGGGAACGGTCTGGATACACGCGCGCATAGGCTTCCGCCGCCTGCTGCAGCAGTTCGCGCCTGTGCGCGATGAACAGCACCTTGCGCGCGTGGGCCGAATCGAATGCCGCAAGAAAGGTCTTGCCAAGCCCGGTGGCCGCGACGACCAGCGCTCGCCGTTCGCCATCGGCCCGCAGACGCTGAAGCTCCTGCAGGGCGAGGGTCTGCACGGGCCGCGGTTCGACAGCACCCTTGTAGGGACGACCCGGCGGCTCTGCCGCTTCGATGGGTACGATCTTGCGACGTTTTTCGTAGGCCTCTATCCAGTCAAGCGTGAGCGGCACGGTGTGCGCGCTGCTGAACAGGTCGTCGAACGCGGACGCGATCTCGTGCATCGGGTCGCCGGCATCCACGTCCAGCACCGACCAGGTCCACTCGACCCCGTCGACCAGGCCGCTGCGGCTGATATTCGAAGAGCCGATGAACGCGCGTCCCGAACCATCCGCACGTTCGAACATCCATGCTTTCGGATGGAACGAACGCGAAGTCTGGCAGTAGACCCGCGCTTCAAACCCGACCGGCCATCCGCACAACGCACGCAGCGCGTCCGGCTCTGTCACACCCAGATAGTCTGTGGTCAACAGACTCAGCGTGGCACCCCGCAGCTGCGCTGCGCGCATCGCGCCCTCGAGCAGACGGATGCCACTGTTCATCACGAACGACACCGCAACCCTCGCACGCACGCAGGTGCGCAACTCGTGCTGAATGGCATCGAGCAACGAGTCGCTGCCGCCCTGATGCAACCGCTGCAGCTTCTTCGGCGGATCGCATAGCACCAGACGCGCATCAAATCCGCCGCGCTCCGCGTGCTTGCGCTGGGCACGGTCTCTGACGTCTGCAGTCGACAGGGCCCGATAGACCGCGATGGCGTCGATGACCGCCTGCACATCGGCGAGTTCTTCGAGCACGGTATCGCGATCAGCATGCCAGAGTGCGTCGACCGCCTCGTGCGACTCCTCGAGCAGTTTCAGCCCGAGCAGGCGGGCGAATTCGCTCGGGTCAGCGGTGCGCGTGTCCAGCAGGCGGCCCTGCGCCTTGGCGATGGCGGGGATGTGGTCGCGGATCAGCTTGCCGCGGCGTGTTTCACTCACTGCGCAAAGGAGCGCGTGCTCCTCAGGAGGATCGAGGCTGGTGGTGTTGAGGGCTGTTGTGCATCTTGCTCCATTTGCTCGAGGATATTACAGGGGCGGCTGTTTCTGACCTGGCGCAGGGATGAGCCGGGGAGGTTCCGAATGGAGTGTGGAGGGCGATAGCGCGCAAGAGGGACGCAGTTCAAACGGAGGCCTGCACGACCTCATCGCTGAGCGGCGCGTCGCCCGAGGGCTCGTGTCATGTTCCAGACGAAAACTTGCGCAGGCGAACGACCGCTGGTCGAGCTCGTTCTGGTCGTCAAGTCAGGACGGTGGTTGTCCGAAGTGGCATCAAGTGCAAGCTAGCCAAGAGTTCGCAGATGCGCGTATTCAACCAGTCTGCTGGGTGGGCGCTGCAGAGCTTCCATGACCAGGTCCGAGAGCGGCCTGTTCGTCCTGCGATGCTCCTCCGCAATCCATACCAACCGGGAACCGTACAGCACGTTCTCCTTGCGCAAGGACGCCGTGCGCGTAAAGTAAGCGACCATCCTCCCGAACGTTTCATCACGCCGCGGTGAATGGTGCAGGTCGCGAAGCAGTTCGACAGACATGCCGTGATTTCGCAGGTATGTCGCTGCTTCGATCGCCCGAGAAGGAGTGATCGCCGTTGTCGAACCCAACCTGGGCAAGGGAGTTGACGCTCGACTCACCGTACGACTCGCCGCCTTCGGAATCGCTTCAGGACGCGTCTCAAGAGATTCGACTGCCAATCGAACGATGGCCTCGACCTCTTCAGCTGAAATTCCTGCGAGCCACTCGTTCGGCCTGCCCGTGAGGCCGAACAGTCTGTATGGAGCGAGTCTGGCACCGACAACCGCTTCGACAGCGACATAGTGCTCCGTCACTGCGAAGTAGTGGAAGCGAACGTTCGCCGAACCGAAGGTCTTGAAGTAGTCCTGTTGACGCCGGGCGAGATTGACCGCGCGCCCATACTTGCAGTTTTCCCGGGTGACCCTTATGCAACGCTCGGCCCGAGAAGGGCGATCGGCGTTCACCGAGATCGGCTGCTCGTTGAGCAACTCGACTACGTAAACGCCTGACAGTGCGGGCATCTGCATTCTGATTTCCCGGAAAGAACGGTGCTCAGATGCTACCTCGTTCACGAAAGAGCGCTAGACGCGCGGTCGTCTTTCCGACAACTGGTCCGCCAGCTTTCCTACCCGCCCTGCCCGCGGTCGTCGTCGACGCATCGCCTTTGCTATCCTGGTCAAAGGACTGGCACCCAGGCCATCCTCAGTCAGAGGAGCCAGCATTGAGCGCAGGCGCAGCATGGTACGTGAAGGATCGAGAAGGCTTCGTCCGCGACTCTGTTCAGTCCGTCGTAGGTGAACTCGCCAGCAGCGCTGCTGCCGAAGGCCTGCATATCGAGCAGGAGCAGCACGAGGAGTGGAAGTCGAGCGTCGGCGTCCTCCAGCGTGAACTGAAGCATCGCGCTAGCCAGATCGAGATCCTGAAGTCTGCCTTGGCAGCCCCGGACCTTGCCGCTTTCCGGCATGTGCTGCTCGAGTTCGACTTCCGCCGGCGAGGCCTGCGCATGGATTGCATCCTGCTCGGCGACGGCGTGATCGCAGTCGTGGAGTTCAAGCGTTCCAGTCTGGGTGCCCTCGAACGCGAGCAGGTTACGAACTATGCGGTGAACCTGGTCGAGTTCCACGAAGAGACGCAACGTCTGGTGAACGACGAAGGGGCTATCGTCGCGCCGATCCTTGCGCTCACGGGTCAGGCGAACGGAAGCACCGCGCCATTCAAGCCGGGCTTCCTCCGCGCGCCCTGGGGAAGCGTAATCGCGAAGCCAGTCGAGTGCACGGGTGCCGCATTGCACACTGCATTACGTTTCGTTCTGTCACAGCGGCGCACAGAGGCACCGATCGACTGCGTACGCTGGCTATCGGCGCGCTTTGCACCGTCCTCTACCATCCTCGACGCGGCGATATCGCTCTATGGCGAGCACGATGTCAGCGCGATTGCAGCGCACGCTGCCCCTGTAGAACTCATCGAACGCTGCGCTGCCGAAGTCGCGGAGATCGCCCACAAGTCCTTGCTCGACGGTACGAACCGGATCGTTTTTGTGTCTGGTGCGCCAGGTGCTGGCAAGACGCTGGTCGGACTTCAGTTAGCGTTCGACAAGCGCTTGCGCGGGGAGGCAGTGTTCGTCACGGGCAACGCGCCCCTGGTAGAGGTGCTCAGTGCCGCGCTCAAGGGCGCGTACAAGCGCCGCGGCAGGCAGGCCGCGAATGCCGTCGCCGCGAGCGGCTACGCGCGCGAGGACGCAGCACGCGTTATCGGCATGTCGACGTTCAAGCTGGTCAAGGCACATGCCTTCCTCGGGGATCGCGGCAGCCACCTCGGTGCCTCCGACGGCAGGGTCGTGATCTTCGATGAGGCGCAGCGGACTTACCGCGAAGGCCGAACCGTCCTCGGAAAGCCTCTGGCTGCAGACGAGGCGCAGCTGATCCTGCAATCGCTCGAGAAATCCCACCCCGGCGGTGCGGTAGTCGTTGCGCTGATCGGGCATAACCAGGCGATCAACAACGGAGAGATGGGGATCGCCGCCTGGTTCAAGGCCGCAGAAGCGCACGGGTGGCGGTTTGCGATCAGCGACGAGACGCTCGCGCTGCAGGAGGTAGTCTCGAGCGGCCAGTGGGCCGATCATCCGATGCGCGACGCGCTTCGAATCGGGCACCTTCCCCACTCGATGCGCTTCTACCGCAATGGCGATCTGGAACGCTGGGCGGATCATGTCCTGAACGATAGGGTCGAGGAGGCGGCGCAGCTCGCCAGGACGCTGGACGACAACGGCGACACCGTATGGATTACGCGATCCCTATCAGATGCACGCGAATGGATTCGCGGGCGGCGTGTAGGTCAGGAGCGCGCGGGAATCATCGCGTCAGGCCAGGCTCGGCGGCTTGCAGCCGAGGGATTGTTCGTCGACCTGAAGCCCGACATCGCGAACTGGATGCTTATGCCCACTGGTGATGTTCGCTCGGCGAACATGCTCGAGACCGTGCAGAACCAGTACCAGATTCAGGGGCTCGAACTGGACTACACCCTGGTTTGCTGGGACGGTGATCTTCGCAGGAGCGAAAACGGTTGGAGCGCCTGGAAGATGTCTGGATCAAAGTGGCGGCGGGACAGCGAACTTCAGATTGCGACCAACGGGTACCGGGTACTACTCACTCGCGCGCGCAAGGGGATGATCGTGTTCGTGCCACGCGGCGATGCAAGTATGGAGGATGAGACGCGGCAGCCAGCTACCTACGAGGAGGTCGCCAGCTACCTGATGCGTTGTGGCGCTCGACCAGCAGCGGCTGCCACCGCTGATTCCGCTCCATCTTGATTTCGAGCGAATCAACGCCTTCGCATTTCGATTCAAGGTCTTGAATGCAACTTGGGGGGCTGTCGAGGATGACTCGTACTGAACAATTAGGCCAAGACTTGAGATATCTGGAAGCGGCGGGTCTCACCATAGATCAGCTTCGTTCGCTCCACTATTGGGCGGATCGGCCAGAAGCAGCGAAACGAGTCACCTTCTCTTCGGCAAGACGGTACTTCGCGAAAAACTAAGCCCCGCAGACGAATAACTCATTGTTTGCCGATCGGCTTCGGTTTGTCGCTGAGCAGTACCATGGAAGCTTCGATGATCTAGTCTCCGAAGCTCTACAGCAGTATCCGAAGCCATAGCTGTTTGGACGATTCATCCGCCCCCGCACAGATCCGTACGTGCGGCACTACCGCATACGGCTCCTGCCTAAAGTCATGACGCGAAGCGTTGGTGAGGGTACGGGTGTAGCGCCCGGAACTGAGGGAGGTAGCAATCAACTATAGAAGGTCTGGACAAGTCATGAATGACGTTCCTGCCTAAAGCCTATATCGACATCCGCCCACTTCGGTGTCCACGGAACCGGCAGCAGCCCAACAAGTCCGAAAGTTGACCACGCTTACAGAAAAAGTGGCGCTGAATTGTGAGAGAGTCTCACACCCTCCCAGGTCGCTCGCAAAGGTGCCCTCTTTCCACCACCAGGGCAGACTAGGCCAGCATCGACAGCCCGCTTCCTGGCTGCGCCTCGTATTTAACCTACCGGCCATTTTCTGTCCTTCATCTTGCCTGGCTGTCGGGCTGCTTGAGGCTGAGAGCAGCCAGACCCGTGCAGCCGCCCTATAGCCGCTGTCGGTCCTACAGCGGCTTTTGACTAAGACAGCCATCATGACCCTGCCTCGTTTCCGCACACAGCAAGAAGTGACACAATGCGAGCGTTTGAACAAATCACGAGAAATCTCGCCCGATCAGGCGGGGACGGACGGGACCGAAGTGATGGGAACTAGTAGTGAGGCCTTCCGCTTCGTCGACCTCTTCGCTGGGCTGGGCGGCTTCCACGTCGCCCTCGATGAGCTAGAGGGACGTGGCGTGTTCGCTGCTGATTGGGAGCCCACGCTGAAGGCCCTCTACAAGGTCAACTTCGGTATCGACGCTTGGGGTGACCTTAACGACCTGAGCAGCGACGAAATCATCGCCCAGAGCGTGCCCGATCACCACGTCCTCACCGCGGGTTTCCCGTGTCAACCCTTCTCGAAAGCAGGAGACCAACTCGGCTTTAAGGACACCAATCAGGGTAACCTCTTCTTCAAAGTGCACGACATCCTACGCGTCAAGCGGCCCCAATACTTCATCTTGGAGAACGTGCCCAACATACTCAAGCACGACGGCGGTCGCACCAAGACCAAGATCATCCGCATGCTCCAAGGCCTTGGCTATTCCGTCGACGTTGAGCATTTCTCGCCCCACGAGTTCGGCATCCCGCAGGTGCGGGACCGCGCCTACTTCGTGGGTTCGCTCGAGGGGCTCGATCATTTCAAGTGGCCGGCAAAGCATAAAGAGCCCACCGAAATCCGCCGGGTACTACGCCACAACGCACCTTCCAGGTGCGCCATTCCGGAACAGACACTGCGAGCCATCGACATGTGGGGCGACTTCCTGCGCCGCGCGCCGGCTGCGCTGAAGCTGCCTTCCTTCCCGATATGGGCGATGGAGTTCGGGGCGACCTACCCCTACGAGGACGAAACTCCGTCAGGGGTTTGGGGCCGCAGACCTGTGTGGGGTCTTCGCCAGATGGGCTTCAAGGGTAGCTTCGGCCAGTCCCTTGAGTGCACGATCGACGAGCAAATCAAGAGGATTCCGAGCCACGCTAACCGCACAGGCGACTTCCATTTCCCGCAGTGGAAGCGGACTTTCATCAGGCAGAACCGTGAGTTTTACCGAGCCAACCGCTCCTGGATCGACCCCTGGCTCGCACGATGGAGCCCTCAAGACTTCTACTCGAGCTTTCAGAAACTGGAGTGGAACGCACAGGGTGAAGACCGCGACATCGACAACTTCGTCCTCCAGGTGCGTGCATCGGGGCTGCGGGTCAAGCGTCCAACGAGCTCCCCAAGCCTCATCGCCTTCACGCAGACTCAAGTGCCCATTCTCGGCGCTAACCTGACGGGTGAACGTCGCTACATGACCCCGGCCGAGTGTGCGGAACTTCAGTGCCTCGGCGATATCGAGTTGCCAGCGTCCGACCTTGAAGCATATAAGGCCCTCGGAAACGCCGTTAACGCCTGCGTCGTCAAGGCGATTGCGGAACGATTGCTGTGCGGGCTCATCCGTCCTACCTCGAGCATCACCTCTGACCTCGAACCGTTGAGGGCTACTGCATGACCGAGCACATCGAACACGAAGACGACTTCGACGAGGAGGATCCGCGGATCCAATTGCTGGAGAGCCTTGCCGACAGTATGGCAACTCTTTCGGAGGCTTCAGACACGCCCGAGGGCGTTTCCCCAGTGTCTTCGATGTTCAGCAGCGGTGACGTTGACTTCGCCTCCGACGCGTGGATGAATCAACTTGCTGAAATCCAAGGTTGGCTGAGCCTCAGCGATGACCTCCCGCTCACTGGGGGCATACCCTTCCTTCAGGCACTTATCGCTGAGTTCGAACTCGATCCCACTGACCTGCTCGCCCCTGGAGCCGCATACCCGCCGCTGAGCCTCCGCGCGCTGGAACGCCTTAACGAGCGGGTTGATATCTCCGTTCGATTGCAGACCCAGTTCCTCGAAGAGCTTGAGGCCAAGGGGACCAGTCGCGCCACGGCCACCCAGTCTTGGGCTGACGCCTGGTCTGAGATCGACGCGAGTGAGGAAGCAGTGAGTCCGGAACCGGTCACGGCAAAAGCCGCAGTCTGGCCGATCTTCCAACTTACCAAGAAGTCGCCGAACCTAACGCCGTCTTACCAGCGAGGTGACGTGTGGCGGAACGGTGACCGACAGTCTCTAATGGAGTCGATCCTCCGCGGCGTTCCCTTGCCCTCTATCATCCTGTTGCGCACTGGGTCCTCCACCCCGCATGAGGTCGTCGATGGCAAGCAGAGGCTCACGGCCATCCTCCGGTTCGTGGGGAAGCACCCCGTCGCCAAACAGAAAGTGGCTGAGGCCACCGCCCGACACAGCGGTAAGAAGTTCAACGAGCAAGGACGGCTCGACGACCACGGCAGCAGGACTCTCACCGATCTGTTCAATAGCGACTACCCGGCCTTCCGCCGTGCATGGAAAGCGCTGGAGGGTTACGCACTCAATGCCAAGCACGAGAGCGACTATTACTTCCCGTTCAAGTTGCGGACGACCGGAGAAGGCGGGCTGGTCGGCCCCCTCCTTGAGCCTCTCCGCGGCAAGTACTATACGCAGATCAAGGGTATGGAGATTAACGTCGCTGGCCAGCAACTCACCGTCGAGGCCCTTTTCGAGGACGTGGTGGAGTACACCATTCCCGTCATCGAGTATACCCAAGCGACCCAGGCCCAGATCCATGAAGTATTCCGCCTCTACAACAAGCAGGGCGTACACCTGAATGCGGAGGAAATCCGTAACGCGGTCTACCACGAAGTCGAACTCACTCGCGCCACTCTTGCTGCCGCCGGTGACGCCGACCCGAACACCAATGCTTCCGAGATTGCCAAGTCGTTGGCCGGTGTT
Organism: Betaproteobacteria bacterium; assembly: GCA_947458265.1. GTDB lineage: Bacteria > Pseudomonadota > Gammaproteobacteria > Burkholderiales > CAIKXV01 > CAIKXV01. Next base: position 33,239 of record CANGYF010000023.1, read on the forward strand.
CCGAACATTGGCCGTCTGGGCGAAGCGCTGAAGAATTACGGCTTCGGCGATTCGCGCTACAAGCGCACTAAGGTTCTCGCATGGGTCATCTCGGTCCTGGTGCACGACACCGCAGGAAAAGATCTGGCATCGACCAGTCGCAGCATTGATCAACTCCTGATCGCGATTCAGAAGGACCCGTCTCATCCGCTGGCCCAATCCTCGAGGTTGACTAAGCTGTTCTTGCTGTTGCTGCGCGCCGTCGAGCTCCACTCATCGCACGATGAACTGTGGTCCGACAAATTCAAGGACGGCGGCAAGGGCGTCAAGTGGCAGGAACTCCAGCTTGTCGGCTCCCTCGTTGGCATTTCCATGGCCTTGGCGGCCTCGCCGGACGACATCGAGGATCGCATAGAGGCGAGTGGTGATGGCATCCGCACGGCGAGCGAGAGATCCGCGGATTGGAAGCGCCCCGATAAGACACAGACCAGGACTCAGTGGAACTACATTGCCAAGATCAGCAAGAGTCTCCTTGAACTACTTGGCATAGACCCTGCCCAAGCTGCTCAGGCCGTGCGTCAGCAGTTCGGGTCATCCGGATACGATTCGTTGCAGCGGATGCTCATTAAGCCGAAGAGTTGAGACCTGTGTCGGAAAGATCTCCACTCGTCGAGCACGTCTACTTTAGTCCGCCCGATCCTCAACAGGCGGACTCGTGGTGGGACCGCTATAAGGCCCAGCTCACGGGCTTGACCGAAACCGCGCGTGCATCCGTTGAGGCAGACTCCCGCTACATTCTCCAGAGCGGGATCCTGGCGGCCGACACCACGAAACCCGAACAGTGGTCGTCCAGACGGTCACGCACCGGACTCGTCATGGGTTCGGTCCAATCTGGAAAGACCGCTTCCATGCTGGGAGTCGCAGCCCTGGCCATCGACAGCGGCGTTGACATCATCGTCGTACTTGCTGGGACCCGTCTCTCATTGTGGCGCCAGACCTACGAAAGACTGCTGCAGCAGTTGGACTCAGGAAAGGACGACGTACAAAAGATCAAGCGCCGCCTTCTGTGCCCCCCGCCGGGCATCGCGCTGTCGGAGCAGACGCATCCGCTGGCAGACACTTATCGCCTTCCTCCGGCTCAGGTTCGGCAACGCTTGAGTCTGGGCAAGCCGCTAATCATCGTGGCGATGAAGCAGACCGATCATCTGCACGCATTGGCAGCAAGCCTCCGCACCAATGTATTCCACGCGGTTCAGGAGCTTGGTCGCACCGCCCACATGCTCGTACTGGACGACGAGGCCGACGACGGCTCAATCCTCGATGCCGTTGTTGAGTCCTCGCAGGACCCCATTTACGGCAGGCTGAAGCAGATCCCGCGCGCGATTGCCAACTTTTGGGACCCACCCCAGGGCTCCCCCGACAACCTGTTCGCGACCTACATCGCCTACACGGCGACACCCCAGGCGAATCTCCTCCAAGAGGACCACAACCCCCTGGCGCCGCGCGACTTCATGGTTGCGCTTCGCACGCCGCTCGATGTCGGCCATCCGATAGACACTAGCGATCCCGGTAACCCTGCCGCCCCACGCTCATCCACTTACCCCGAGCCGGTCGGGATCCGCTCCTACTACACCGGCGGTGAGGTCTTCTACCGCCGTGCTGAGGTAGGCGGCCTGTGTGTACCCGCGACCAACTCCGCTCAACAGGACCTCGCCGACGCGGTTCGGGCCTTCCTGGTCGCGGGCGCGATCCGCCTGCACCGCTCCGGCAAGCTCGGCCCGGCCTCCGCCGTTTCAGCACAGTTCGACACCGAGGGCGAATCGCTTGCCAGCGTGACGCCGCCGCATTCAATGCTCTACCACCCCTCAGCGGCGATCTTAGATCACTTCCGGGGCGCTGAGGACATCCTGCTCTGGGCGGGGATCCAGGACCGGGCGACGGCCCGGAAGCTTCTCGACACAGGCAATGCCAGGCTCCCCGACACCTTGGTAGTAGACCTGCAGGCAGATCCCGGCGCATGGGTGCAATGGCTCGACAAGTACGTTGCCTCCGCCCTAGCAATCGAGGACGAGTTCGACATTCTGCCGACGAAGACCTTTCCGGACTGGCAGTCCGTCGAAACCCTGCTCATCAACGAGGTGATCCCGGGGACTAGGGTTGCCGTGGTCAACAGCGATCCCAACGCTGACGATCGCCCTGCCTACGCACCAAGCCAGGACCCGGGAACCGGAAAGTGGAGAGCCCCCCGCGACCTCAGCACGATTTTCGTTTCAGGGAACGTTATGGCCCGGGGACTGACGCTGGAAGGGATGACCACAGCATTGTTTCAGCGTTCGTCGGCCAACCCACTGGCCGATACCCAGATGCAGATGCAGCGCTGGTTCGGATACCGCGGGTCCTACATCGAGTTGTGCCGCGTCTTCGCCTCCAGCGACCAACTGACCCTCTTCCGGGCGTACCACGATGTCGACGAAGCGGTTCGCGCCGCAATCACCGAGCGCATGATGAACGGCGCCCCTGAGCCGACTGTCCTGCAAGGCCTAAACTTCGAGGCCACTGGCAAGATCGCGGGCGTCGGCACTCTCCCCCTGTCTCCAGGAGCTCGCCCCTTCGTCACAGTCATCAATGACGGGCAGCAGGAGGATCCCAATGCAGACGTCGTGGCGGAACTGTTTGGACGACCATCCAGCGATGTCACTGTCGCCAACGTGCTGCGAGGCAGGATCCTGGACGTGCCACTCGAACTTACCCAGGCTGCCGATCTGTTGGATCGCCTCCGTTTCGCCGAATACCAGCCGGGGAGCAAGGGTTTGCACGCGGATCTGTGGGACCGCATCGAAGCCCGAGCACACGCTGTCGCCCCACTCCCGGATCCGCCGTTCTACCGGCCGCCAGTGCGGCACGGAGAGGGAAAGCTGCCCCGGCGCGCCTGCCCTTATGCCATCGCTGCCTATTTTCGACTCTGGTCAGCCAGCCTAGCTCGCTCGATCACGGGGCTCTTTGTCACCGGGCACCCCGGCGATCTGTGGTCCTACGCCGACCTCGGCCGGAAGAGAGTTGAACAGCCACGGTTCTGGGTCGGGATTCGTTACGGAGATGGTGCCGCCGTGTCCAAAGGTTCGCTGGCACGACTCCCTTTCAATATCTACGCCACCACAAAGAGGGTGGTCGGAGGCGAACTCAAGACGACATGGGGAGCGAGCGACCCCAACGCTGGCCCAGGCCAGTATCGCGGCGACGTCTACTTCGACTACTACCATCGCAACCTTGCTGTGCCGATGAGCAGCAACACGGCGTGGCGACCCAGCGGGTCCGACGGTCAGATCCTCTTCTACGTCAACCAACATCCTGGCGACCTGTACCCAACGGTCGCAGTTGGAGTCTGCCTACCTGCGGGAGGTCCGGAGCAGTTCGCAGCTACTCGTGCTGGAGCGGCTAAAGTGACAAGGGGCTTCCCATGACCAACTACGAAGACGTACTTGAGCTGATCAACGCCGTTCCAGCGGGTGTCACCGGAAATGACCGAACGATCACTTGGTTGACCGACGCGCAGGTGGTCGGTCTCGCCCGGAACGGCCGCGGGCACCTGGAACTGTTCCTTGCAGGCGGACAGCTGAAGCCCAGGACCAGGACCGTGAAGTCCGCGATTCACTACCATTCGTGGCACCGCGACACCCAGCCACCTCTGAACGCCAACCGTATTCTCTTACCTGCTCTCGGGCACTTTGACCAGGTCGGTGCATTCATTGCCGCTGAATTGCTGCGTGAGAAAGCTGACGCCAATCTTGACCGCGCTTTCGCCGTTACTGAGCCCCTGATCGAGCTCGCAATCAAGCGTCTGGAGATCTCCGAGAACGCCATCCTCGGGCTGGTTGGGGAGGCGCTCTTCCTCGACGCCCTCTGTCGCCGCGCAGACGATGTCCACGTCGGGCCGCTCGTCCAGGCTTGGGATGGCTGGCGCCGCTCCGCTAGGGACCTCACGTGGCAGGGCATTGGCGTCGAGATAAAGACCACAACTCGCAGCACCTCAAGTCACGCCATCCATGGTGTACACCAGCTCGAGCCTGCTCCTGCCGCTGATGACGCTGCCGGGGAAGCGCGCCTCCTCCTCGTAAGTATCGGTCTGCGGCACGCAGACCCTAACTACCCTGCCTTGTCGATCCCCTCGCTGATTGACAGCATCATCGAGCGACTCACTGCAAGCGGGGCAGGCGGCTTGATCGACGAGTTCCTAAGGCGCGTAGCCATGTACGGTTCGGAGTCGGGCATCGGATACGAGCACGCCACGATGGCCAACGAGGCGCCGTTCACGACACCATTCACCGTGACCTTTATCCGTGGCTACGACATGGCAGACCCAGCCGTTGAAGTCCTGCGACGTAATGACGTCATCGCCCACCAGCATGTGGACGCCCAGTCGCTCACCTTCCGCGTGGAACTTCCCGCGACGATCAGCTTGAATAATCCCATCTCAGGTGCCCGACACGTCGCGGAGGCGATCCTGGGCCTGCACAGTTAGGGACGCTCGGCACAACGCGCTGAAAGGTATTCCAGTGCCCGGTCATGTGCCCACCTACCGCCTCTCCTACGCAACGCTCAACGCTTCTCTGGTGCTGGTCGTAGAGGCTTGTGCGGCTCCGGAAAGCCCGATCAGAGCGCGGGGCAATTAGTCGGAAGAACTCGGCAGGCTCTTCGCGACGAACTGCTTTGCCCTCCAAACCTGTCGCCCGTAGTTTGGTTGCGATCGACTGCTCCCGCTGCACTGCTAACGCACAGATCCTCGCGGCGAAGGACAGCAACGGGTCGAAAGCTCCAGTTCGGCCTTGGTGTGAGCAGTCGTCAAGGCTCCTGGGCGGACCGGGTTGCTGAGAGAGGTTGTCTCAGACTTTACTGCCCGTGAATAATTCGAGATCTCAAAGGTTCACTTCACTCCACCGTCACCGACTTAGCCAAATTCCTCGGCTTATCCACATCCGTCCCCCTCGCCAGCGCCGTGTGATACGCCAGCAACTGCAACGGCACCACGTGGAGAATCGGCGACAAATCCCCATAATGCTCCGGCATCCGTATCACCCTCACCCCCTCGCTGTCCGCGATCTGCGTATCCCCATCCGCCACCACGTACAGCTCCCCGCCGCGCGCACGCACCTCCTGCATGTTGCTCTTCAGCTTCTCGAGCAGCGCGTCGTTCGGGGCCACCGTCACCACCGGCATCGCCGCGGTCACCAGCGCCAGCGGGCCGTGCTTGAGTTCCCCGGCCGGATACGCCTCTGCGTGGATGTAGCTGATCTCCTTCAGCTTGAGCGCGCCTTCCAGGGCGATCGGGTAGTGCAGGCCGCGGCCGAGGAACAGGGCGTCTTCCTTGGTGGCGAAGGTCTCGCTCCATTCGACGATCGCCGGCTCCAGGGCCAGCACGGTCTGCACTGCGGCCGGCAGGTGGCGTAGCGCGGTGATCGCGTCGTGCTCGGCGGCATCATCCAGCCGGCCATGGGCCTTGGCCAGCGTGTTGGCCAGCAGGTACAGCGCGACCAGTTGCGTGGTGAACGCCTTGGTCGAGGCGACGCCGATCTCCACCCCGGCGCGGGTGAGGAAGCGCATCGTCGTCTCGCGCACCATCGCGCTGGTGGCGACGTTGCAAACCGCCAGCGTGTGCGTGTGTCCCAGGTCACGCGCATGCTTGAGCGCGGCCAGGGTGTCGGCGGTCTCGCCCGACTGCGAGATGGTCACCACCAGTGCGCGCGGGTTGGGTACCGAGTCTCGGTAGCGGTACTCGCTGGCGATCTCCACCTGCACCGGCAGCCGGGCGATCGATTCGATCCACTGCTTGGCGACGCAGCCGGCGTAGTAGCTGGTGCCGCAGGCGAGGATCAGCACGCTGTCCACGGTCGGCAGCACCGCGGCCGCGGCCGGGCCGAACAGGCCGGGGTCGATGCCGCCGACCGCCTCCAGCGTATCGGCGATCGCGCGCGGCTGCTCGAAGATCTCCTTCTGCATGTAGTGGCGGTAGGTGCCGAGCTCGGCCTCGGCCGCCTCGGCCGCCACGGTGCGCACTTCGCGCTCGACGGTGCGACCCTCGCGGTCGACGATGCGGTAGCCCTCGGGACGCAGGTCGGCGAGGTCGCCTTCCTCGAGGTAGACGATGCGGTCGGTGGTGCCCGACAGGGCCAGCGCGTCGCTGGCGAGGAAGTGCTCGCCGCCGGTGCCTACGCCCAGCACCAGCGGTGAGCCGAAGCGGGCGCCGCACAGGCGGTGCGGCTCGGCCTTCGCGAACACGGCGATCGCATACGCGCCGCGGAAGCGGGCCACCGCGGCCTGCACGGCTTCGAACAGGTCGCCCTTGTACAGGTGGCGCACCAGGTGCGCGATCACCTCGGTGTCGGTCTGCGATTCGAACACGTAGCCCAGCGCCTGCAGCTCGCTGCGCAGTTGTTCGTAGTTCTCGATGATGCCGTTGTGCACCACCGCGATCTCGCCACTCGAGAAGTGCGGGTGGGCGTTGGTGGTGCTCGGCGCGCCATGCGTCGCCCAGCGGGTGTGCGAGATGCCGGTGCTGCCGGCCACGCCCTCGGTTTCCACCTGCGCCTTCAGCTCGGCGACGCGCTGCGTGCTGCGCGCGCGGAGCAGCTCGCCCTGGTGGTGGACGGCTACGCCGCAGGAGTCGTAGCCGCGGTACTCGAGGCGGCGCAGGCCCTCGACCAGCACGGGGACGATGTCACGGGAGGCTACGCCGCCGACGATGCCGCACATGGGGGGTCAGGCCCACGGGCTGCCGGGGTGGCAGCAGGGGTGGGTGGGCGGGGTGTGGGTGGGGAGTTTTGGGGGGTTTTGCATGGTTATTGATGATAGCGCCTGCGACGGGGGGCTGGCAGGATGGTCGTCGAGGTGAACCCAACGACGCCCGTTGACCCGGAGATTTCGTGTTCGCGCTCGCCCAGGACGAGTTAAGCAGGCTCGGCCAATGTGGGCGGGTATCATTCGTCCTGACGCTGATACTGGAGAGACAGATGTCGATATCGATCGCGGAAGTTGAAGCACAGGCGCTCCTTCTTTCTCCGGAGGACCGTGCGCAGTTGGCTGACAAGCTGCTGGCGAGCCTGGCTGCCGATACGGACGTTGCGGACGCTTGGTCGGCTGAAGCAGAGCGGCGCCTGGCCGAGTTGGAGCGCGGAGCAATCTCCGGGATTCCCGTACAAGACGCTATCGCCCGTGCCCGCGACGCCATTCGATGATCGCTTCTACTCATCCGCTTGCCGCAGATGAGCTTGTCGATGGTGCTGTGTTCTACGCAAAGGAAGCCAGTCCGGTACTCGCGTTGCAGTTTGTGGCGGAGTTCGAGCGCTCGGTCGCCTTGCTTCTCGCCTCTCCGGAGCTCGGTGCCCTTTGGCGTGGGCGTTTGCGACGTCTGCCACTTCGTCGCTTTCCGTACGGCATCGTCTATCGCGTTTCAGGCGACACGCTTCGCATTCTGGCCCTCGCGCATCAGAAGCGCCGACCTGGATACTGGCGTGGCAGGCAATAGTCCGTATCGCCTGACTCTGTCCAGCGCGGCATTTTAGCGGGGTGCCGCTGGCTGCTGTTGAGATCGAGTCAGGCGCCGTCAACGGAGAGCTGCCTCCCAGAGCCTTGGCACACGTACAGGAGCAGCGTAATCTGCACACGATTGACTTGGCCGCCATCTGGAGCCTCGCCAGGGCCAGCAAGCCGCTTCCGCGCATTGAACCCTTGGAATAGCCGCCATGCTTCCTCGCCTCGTCGCCGCTGAGTACAGCGCTGGCCATACGTTGTGGCTGCGATTCGCGGATGGTCTTGAAGGTGAAGTGGATCTGCGGGCTCAACTCCACGGCGAGATCTTCGAGCCGCTCCGTGACGAAGCCTATTTCCGGAAAGTTACTTTCCATCCCGAGCTTCGTACGGTCGTGTGGCCGAACGGGGCTGACTTCGCGCCCGAGTTTCTTCGTTCGCTGCTGCGAGTCGCGGCGTAACCGGACGTTCGAACGCAGATTACTCCTGGAAGACGGCGAGCTCACGCGCGACCGCATGAAAGAGGTCAAGGATGCGAACTCATGAGCAGGTTGTATCGAAGCTGCTTCGCCGCCCGGGCGTAAGGAAGGAAGTCGATCGCATCGAGCGCGAGGAAGGCGAACTCCTTGATCAACTTCTGAAGGCGAGGCACGACGCGGGACTTACGCAGGCACAGGTCGCCGAACGCATGGGTACCCACCCACCGTCTGTTGCTCGCCTGGAGCGGGCACTGTCGACTGGAAAGCACTCCCCTTCGTTGGCTACGCTCAGGAAGTACGCTCAGGCCTGTGGTCGTGAGTTGGTGGTTCGAATCGAATAGCCGGCGCGCCAGTCTTGGGCCGCCTGCCGCGACGGATTGAGGTCGCAATCTGCGACCTCAAATCACTAGACGTCCGGTTTCAGCTTCTCGAGCAGTTCCGGAAGGGCTACCTGAACCGTATCCCAGAGGATGTCGGCATTGATGTCGAAGTATGCGTGGACGAGCCGGTTACGCATTCCAACGATCTGGGGCCAGGGGACGTCCGACAGCTCACTTTGAGCCGCATCGGTCACCTGAGCAGCGGCTTCCCCGATGATTTCGACGAGCCGTGTAAGTGCCAGTCGCAGCATGACGTCAGAGTCCAGGTCGGAGCGGTCACGGTTAGTCACGAAGGTCAGCGCCTGCTCGGCTGCCTCGACCATGTGACCGATCCGCCACTGGTCATCCGGCGACATACTGGGGCTCCGCGGTGCGGACGACTTCATCCCTGAAGAACCGGCTGAGGTCTCCTGCCGTCCGCAGGTCGACCTTGCGGCCACCGAGCAGCGTCGAAAGTTCGATCTCTATCTGGGCCATGTCCAGCAAGGTAATCCTCGCACCCGCCTCGAACTCGACCAGCAGGTCCACGTCGCTGTCCGGGCGAGCAGTGCCTTTCAGCGTCGAGCCGAACAACGACAACCGGCGGACGTGGTGGCGCTGGCAGAGTGCCGAGAGGATCTCAGGGTCCACGGCGATTCGCTTGGCCATTCTGGTCTTCACCTCGCGAGGACGATGTCATGGGCTGGTGGACCCATCGTTCCATTGATTTCCCATGATAGCGTGAGCCGCGCTGGCGCGGCGGCGTGACGGCGAGGCTGGTCCGAATGGGCGCCATGAATGTCGAGATTTCGACTATTCACAAGGGCAACGCGCGGACCAATTGACAGCGTGCGTTTGGCTTCTCCAAACTTGTTGATCGTCGTCTTCTTGCACATTTCGCTGCAGGTTTTGGCCCTTGAATGGAGATCATCCTGATGAAGTCGTTCAGCCCAGCGCGCAAGCGCATCGATGTCACTCCTGGCGAATCCCTGCGCATCCTGCGCGACCTTCAGGCGCTCAGCCAGGCCGAGCTCTCCACGCTGTCCGGCATCTCGCGCAGCGCGCTGTCTGCGATCGAGAACGATCGCGTGAACCTCGGTGTCGAACGCGCAAGGGTGCTGGCGCGCGCACTCAAGTGCCACCCGGCTGTGCTGGTACGTCACTGATGGACGAGTTGAGCGAGCCGGCGGACGAGGACCTGCAGCGCGTATGGCTCGAGGAAGCGCAGCGGCGGCACCGCGAGATTGTCGAAGGCCGCGTGCAGGCGATCCCAGCGGAACGCGTGTTCGCAGAACTTCGCGTTCGACGGGAGGACCGCAACCGTAGCGGGTCTGCCTGAGTACCTCCCCGGCGATCAGGCTGCCGCGCCCCGCTACAACCACCTGCACATGAAATCCGCCATCGCCGGCCGCACGATATGCGACCGGTCGTGGCAGCAGTGCCCGCTGTCTTCCCAGATCAGCGTCTCCACCGGCCCGCCCGCCTCGGCTGCCATCCGGGTGGCGTTCTCCATCGGCGTGATGGTGTCGAGGCCACCATGCACGATCAGCAGCGGACAGCGGATCTTCGCCGCCGCACCTTCCAGGTCGATGCACTCGAAGAACGTGTGCGCCTCCTCCACCGAGCGTGAGCCGCTGACGTAGACGAAGCCGTCCAGCGTCGCGCGCGGGATGCTCGCCAGGTTGCGCAGGTGGTACATCGCGCCCCAGGCCACTGCGGCGCGGATGCGCGTGTCCATCGACGCGGCCTTCGGTGCGTAGTAGCCGCCAGTGCTGCGGCCGATGATGCCGATGCGCCCAGCGTCGATCTGCGGGCACTGCTCGAGGAAGTCGAGCACCGCGATCACGCACTGCTCGAAGTCGCGGCGCCAGGGCATGCGGAACAGCGTCTCGCCCTGGCCGGGGCCGTCGAAGGCGAGCGTCGCCAGCCCGCGCTCGACGCAGAGGTCGTTGACCACCTGGTAGTCTTCCTTGGTGGTGTCGAGGCCGCCGAGCAGGATCACGACGGGTGGCTTCGATACTCCGGCGGGCAGCCGCAGGTAGGCCGGCATCTCGATGCCGTCGAACGGGACGCTCACCGGATGCAGCGGCGGTGACAGCATCGGTGCGGCGCGCGCGAACACCGCGACCTTGCGGTCGTGCACGGTGCGCTTGAGCTGCGGATCGTCGTAGTAGAGGTTCTGCGCGTAGTGGAAGTAGAGGGCAGCGCGGGCGTACTCGCGGGCGGCGGTGCGTACATGGCCGTGGTCTTCGGCGATGCGGCCGCGCTGCTCGGCAGCGTCGCCGAACCGGGACCACGTCGCGCACCACTGCGACCAGTCGTCCATCTCTGCCCGGATGTCGAGCAGGTCACGGTAATGCACGCCGTCGCCCAGGAAACGATGCATGCCCTGGCCGATTACTTCCTCCACCCGCGCCCGTGTCATGGGTCGCTCCTCTATCGCGATGTTGTCGTCGTTTATGATGGCGGCACTACAAGAACAGCAGGAGGAGACACCGATGGAATTGATGTTGCCCCGGACATTGCCCCGGACGTTCCCCATGGCGCCTGCCGCCCTGCGCCTCGGCACCGGCCTGGCCGGCATCGCGCTGCTGTTCACGGGCGTCGCCACACCGACGGCCGCGCAGGTTGCCACGCCCGCCTGGCCGTCGAAGCCCGTGCGCATCATCATCCCGACGCCGGCCGGTGGCAACCCCGACTTCGTCGCGCGGCCGATCATGCAGAAGATGGCCGAGCAGCTGCGCCAGCCGTTCGTGATCGAGAACCGCCCGGGTGCTGCCGGCACCATCGGCGTGGACTTCGTCGTGCGTGCGCCCGCTGATGGCTACACGATGCTGTTCGGCGCGGTCGGCCATGTCGCCACGCCACCGGCGATGTACGCGAAGCTGCCCTACGACGCGATCCGCGACCTGATCCCGGTCACCAACCTGGCCGATGCACCGTTCGCGCTGTTCGTGCATCCGTCGCTGCCGGTGAAGTCGGTGAAGGAGCTGATCGCGCTGGCGCGCAAGCGTCCGGGCGAGATCACCTATGCGAGCTTTGGCGTCGGCAGCTATCCGCACTTCGCTACCGAGGCGTTGAACGCGATGGCCGGGATGCGCATGAACCATGTGCCGTACAAGGGCAGCGCACCGGCGGCCACCGCGCTGCTATCGGGCGAGGTGATGGCCGGGCTCGACGCACCGCAGTCGACCCTGCCCCACCTGCGCAGCGGGCGGCTGCGCGCACTGGCGATGGGCTCGACGCAGCGCATCGCGATCGCACCGGAGATTCCCACTTTCGCCGAGGTCGGGCTGCCGGGCTATACCGCGAGCGCGTGGTTCGGGCTGTTCCTGCCGGCGGGCACCTCGAAGGCGATCGTCGATGCGACGCACCGCGAAGGCGTGCGTGCGCTGCAATTGCCGGAGATCCGCGAGCCGCTGCAGAAGGCCGGCTTTCAGTTGATCGGCAGCACGCCAGAGCAGTTCGCGCAGCAGGTGCGCGAAGACATCGCGCGGTTCACCAAGATCGCGCGGGAGGCGGGGATCAAGGCGGAGTGAGTCGGTGCCTGACGATGCCACGAACCACATGGGCGACATCCGCTTCCGGATGGTCGCTCGATGGCACGCCCGGCCGGCCGACGTCGTGCAGGTGCGCCCGGTCAGTGCGGGAGCTGCTGGAAGAGGAGCGCTGCTTCACGCTTCGTGGCTTTCCTGAAGCAGATGATGTGGATCGCATCTTCACGCTCGGTATGGACGCATCACCGCTGCACGAGCCTGACCTGCAACTCGCAGCCTACCGCTTCGGCGTATCGCTTCAGCGTTCCCAATGACGGCGCGTGCTTGCCAGCGGACTCCAGCCGCGACACTGCACTCTTGGTCGTGCCCATGCGCATGGCGACCGCTTCCTGCGTGAGCTTCGCCCGGGTGCGCGCCTTGAGCAGCTGGCTGACGATCTGATACTCGAACTCGAGCGAAGCATAGGCTTCATTGAAACCCGTGCGCTTGCTCGCCTTCGCGAGGAAAGCCTGGTGATCATGTTCGACAGGAACGTGTTTCAGTTCAGCCATTCCGCAACTCCTTGATCCGCCTGCGGGCGATCTTGAGGTCTGAATCCGGCGTCTGCCGCGTCTTCTTGAGGAAGGCATGCACGACGACTATGCGCTTGCCGACCACGAAGCAATACATGGCCCGACCCGCACCGGAGCGACCGTGAGGCCGCAGTTCGAACAGACCCTGCCCCATGCTTCGTGAATACGGAAGCCTGAGATCAGGACCGTGCTCTACGAGCAACTCGACCAACCGCGCATAGTCGGCAAGCACGTCAACCGGCCATGACTCGATATCCGCGAGGACGTTCGAGTGGTAGTACTCGACAGAAAACATGCAGACGACATGTTAGCATGTTCGCTAACATAAAGAGGGGTGGAACGACAATGCTGCGCGAACTGCCGCGTTCCTTCGCGCCCAGGTTCAGCCACCACCAGACACTTACTCCCCCTTCTTTGGTCGCTGCCACCAGCGTACGCGCGATGGCGGACCGCTAGGAACTGGCTCAGCGCACACACCATCACCACCGAAGCACTCGCACTGCCTGGCCTTCTCACGCCGCCTGCGCATGCAAGCGCAGGCCCAGCGCACGGGCAACCTTCAGCACGGTTGCAAAGCTCGGGTTCCCGCCTTCGCTCAGCGCGCGATACAGGCTTTCCCGGCTCAGTCCTGTTTCCTTCGCGACCTGGCTCATCCCCTTCGCGCGAGCGATATCGCCAAGCGCCCTTGCAATGCCGGAAACGTCGTCCGCAGCCCCGTCAAGCCACGCGTCGAGGTAGGCGGCCATTTCCTCTGGCGAGCGAAGATGTTCCGCCACGTCGTAGGGCGAGGAATTCGAGTTCCGGGGCTTCTTGCGGGCAGCGACACGCATTCCGCTACTCTCCATGTTCAAGCGCGAGGCCTATTGCGTGAACGGTACATTGTAGCCTGTGAGCTACAGCACTCGCAAGAGTCGGAGAGTGGGCAGGGTGTGACAGCAGGAGCAGGTCTCATGCGCTCATCGTGCGCCGATGAAGCCATCGGCTACGACGGGAAGAACACTGCCTTGCGCCCGATTACTTCCCCTTCTTCGCCCTCTGCCACCCCGCCCGATGCTCCTGCTGCTTCGGGTTCACCACCAGCCCGCCCGGCGGCACGTCCTGCCACACCGTGGTACCCGCGCCGACGGTGCTGCCCTTGCCCACCTTCACCGGCGCGACGAGCTGCACGTCCGACCCGATGTGCACGTCGTCTTCGATCACCGTGCGGTGCTTGTTCGCGCCATCGTAGTTGCAGGTGATGGTGCCGGCGCCGATGTTTACGTCGCGCCCGACCACCGAGTCGCCGACATAGGCGAGGTGGTTGGCCTTGCTGCGCGCGCCCAGGGTGCTCGCCTTCACTTCGACGAAGTTGCCGATGTGCACTTCGTCGGCCAGCGCTGCATCCGGACGCAGCCGGGCATACGGGCCGATGCGTGCGCGGGCGCCGACGCTCGCGCCGTCGATGTGGCTGAACGCCTCGATGCGGGTACCGGCACCGATGGTTGCATTGCGGATCACGCAGTTCGGCCCGACGCTCACGCCATCGGCCAGCTTCACCGTACCTTCAAACACGCAGCCAACGTCGATCGTCACGTCGACGCCGCAGGCGAGCTGGCCCCGCACGTCCAGCCGCGACGGGTCGAGCAGCGTGACACCGGCCTCGAGCAGCCCGCGCGCGATCTCGAACTGGTGGATGCGTTCGAGCTGGGCGAGCTGGGACTTGCTGTTGACGCCGAGCGTCTCCCAGATCTCATCGGCCGACTCGGTGATTACCGGCACCTTGTCTGCCACCGCCAGGCGGATCACGTCCGGCAGGTAGTACTCACCCTGCGCGTTCTCGTTGTCGATGTCGGCCAGCCACTGGCCGAGCTTCATGCCGGGCATGCACAGGATGCCGCTGTTCACTTCGCGGATCTGGCGCTGCTTGTCGTTCGCGTCCTTCTCTTCGACCACGCCGATCACTGCATCCTTGCTGTTGCGCAGGATGCGTCCGTAGCCGGTCGGATCGGCGATCTTCACCGTCAGCAGCTTGACCTGGTTGTCGTCGGCCAGCCGCATCCGCTCGAGCGTGGACGCGCGCGTCAGCGGCACGTCGCCATACAGCACCAGCACCGGGTGGGCGCGATCGAGGTGCGGCAGCGCCTGGCGCACGGCATGGCCGGTGCCGAGCTGCTGGGCCTGGCGGGCGAACAGGAGGTCGGGCTGGTCCTTGAACGCGTCGGGCACCTGCTCGCCGCCATGGCCGTAAACCACCACGATGCGTACCGGGTCGAGCTGGCGCGCCTGTTCGATCACGTGGCCGAGCAGCGGGATGCCGCCAAGGGGATGCAGTACCTTGGGCAGCGCGGAGCGCATGCGCTTGCCTTGCCCGGCAGCGAGGATGACGACGTTCATGCTGCAGAATTTAGCATGCGGAATTCGGCGACCCTAGCGGATATTGCAGGAGAATTCACCCTTGGGCGGCTTCCTCCAGCACTTCGGACGCCCATTGATTCAGGCTCTTGCCGGCCGCCTGGGCGGCGACCAGGGCGGCGCCGTGCACTTCTGGCGGTACCCTCAACATGAGCTTGCCGGACGCGGGCTTCTCGGGCCGGAGCCCGTTTTGCTTGCAGTCGGCAACGAACTCGTCCACGGCCGCGGCAAACGCGCTGCGCAGTTCCTTCACGGTTTCGCCATGGAAGCTGATGATGGTGCGCAACCCGAGGACGCGTCCGACGAAGATGCCATCGCGCTCGTCGAACTCGATTCGCGCGGTGTATCCATTGTAGGTCATGGTGTTCATGGTGCGACTCCTGCGCGCATGAGCAGCTCGCAGGCCTTTTCTACCTGATAGCGACGCGCCTCCTTGCCGGGATGAGCAAGGATCAATGCTTCGATGCCGGCGAATGGAATCGGCGCCGCAGTCGGGCGTGAAAAGATCGCCGCGAGCGTCCTGCGATGCCGTACGTTCATCTACTTATGCTAGCGTTGGGGAGAAGCAGATGCAATCACTCGACGCTATCACACCGCTTACGGTGCGCTTTCGGCGCGCTTTCGCTACGCCGCGCGCTGTTGGCAGCGTTACTGGATCCCATTCAGGAGAAAACGCATGACCCCGACCCCCAGCGCCGGCCCGTTGCGCCGCGCCCTGCTCCGCACATCTGTTTTCACTGCCCTGCTCGGCGCCCTGCTGTTCCCGGTGCTCGCCACCGCCCCCGCCGCCTTGGCCCAGCCCGACTGTCCGTTCCGCGGCGAACTCGACGCGAACTACTGCGACGCGAACAAGGACCTGGTCGCCGACACGCCAACCGATCCGAAGCGGCTGCGTACGCCGAACACCATCGTCTTCACCTACACCCCGGTGGAAGATCCTGCGGTCTACGAGGGTGTATTCCGGCCATTCACCGACTATCTGGGCAAGTGCACCGGCAAGCGGGTGGTGTTCTTCCAGGTGCAGAGCAACGCGGCGCAGGTCGAGGCGATGCGCTCGGGCCGGCTGCATGTGGGCGGCTTCTCCACCGGGCCGACCGCGTTCGCGGTGAACCTGGCGGGCGCAGTGCCGTTCGCGGTGAAGGGCGATGCCAAGGGCTTCCAGAACTACCGGCTGCTGCTGCTGGTGCGGGCCGACAGCCCGATCAAGACCATGGCCGACCTGAAGGGCAAGCGCATCGCGCACACCTCGCCGTCGTCCAACTCGGGCAACCTGGCGCCGCGCGCGCTGTTCCCGGCGCTCGGCATCACCCCGGACAAGGACTACAAGGTTCAGTTCTCCGGTGGCCACGACCGGTCGGTGCTGGGCGTGCGGTCGGGCGACTTCGACGCCGCCCCGGTCGCCTCCGACGTGTTCGAGCGGATGGCCGACCGCGGCGTGATCAAGGAGAGCGAGTTCCGGGTGATCTGGCAGAGCAACCCGTTCCCGACCTCG
The DNA here is from genome assembly GCA_947458265.1 of Betaproteobacteria bacterium. Classification (GTDB taxonomy): domain Bacteria; phylum Pseudomonadota; class Gammaproteobacteria; order Burkholderiales; family CAIKXV01; genus CAIKXV01. The sequence goes on from CANGYF010000023.1 coordinate 49,529, forward strand.
TCCTTCGCGTATGCGCACGACCTGGAGCCGAAGTTCCGCGACCAGATGCTGAAGTGCTTCTACGACTTCCGCTTCCCGGAGCCGATGCAGAAGGCGTTCGACGGCGCCGACCGTTTCGTGCCGGTCACCTATGCGAAGGAATGGGCCGACGTGCGCAAGGTGGCCGAGGCCAGCGGCGAGTCGTTCGGCAGCCAGGCGTTCGATGCGCTGGCCAAGCGGGAAGAGGCGGCGCGGCAGAAGGCGGCTGCGGCCAAGGCGGCGCCGAAGTGAGGCGGGGTTGAGCGGGGCCGGCGCGAGCGTCGGCGCCGCTGGCGGTGGTGCGCCGGTCGGCGCGCCCGCCGTCGCCCTCGAGCTGCGCGGCCTGCAGAAGTCTTATGTGCGCGGCAAGCCGGTACTGCACGCGATCGACCTGTCGATCGCCGGTACCGGGCTCACCGCGATCATCGGTCCGTCGGGCACCGGCAAGAGCACGCTGATCCGCTGCGTGAATCGGCTGGTCGAGCCGTCGGGCGGGCAGGTGCTGCTCGATGGCGAAGACCTGACCGCGCTGCGCGGCCGGTCGCTGCGGCTCGCCCGGCGTCGCATCGGCATGGTGTTCCAGGAGTACAACCTGGTCGAGCGGCTGACCGTGATCGAGAACCTGCTGTGCGGGCGCCTCGGCCATGTCAGTGCGTTTCGCGCCTGGCTGCGCCGGTTTCCGCAGGCGGATGTCGACCGTGCGTTCGAGCTGCTCGATGCGGTCGGGCTGGCAGACTTCGCGAAGGTGCGCGCCGATGCGCTGTCTGGCGGGCAGCGGCAGCGGGTCGGCATCGCGCGCGCGCTGATGCAGGAGCCGCGGCTGCTGCTGGCCGACGAGCCGACCTCGTCGCTTGACCCGAAGACCTCGGTCGAGGTGATGGAGCTGATGCGCGGACTGTGCGCGCAGCGCGGCATCCCGGTGATCGTGAACATGCACGACGTGGAGCTCGCGCGCCGGTTCGCGTCGCGCATCATCGGCATGTCGGGCGGACGCGTGGTGTTCGACGGGCCGGCCACGGCGCTGACCGACGAGCACCTGAAGCAGATCTACGGTGGTGAGGGCTGGCTCGCGTGAGCGAGGCAGTGCACGCGCCGCGCCGCGCGTTCGAACCCGACTGGCTGGCGCGCATCGGCTGGCTGGCTGCGCTCCTCTATGTTGTATATGCAGCCTCGCTGCTCGACTTCACCTGGGCGCGATTCGTCACCGGCCTCGAGCAGGCCGCACGCTTCCTCGACCGCATGTTCCCGCCCGACTTCTCGCGCTGGGAGGCGGTGCTCAAGGGGATGAAGGAGAGCCTCGAGATCGCGGTGCTCGCCTCGGTCGGCGGCATCCTGCTGTCGCTGCCGATCGGCTTCCTCGCCGCGCGCAACCTGATGCCGGCCTGGGTGAACTGGCCAGCACGCGCGCTGATTGCCGCCTGCCGCACCTTCCATCCGGTGATCGTCGCGATCGTTTTCGTGAAGGCGGTCGGCTTCGGGGCACTGGCCGGCATCCTGGCGCTGGTGATCGCCTCGGTCGGCTTCATCGCCAAGCTGTTCGCCGAGGCGATCGAGGAGATCTCTTTGAAGCAGGTCGAGGCGGTGCGGGCGACCGGTGCGTCGTTCATGAACGTGGTCGTGTTCGGCGTGCTGCCGCAGGTGGCGGCACGCTTCATCGGTTTCTCGACCTACCAGTTCGATGCCAACGTACGCAATTCGACGATGGTGGGCATCGTCGGCGCGGGGGGCATCGGCGCGCCGCTGTTCGTCGCGTTCCAGCGCTTCGACTACGACGTGGTGTGCGCGATCCTGATCGCGATCGTCGCGGTGGTGTTCCTGTGCGAGATCCTGTCGAACCAGGTCAAGCGGGTGTTCGGCGAGGCCGTGCAGGATGGACAGGCGCCGCGCCGTGGCTGAGCCGCTGACGCCCGGCTCTGCCGTGCGTCGCGAGTGGCAGCGCTTCACGCCCGGGCAGCGGCTGGCGCGGTTCGCGGTCTATTTCAGCGTGGTTGCAGCCTTCGTGCTGTCGCTCGGTACGGTCGAGGTGATCCCCGAATTCCTCTGGGATGCGCCGGCGCAGGTGCAGGACCTGCTGCTGCGCATGTGGCCGCCAGACTACGCACACTATCCATCGTCGGTGCACGACGCGATGGTCGAGACGCTGCATATCGCGACGCTCGGCACGGTGATCTCGGTGCTGCTCGCGGTGCCGCTGGGTCTGCTCGCCGCGAACAACGTGATGCCCTCGCGCACGGTGAACACCCTGATCAAGCTCGCCCTGGTCACCAGCCGCTCGGTGAACTCGCTGGTCTGGGCGCTGCTGTTCATCGCGGTGTTCGGGCCGGGTGCGCTGGCCGGCACACTGGCGATCGCGTTCCGCTCGATCGGCTTCGTCGGCAAGCTGCTCGGTGAGGCGCTCGAGGAGGCGCAGCCAGGGCCGATCGAGGCGCTGAAGGCCAGCGGTGCGTCCTGGCCGAGCCTGCTGGTGTTCGGTTACTGGCCGCAGGTGAAGCCGGCGTTCTGGGCGCTGGTGCTGCTGCGCTGGGACATCAACGTGCGCGAGTCGGCGGTGCTCGGGCTGGTCGGCGCCGGGGGCATCGGCGTGGCGCTGAACACCGCGATGAACCTGTTCCAGTGGGACCGCGTCGCGGTGGTGCTGCTGGCGATCTTCGTGGTGGTGATCGTCGCGGAGGTGGTGGTGACCTGGGTGAGGGGGCGGATCCTGTAGGCGGCGTTTCCGGGTCCAGCACGTGCTCGCCGGCTGGACGCGTCGGGGGACGCTGAGCCTCGAACAAGTGCTGGCAGTAGCGGCCGGATCCTGCGGTTTTTGCTGCACCCTATCGGCGCAGCATTCTGCCCACTTCCTCGAGCACCCGGTCGATTGCTGCAGCATCGACATGCCGGTGCGTGACGAGCCGCAGCTGCTTTTCCGTACCGTAGGCTCCCACGCGGATGCCCACCGACCCGAGTTTCTGCTCCCAGCTCGCGGCGTCGAGGGGGCTCCTGGAGACATCGATGCGAACGATGTTCGTCTCGATTGCTGCAGGATCGACAAGGCTGGGGTCGAGTGCAGCAAGGCCGGTGGCGAGCTGCTTTGCGGTGGCGTGGTCTTCGCCCAGCCGCGTCGACATCCGTTCGATGGCGATGATCCCCGCCGCCGCGAGGGGACCAGCCTGGCGCAGGTTGCCGCCGACCATCCGCCGGTAACCCCTTGCATTTTCGATGAATTCTTCCGTCCCGCAGAGCAGGGACCCGATCGGTGCCGACAGACCTTTCGAAATGCAGAAATTGACCGAATCGGCATGCTGCGCGATCACGTCCACCCCGACGCCGAGCGCGGTAGCGGCATTGAACAGCCGGGCGCCGTCGATGTGCACCGGGACGTTATGCTGCAGCGACAGCCCGCGGATCGCGGCCATCAGCGCCAGCGGCAGCACGGCGCCGCCAGCGTGGTTGTGCGAGGTCTCGAGCTGGATCAGCGCGGTACCGACCCTGTTGCGCCCGATGCCGGGGCGGCGGACTGCAGCACGCAGCGCGTCGAAGTCGGGCGCCCCCCGGTGGCCGGGCAAGGGACGGGTGAACAATCCGGCAAGCGCGCCGATGCCGCCGAGCTCCGATGTGAGGGTATGCGAGGTCGCCTCCATCAGCACCTCGCCGGCGCGGCCAGTGTGCGCGAGGATCGCCACCAGGTTGGCCATTGTTCCCGACGGCAGGAACAGGCCGGCCTGCTTGCCGCATTGTTGCGCAGCAATGTCCTCGAGGCGCGCGACCGTCGGGTCGCCGTCGCGCGAGTCGTCGCCGAGGCTGGCATGGGCCATCGCAGCCAGCATTTCGGGCGTTGGTCGGGTGACGGTGTCGCTGCGCAGGTCGATCTCGGGCGTGGTCATCGGGTGCTCCCTGGCTGGTTCAGGACGCATTCTGCCGGGTAACGCGCTGCGGGACACCCACATCGGGCTGGGCTGGGCCAGAATAGCGGCCTGTAGCCGTGCGGTGGTGCGGCGTCGAATAATGGAATCCTGCGTGGGCAATGACTGGGTTGTGCGCCGGCTGCGGCCGGTCGGGCTGGCCGCAGCAATTACGGCCACCGGCTTGGTGGTGAGCGGGTTAGCGGCTCCCGCGTTCGGCCAGCCAGTCTGGCCGGCGAAGTCGATCCGCTGGATCGTTCCCTTCCCGCCCGGCGGCGGCAACGACACGGTCGCCCGTGCGGTCGGGCAGCGACTGGCCGAGGCGATCGGCCAGCAGGTGGTGATCGACAACCGTCCGGGCGCGGGCGGCACCATCGGGGCAGATCTCGCTGCGCATGCGCCGGGCGATGGCTATACCCTGTTCCTGGCGGGGGTGGCCTCGCACGGCATCAATCCGGCGCTCGGCGGCAAGCTGCCGTACGACCCGGTACGCGACTTCACACCGGTCAGCCTGCTGGCGACTGCGCCGCTGCTGCTGGTGGTACATCCGTCGCTGCCGGTGAAGGCGGTCAAGGACCTGGTGACGCTCGCGCGGACACGACCGGGCAGCCTGAACTATGCGTCCAACGGTCGGGGCAGTTCGTCGCACATGGCGGCCGAGCTTTTCTCTTCGCTGGCCCAGGGGCGGATGGAGCATGTGCCGTACAAGGGGTTCGCGCCCGCGCTGACAGACCTGCTGGGCGGCCGGGTAGAGCTGATGTTCAGCAGTGTGGTGGCTGTTCTGCCGCATGTGAGCGCTGGCAAACTTCGAGCGGTCGCGACGACTGGTGCTGTCCGCTCGCCGGTGCTGGCGACCCTTCCGACGATCGCCGAGGCCGGGCTGCCGGGATACGAGACTGCATCCTGGTATGGAGTGGTGACCCCGGCCGGCACGCCGGCGCCGATCGTGGACCGGCTGGCGACCGAACTGGCGCGTATCGTTCGTCTGCCAGCGATGCGTGAGCAACTGCTCGCTGACGGTGCAGTGCCCGTGGGCAGTACACCGCAGGCGTTCGGCGCGCATATCAAGGCGGAACTGGCACGGTGGTCCAAACTGGTGCGCGACGCGAAGATCAAGGCCGACAGCTGATTCTGATTTTCGCGTGGGCGGATATGGAAAAGCGTGTCTGACCCGGATTATCTGGAAATGCGTGTCTGACCCGGGTTTTTGCGGGGGGCCGTAAGATGCGCTTCCTGAGGAGGAGCTGATGATGAGTCGAACGATGGGCGTCGGCGCGATGGCGCTGGCAGTGGTTGCGGTGGGTCTTTCGGTGCCGGGCGAGGCAGTCGCGCAGCAGTATCCGGCGCGGGCGCTGCGCATGATCGCGCCGTTCCCGCCAGGCGGAGGGACGGACCAGCTGGCGCGCACCTTCGCGGCGCAGATCGCCGAAGGTCTGGGCCAGCCGGTGACGGTGGAGAACCGTGCAGGTGCGGGGGGCAACCTCGGGGCGGAGGCGACCGCCAAGGCTGTGCCGGATGGCTACACGATCATGCTCACCTCGAACTCGCTGGTGATCAATGCTGCGCTGTACTCGAAGCTCAACTACAACGTGCGCACCGATATCGCGCCGATTGCGCTGGTAGCCAGCGCGCCGCTGGTGGTGATCGTCCATCCGTCGCTGCCGATGAAGAACATGAAGGATCTGGTCGCCTGGGCGAAACGCTCGAAGGGCGGGCTCAACTTCGGCACCAATGGCGCAGGCACCAGCGGGCACCTGTCCGGGGAATTGCTGCGGCTGTCGGCCGGCATCGAGATGTCGCACATACCGTACAAGGGCGCGGTGCCGATGATGACGGCGCTGATGGGCGGTGACCTCGACATGGGCATCACCACCGCGCCGAGCGCGCTGCCGCTGATCCGCGCGGGACGCCTGCGCGCGCTCGCGGTGACCACGCCGACCGCGGCGAAGACGCTGCCGGGCATCGATCCGATCGCCGCCACCTTCCCCGGCTACTCGATGGACATCTGGTACGGCATCTTCGCGCCCGGTGGTACGCCCGCACCGATCCAGGAGCGCCTGGTCAACGAGGTGCGCAAGTCGCACGGCTCGGCCAGCGTGCGCGCCGCGCTGGAGCGCGACGGTGCCGATCCGGTGTTCCTCGGGGGCAGCGAGTTCGTGCAGTTCTTCATCCGCGACCTCGACAAGTACATCAAGCTGGTGAAGCAGGCGGGCGTGAAGGCGGAACAGTGAGGCGGCAAGCTCGGACCATCGCCCGAACCGAACCGTTGCTACGCACCTGCCGCATCGCGCTCTGGACATCGCTGGTCGTGGGCTCCGTCGGCGTGTTCGCGCAGCCTGCAGCCTACCCGGCCAAGCCGGTGCGCATCATCGTTCCGTTCGCGCCTGGTGGACCGAACGACTTGATCGTGCGGCTGGTCGGTCCGCGGCTGGGCGAACTGTGGTCGCAGCCGGTGATCATCGAGAACCGCCCGGGAGCGGGTGCCACCACCGGGATGGAAGTGGTCGCGAAGTCGGCGCCGGATGGCTACACGCTCGGGGTCGGCAACAATTCCAGCCTGGTGATCGGGCCGCTGATGCAGCCGAAGGTCGGCTATGACCCGGTCAAGGATCTGGTGCCGATGGGCAGCATGGCGCTGACCGCCTATGTGCTGGCGGTCAATCCGCGCGTGCCGGCGAAGCGGGTCTCGGAACTGATCGCCATCGCCCGCGCGAAGCCGGGCTTCCTCGCCTATGCGTCATCCGGCGCTGCGACCATCGGGCACCTGGCCACCGAGATCATGCTCAGCGCTACCGGCACGAAAATGTTGCACGTGCCGTACAAGGGCGCCGGTCCGTCGCTCACTGCGCTGATCGGCGGCGAGACCGACGTGCTGGTAGTCGCGCTGCCGGTCGCCGAGCCGTTCGCCAAGGCCGGCAAGTTGCGGCTGATTGCAGCCGCCGGTGCGCAGCGCTCGGCCTTCGCCCCCGATCTGCCGACGCTGATCGAACAGGGACTGAAGGTGCCGCCGGTGGATGGACGCTACGGACTGGTCGGGCCGATGGGCGTATCGCGCGAAGTCGTGCAGCGGGTGCATGCGACGATCGTTGCTGCGGTGAAGGGCGACGACCTGCGCAAGCGGATGCTCGCCCAGGGCTTCGAGCCGTTGCTCGACAGTCCGGAACAGTATGGCGCGTCGATCCGCAACGAGATCGAGGTGTTCGGACGCATCGTGCGCAGCGCAGGGATCAAGGTCGACGGCTGAGTTCGACCCCACCGGGTCGAGCGGTTACTCGGCCTGGATACCGGATGCGCGAATGATCTTCGCGTAGAGCGCCGTCTCGCGCGCCATCAGGTCGGCCAGTTCCTGCGGCGTGCCACCGGCCGGCTCGGCACCCTGGCCGAGCATCCGGCTGCGTACGTCCGGCAGTTGCACGATGCGCGTCACTTCGCTGCTTATCCGGGCGACGATATCCTTCGGCATGGACGCAGGCCCGAGCAGGCCCATCCACGCGGTCATGTCGAAACCCTTGATCGTCTCGCCGACGCTGGGAATGTCCGGAAGTGCAGTGGCGCGCTTGGCCGAGGACACCGCGATTGCGCGCAGCTTGCCCGCCTTGATGTGAGGCAGCGCGCCGACGATGTTCGCGAACATCAGTTCGATGCGGCCGCCGAAGATGTCGATGAACGCCGGTGCTGCACCCTTGTACGGCACATGGTTCATGCGGATGCCGGCACTCGACTGCACCGACTCCATGCCCAGGTGCTGCAGGTTGCCTACGCCGGCCGATGCATAGTTGAGTTCGTTTGGTCGTGCCCGCGCGAGTTTCACCAGGCCGGCGACATCCTTCACCGGCAGCGTCGGGCTGACCACCATCACCATCGGCGAGTGCAGCACAAGGGAGATCGGCGCAAAGTCCTTCACCGCGTCGTACGGGATCTTCTTCATCAGGTTCGGGTTGATCGTCATCGGCCCCGAGTTGCCGAGCAGGATGGTGTAGCCGTCGGGCGCCGCGCGCGCAACCATCTCCGCGCCGAGGCTGCCACCGGCACCGCCGCGGTTGTCCACGACCACGGTCTGGCCCCAGGTCTCGGACATGCGCACACCTATCGTCCGGGCGACATCGTCGAGCGGCCCGCCTGCAGCATAGGGAACCACGATACGGATCGGCTTGGTCGGCCAGGCCTGCGCCGATGCACTGGCCGTAATGGTGACGAGTGCGACGGCGGCGACACCGTGCAGGATGCGGGCCGTGCTCACGGCCGGGATATTCGCGGACTTCATCTGCTGCTCCTCCGAGGGCTGGGGTGCGCGCCCGTCGTGCTAAGGGTGCATGCCCGTTGCATCGCTGCCGGCGGCGCCAGCGTTCGTTCGTATCGTTCCGCCGCAAGATAGCACGACGCATGGGCGCTGCCAGCGACGCCCCACGTTCAGCGCACTTCGAACAAGGCGGCCACCGCCTCGCAGAAACCGTCGCCACTGCGGCGCGCGGTGATATAGGTCGGGGCGTGCGTGAGTCGGTCCCGCACGTCCATCACGTTGGCGACGCCGATGGAGTGGGGGAAGAACCTGAACATCGGGCAGTCGTTCGGGGAGTCGCCCAGGTAGACGAATGATTCGCGCTGGGCATCCAGGTCGATGCCGAGGATCTCGTGGAAGAAGCGGCGGGTCATGCCCAGCTTGTCGTAGTCGCCGAACCAGCCGTTGACATGCCCGGCACTGGCCGCGGCGTTGAGGCCGCTCTCGCGCATGAGGGCGAGGATACGGTCGACCTTCTCCATCGGCAGGCGCGCGACGTCCTCGCACCAATCGATCGCCAGGTCGCATTCGCGGTACGGCTGGTCGGACGAGATGGCACAGCCCGGGACTTCCGCCAGGATGCGGTTGGCGATATCGACCAGCGCGGCGCGGTTCCTGCGCCGCACCTCTGCCGGATCGACATACATCTGGCGCAGCCGGTGGGTGTGCGCATCGCGCCAGAAGCAGAGGCTCCCGCCTTCTCCGACGACGGCGCGCACGGGCCACATGCGTGCGATGTGGTCGCACCAGCCGGCCGGGCGCCCGGTGACCAGCACCGTGATCAGACCGGCATCGTAAAGCCGCTCGAGCGCGAAGTAGGCGTCGCTCGTCAGGCGTCCGCCAGTCGTGAGCGTGTCATCGAGGTCCAGCAGTACGCCATGGATGCGTGATCGTGCGGAAGCCGGGAAATCGGTCAGCATGCGCATCATCGGCTCACTGAATCGACCTGGAGACGAGGGCGAGGCGTGCACGCCCGGGGCTGGGCTGGTTTGCCGCCGGCGGGAGGGATGAAACCACCGGCTGCACGGGCAGCCGGTGCCATGCTCAGCGCTTCTGGCGGAACTTGCGGATCGACGCGATCTGCGCAGCCAGGGTAGCGAGCTCCGCCTGCGCCGTGGCCACTTCGAGCTGGCCCTTCGCATTGCGCAGCGTTTCCTCTGCCTGCTTGCGTGCTTCCTCGGCCTTGGCCTCGTCGAGGTCATGGCCGCGGATGGCGGTGTCCGCGAGAACGGTCACCGTCTTCGGCTGCACTTCCAGGATTCCACCGGCCACGAACACGAACTCTTCATCGTCCTTGCCCACGACCTTGATGCGCACCGCGCCCGGCTTGATGCGGGTGATCAACGGCGTGTGCTGCGGGTAGATACCGAGCTCTCCGGCTTCGCCCGGCAGGACGACGAACTCGGCCTCGCCGGAGAAGATGCTCTCTTCGGCGCTGACGACGTCTACGTGGATGGTGTTGGCCATGGCGGTCCGGGTCTTTCCGTTTCGATGCTGCGATTACTGCAGGGTCTTGGCTTTTTCGAACGCTTCCTCGATCGTGCCGACCATGTAGAACGCCTGCTCCGGCAGTGCATCGCACTCGCCGTCGACGATCATCTTGAAGCCCTTGATCGTGTCCTTCAGCGCGACGATCTTGCCCGGCGAGCCGGTGAACACCTCGGCGACGTTGAACGGCTGCGACAGGAAGCGCTGGATCTTCCGTGCGCGGGACACAGCCAGCTTGTCTTCCGGCGACAGTTCGTCCATGCCCAGAATCGCGATGATGTCGCGCAGTTCCTTGTAGCGCTGCAGCGTCTGCTGCACCGCGCGCGTCACGTTGTAATGCTCTTCGCCGATCACGTTCGGATCGAGCTGGCGCGAGGTCGAGTCCAGCGGATCGACCGCCGGGTAGATGCCCAGCGATGCGATGTCGCGCGACAACACGACGGTTGCGTCGAGGTGGGCGAAGGTGGTTGCCGGCGACGGATCGGTCAGGTCGTCCGCGGGAACGTACACGGCCTGGATCGAGGTGATCGAGCCGACCTTGGTCGACACGATCCGCTCCTGCAGGCGGCCCATCTCTTCGGCCAGCGTCGGCTGGTAACCCACCGCCGACGGCATCCGGCCCAGCAGTGCCGACACTTCGGTACCGGCCAGCGTGTAGCGATAGATGTTGTCGACGAAGAACAGGATGTCGCGGCCTTCGTCGCGGAACTTCTCGGCCATCGTCAGGCCGGTCAATGCCACGCGCAGGCGGTTGCCCGGCGGCTCGTTCATCTGGCCGAACACCATCGCGACCTTGTCCAGCACTTTCGACTCTTCCATCTCGTGGTAGAAGTCGTTGCCCTCGCGGGTACGCTCGCCCACGCCGGCGAACACCGAGTAGCCGCCGTAGCTCTTGGCGATGTTGTTGATCAGCTCCATCATGTTCACGGTCTTGCCGACGCCGGCACCGCCGAACAGGCCGATCTTGCCGCCCTTGGCGAACGGGCAGATCAGGTCGATCACCTTGATGCCGGTGGGCAGCAGTTCGACCGACGGCGAGAGCTCGTCGAACTTCGGCGCCGGCTGGTGGATTGCGCGGCGCTCTTCGGTGGCGATGTCGCCAGCCTGGTCGATCGGGCGACCGAGCACGTCCATGATTCGGCCGAGGGTTGCCGTGCCGACCGGCACCGAGATGCCTTTGCCGGTGCCGCGCACCTGCATGCCGCGGCGCAGGCCGTCGGAGGAGCCCATCGCGATCGTGCGCACGATGCCGTCGCCGAGCTGCTGCTGCACCTCGAACGTCAGGCCCTTCTCGGCGAAGCTGGCGCTGTCGCTGTCCTCGAGGATCAGCGCGTCATAGATGGCGGGCATCGAGTCGCGCGGAAATTGAATGTCGACCACGGGTCCGATGCACTGAACGACGGTTCCGTTGCTCATGGCTGCTTCCTTGACTTGAAATGGTTCAGACGGCGGCGGCGCCGGAGACGATCTCCGACAGCTCTTTGGTGATGGCCGCCTGGCGGGCCTTGTTGTAGACGAGCTTCAGCTCGTCGATCACTTTCTTCGCGTTGTCGCTGGCGGACTTCATCGCGACCATGCGTGCGCTCTGTTCGGACGCCATGTTCTCGGCGATCGCCTGGAACACCAGCGCCTCGACATAGCGCGTGAGCAGTTCGTCGAGCACGGTCTGCGCGTCGGGCTCGTACAGGTAATCCCAGGAGAGCGACGTGCTGCCGGCCGCGGCATCGACTGCCGGGTCGGCGGACATGCGATCGGCGGGCAGCGGCAGCAGCTGCTCGATCTTCGGCTCCTGCTTCATCGTGTTGATGAAGTCGTTGTAGCAAAGGTAGACCGCGTCGACTTCGCCCTTGGCGAACTTGTCGAGCATGATCTTCACAGGGCCGATCAGCTTGTCCATGCGCGGCGTATCGCCGAGGCCGACCACGTGGGAGACGATGCGCGCACCGAGCCGCTGCAGGAAGCCGAAGCCCTTGTTGCCGATGGCGGTGGCTTCGATGCCCACCGTGCGCGATTCGTTGTCGCGCATCCGGCCCAGCACCTGGCGCAGCAGGTTGGTGTTCAGGCCGCCACACAGGCCCTTGTCGGACGTGACCACGATGAAGCCGACGTTCTTCAGCTCGCCATGCGGGACCAGGAACGGATGCTTGTACTCGGAGTTGGCCGAGGCGAGGTGGGCGGCAATGTTGCGGATCTTCTCGGCGTACGGACGCGCGGCGCGCATGCGATCCTGCGCCTTGCGCATCTTGCTCGCAGCGACCATCTCCATCGCCTTGGTGATCTTGCGCGTGTTTTCGACGCTCTTGATCTTGCTGCGGATTTCCTTGGAGCCTGCCATCTCGATCTGCTCTCGAACTCGTCGGGTTCAGCGGCCCATGCGGATACGCACGGGCCGGTGCTGCAGTGAACGCTGCCGGATCAGTAGCTGCCGGTCTTCTTGAAGTCCTGGATGGCCGCGGTCAGCTTGGCCTCGTCGTCCTTCGACAGGTCCTTGCTCGACTCGATCGACTCGGCCAGGGCCGCGTACTTGGTCTTGATGAAGTCGCGAAGCGCGCGCTCGAACGACAGCGCCTTCTTCACGTCGACGTCGTCGTAGAAGTTGTTGTTGACCGCGAACAGGGTCAACGCCATCTCCCAGACCTGCATCGGCTGGTACTGCGCCTGCTTCATCAGCTCGGTCACCAGGCGGCCACGCTCGAGTTGCCGGCGGGTCGCATCATCGAGGTCGGAAGCGAACTGCGCGAACGCTGCGAGCTCGCGGTACTGCGCGAGCGACAGACGAACGCCACCACCAAGCTTCTTGATGACCTTGGTCTGGGCAGCGCCACCGACGCGCGACACCGATACACCGGCGTTGATCGCAGGACGGATACCGGCGTTGAACAGATCGGTCTCGAGGAAGATCTGGCCGTCGGTGATCGAGATCACGTTGGTCGGCACGAATGCCGACACGTCGCCGGCCTGGGTCTCGATGATCGGCAGGGCGGTCAGCGAACCGGTCTTGCCCTTCACTTCGCCCTTGGTGAACGCTTCGACGTAGTCTTCGTTCACGCGCGCCGCACGCTCGAGCAGGCGGCTGTGCAGATAGAACACGTCGCCAGGGTATGCCTCGCGGCCCGGCGGGCGGCGCAGCAGCAGCGAGATCTGGCGGTAGGCAACTGCCTGTTTGGTCAGGTCGTCATAGACGATCAGCGCATCCTGGCCGCGATCGCGGAAGTACTCGCCCATCGTGCAGCCCGAGTAGGCCGAGATGTACTGCATCGCCGGCGACTCGGAGGCCGAGGCGGCGACGACGATCGTGTAGGCCATCGCGCCGTACTCTTCCAGCTTGCGCACGACGTTGGCGACGGTCGAAGCCTTCTGGCCGATCGCGACATACACGCAGAAGAGATCCTTGCCCTTCTGGTTGATGATGGTGTCGACGGCCACCGCGGTCTTGCCGGTCTGGCGGTCGCCGATGATCAGCTCGCGCTGGCCGCGGCCGACCGGCACCATCGCGTCGATCGACTTCAGGCCGGTCTGCACCGGCTGCGACACCGAGCGGCGGTCGATCACGCCCGGAGCGACCTTCTCGATGACGTCGGTCATCTTCGCGTTGATCGGGCCCTTGCCGTCGATCGGGTTGCCCAGCGCATCGACCACGCGGCCGATGAGTTCGGGGCCGACCGGCACTTCCAGGATTCGGCCGGTGGTCTTGACGACGTCGCCTTCGGACAGATGCTGGTACTCGCCCAGAATCACCGCGCCGACCGAGTCGCGCTCGAGGTTGAGCGCGAGGCCGAACGTGTTGTTCGGGAACTCGAGCATCTCGCCCTGCATCACGTTGGACAGGCCGTGCACGCGGCAGATGCCGTCGGCGACCGAAACGATGGTGCCCTGGTTACGCACCTCCGAGTCCACGCCGAGGTTCTGGATTCGGCTCTTGATCAGCTCGCTGATCTCGGACGGGTTCAATTGCATCACAGTGCTCCTAGGATTGAAGGGCGGTGGCCATCTGCGCGAGACGGCCGCGCACCGAAGCGTCCAGCACTTCGTCGCCGACGGTGACGCGTACCCCACCGATCAGTTCGGGGACGATCACCACGCTGTAGTTGAGTTTGCGGGCGAACTTCTTCTCGAGGCTGGCAACCAGCCCGGACAGCTCTGCGCCTTCGAGCGGGAAGGCGGACTCGATCAGCAGGTCTGCCTTGCCTTCCGCCGCATTGCGCAGCGAATGGAACTGGGCCGCGATTTCAGGCAGCAGTTCGACGCGGCCGTTCTCGGCCAGCATCAGCACGAAGTTCTTCGCCTCGGCGGTGAGGCCACCCGGCACGAGGCTGCCGAAGAACTCGGCGAGTTTCGCCGGCTGCAGGCCGGGGTCGCCAAGGCGGCTGGCGACCTGCGGGTCGGCGGCAATCGAACCCAGGCCGGCGATCAGGTCGGACCAGGCCGGAACGGAACCCGACTCCTGGGCGAGCTTGAACGCTGCTTCGGCGTACGGGCGGGCGACGGTGGAGAGTTCGGCCATCGTCGCGCTCAGAGTGCCTGCTTCAGGTCATTCAGCATCGCCGCGTGCGCCTGCGCGTCGACTTCACGCTTCAGGATGCGCTCGGCGCCGGCCACCGCGAGGGCGGCAACCTGCTCGCGCAGCGCCTGGCGAGCGCGCTGGACTTCCTGCTCGACTTCAGCCTTTGCCGCGGCGGAGATGCGGTCGGCTTCTGCCTTGGCAGCGACCTTGGCTTCCTCGATCACGGCGGCGGCGCGCTTCTCGCTCTGCGCCAGGATCTCCTGGGCGCGGTCGCGTGCGGCGCGGTCGGCTTCCTGGGCGCGCTTCTCGGCCGCCAGCAGGTCCTGCTTGCCGCGCTCGCCGGCCGCGAGGCCATCGGCAATCTTCTTCTGCCGCTCTTCCAGCGCACCGATCAGCGGCGGCCAGATGAACTTCATGGTGATCATCGCACCGATGAAGAAGACGATCAGCTGTATGAACAGCGTAGCGTTGATACTCATGTCAAACCTCGATCGATCCGTGCAGCCCCGGCCGGGTGTGTTGGCCAGGCGGCTGCGCGCGAGCGCTGGTGGATGCTGCCTGCTGCGCGGCCTTTCGGCCCCGCCGCCCCACGGACAGATCGTGGGTGGGCGACGGGTGCGGCAGGCGCCGGCGGGAAATGGATCAGCCGGCGAACGGGTTGGCGAACGCGAACATCATCGCGATACCGACGCCGATCAGGAACGCCGCGTCGATCAGGCCGGCCAGCAGGAACATCTTGGTCTGCAGCGTGTTCATCAGCTCGGGCTGGCGCGCCGCGGCTTCGATGTA
>CANGYF010000024.1 GCA_947458265.1 Betaproteobacteria bacterium
GTCTGGGACCTCGACCCGATCCCGCTGGTCATCGGCAGCAACGAATGGGCGGGCATCGAGAGCGGCCTGATCCAGCGCGCCGAGCTGATGGACCTGATCCTGCGCGACCTCTACGGGCCGCGCGAGCTGCTGAAGAAGGGGCTGCTGCCGCCCGAGCTGGTGTTCGGGCATGCCGGTTTCCTGCGCCAGTGCGACGGCGTCAAGCTGCCCGGAGAGCGGCAGCTGATCCTCTACTCGGCCAACCTCGCACGCGGCCCCGACGGCCGCATGTGGGTGCTCGGCGACCGCACCCAGGCACCGTCGGGCGCCGGCTATGCGCTCGAGAACCGGATGGTGATCACGCGCATCCTGCCGTCGCTGTTCCGCGATTCGCGCGTGCACCGGGTGGCGGTGTTCTTCCGCGCGCTGCGCCAGACGCTGGTATCGATCGCACCGCGCGCCAGCCGCGAGCCGCGCATCGTGATCCTGACCCCCGGGCCGCGCAACGAGACCTACTTCGAGCACGCCTACCTGGCGAGCTACCTCGGCTACCCGCTGGTTCAGGGCGACGACCTGACCGTGAAGAACGGCCGTGTCTGGCAGCGCACGCTGGCCGAACCGCAGCCGGTCGACGTGATCATCCGCCGGGTCGACGACGACTGGTGCGATCCGCTCGAGCTGCGGCCCGAGTCGCGCCTGGGCGTGACCGGGCTGCTCGACTGCGTGCGCCGAGGCAGCGTGTCGATCGCCAACCCGCTGGGCAGCGGCCTGCTCGAGAATCCGGCCCTGCTCGCCTTCCTGCCGGCCATCGCGCGCCACTTCCTCGGACAGCCGCTGCGGCTGTCCTCGGTGCAGACCTGGTGGTGCGGAAACCCTTCCGAACTGCAGCATGTGCTGACCAACCTCGAACGACTGGTGATCAAGCCACTGTCGCGCGGAAGCGGCGCGCGCGCACAACTCGGCCCGACGATGAGCCGGGCCGAACTCGACCAGTTGCGCGCGAAGATCGCGGCGCAGCCGCGCAACTACGTCGGCCAGGAACTGGCGCGCTTCTCGGCCGCACCGACGCTGTCCGAGGAAGGCGTCGAGCCGCGGGCCGCGGTGCTGCGCACCTTCCTCGTGGCGCGCGACGCCGACTATGCGGTGATGCCCGGCGGCCTGACCCGGGTCGCTCCCAGCAAGGGCAGCCCGCTGGTGAGCAACCAGCATGGCGGCAGCAGCAAGGACACCTGGGTGCTCGCCTCCGAACCGGAGCAGCAGGTCACGCTCTGGCTGCAGCCGGCGCGCGAGCAGATGACCTCCGGCAACCGGGTGCCGCTGTCCTCGCGCGCGGCCGACAACCTGTACTGGCTCGGCCGCTACTCCGAACGCGCCGAGGGCACGGCGCGGCTGCTGCGCACCATCCTGCAGAAGTACGACGAAGCCCTGCAGTACGACGACCCGGAACATGCGCAGTGCCTTCAGGCCCTGTTGCGCTCGCTCACCCACTTCACCGCCACCTATCCCGGCTTCATGGCCGAGGACGCACAGCTGCACCAGCCGGACGACGAACTGCTGGCGGTGGCCTGCGATGCCGGGCGCAGCGGCAGCCTGGCCCAGTCGCTGCAGGCGCTGGTCCATTCCGCGCATGCAATCCGCGACTTCTGGTCGTCGGACTCCTGGCGCGTGCTCGACACCATCGACACCCAGCTGGGCGCCCTGCGTTCGCGCGGCGGCGTCACCATCGAGAACCTGTCCGAGCACCTGAACCAGATCGTGGTCTCGCTCGCGGCCTTCAACGGACTGACCAGCGACCGGCTGATGCGCGACCAGGCCTGGCGCTTCCTCGACATGGGACGGCGCATCGAGCGCTCGCTGCTGCTCGCCTCGCTCACCCGCTCCACCGTCGCCGTTCACTCCGGCGAAGCGGTCGAGGCGCTGCTGCTCGATGCCGTGCTGTCCACCGGCGAGAGCATCCTCACCTATCGCCAGCGCTACCGCTCCTACCTCGAGGTGCGTACCGTGCTCGAGCTGATGCTGCTCGACGTGAACAACCCGCGCGGACTGATCCACCAGTTGGTGCGCCTGCAGGAAGCGATGGCCGGACTGCCGGCCGATCCGGGCGTGGCCACCGGCAGCTCGGAGCTGTGCGAGCGCGACCGGCTGGCACTGGAGGCAGTGACCCAGCTCAGGCTGGTCAGCCTCGACCGGCTGGTCGCTGCCGGGCCGGGCTCGGTGCTGCGACAGGACCTCGACCAGACCATGGCACGCATCACCCACCTGCTCACCCGCATGTCCGACGTGATCGCCGAGCAGTACTTCGGCCACCTGCGCGAGAGCCAGCAGCTGGCGCAGGCGCGCATCGAGATCGGCTGAGCGCCCCGCGATGAACTACCGTATCAGCCACAGGACCGAGTACCACTACGCCGAGCCGGTCGACAGCGGCTACAACGAGGCGCGCCTGCTGCCCCGCGCGGTGCCGCGCCAGATCGCGACCGCCGCCGCCCTGGCGATCGACCCGCCACCGTCCGACTACCGCGAGCGGCTCGACTACTTCGGCAACCGGGTGGCGAGCTTCTCGATCGACGAGCCACACCAGTCGCTCACGGTCACCGCCACCAGCGAGGTGACGGTGGAACCCCGCTCCGGCCGCCTCGATCTGTTCGAGGGCGAGTCATGGGAGACCAGCCGCGGCATCCTGATGCAGTCGAGCGATGCCGAGTCGCTGATGGCGCGCGACTTCGTGCTCGACTCGCCGCTGGTGGTGGCGCAGGCCGGTCTGGCCGACTATGCGGACGGCAGCTTCGTCCGTGGACGCTCCCTGCTCGAGTCGGTGCACGATCTGATGGAGCGCATCCACCGCGAGTTCCGCTACGACCCGGAGTTCACCACGCTGTCCACGCCTCTGACGCAGGTGCTGGAACACCGGCGCGGTGTCTGCCAGGACTTCGCGCACCTGGCGATCGGCTGCATCCGATCGCGGGGCCTGGCCGCGCGCTATGTCAGCGGCTACATCGAGACGGTGCCTCCGCCCGGCCGCCAGCGGCTGGTCGGCGCCGACGCTTCGCATGCCTGGTTCTCGGTGTTCGTGCCGGGCGCTGGCTGGGTCGACTTCGACCCGACCAACAACCAGGTGCCCGAGACACAGCACATCACGATCGCCTGGGGCCGCGACTATTCCGACGTGACGCCGCTCAAGGGCATCATCTTCGGCGGCGGCAGCATGACGATGAAGGTCGCGGTGGACGTGCTGAACCTCGACACGGCATGCGGGCAGCCCGGGGGCGATGCCACTGGCAACCCGGCCGCGTGGCAGACATGACCTACTGCTGCGCGCTGCACGTCGACGAGGGGATCGTGTTCGCGTCCGATACGCGCACCAATGCCGGGCCGGACCACATCGCGGTGGTGCCGAAGATGACCGTCTGGGAGCGGCCGGGCGATCGCGTCATCGTGCTCCTCGTCTCCGGGAACCTCGCGATCACCCAGAAGATCATCAATCTGCTCAACGAGCGGCTGCACGCAATCGGCCAGCCCAATCTGTGGAGCGCCACCACGATGTTCAACGTGGCGCAGCTGGTCGGCGACACCGTGCGCGAGGTGCACCGGCTCGACGGCGACGCGCTGCGCAGCTTCGGCTACGAGTTCGTCGTCTCGCTGATCCTCGGCGGCCAGATCGCCGGCGAGGAGCCGCGGCTGTTCAACATCTATGCCGCCGGCAACTTCGTCGAGACCACGCGCGAGACGCCCTACTTCCAGATCGGCGAGGTCAAGTACGGCAAGCCGATGCTCGATCGGGTGGTGACCGCCGAGACCCCGCTCGGCAAGGCCGCCAAGTGCGCACTCATCTCGTTCGCCTCGACCCTGCGCAGCAACGTCACCGTCGGCATGCCGATCGACCTGCTGCTCTACCGGCGCGACAGCCTGAAGGTGGACTTCCGGCGCCGCTACCAGCCGAACGATCCCTACTTCGAACGCCTCGGCTCGGTGTTCAACGAGGGCATCATCCGCGTGTTCGACGGGCTGCCGGATCCGGTCTGAAGCCCTTCCGGCGCATCGACCTGGCGGGCGTCGAGGTCACTCCGGCCGCGGACCATCGGTGCGCACCCGCCAGAGCATCCACCCACCCCACGCCACCGCCAGCAGCATGATCGCCCCGCCGGCGTACTTCGCCAGGCTGCCGAGCAACAGGTCGTATGGTGCGAGCCCCAGCGTGTTCAGCAGGTACTCCCAGTCGTGCCCGTCGCGCTCGGCACCGGTGCCGCCGCCGAGCAGCTGCAGGTCGAGCTTGCGCGCGTCGGCGATGTAGGGCGCACAGTCGGTCAGGCTCTGTCCGAACCACCACAGGCCGACCGAGGCACCCACCGTATCGCCACGCTGGACGATGAATGCGACGCACACCACGAGCGGCATCGCCAGCTGCCCGAGCGTGCCGCCGAGCACATGCATGAATCGGCCGAACGGGAGCATGACCATATGCCCCGCTTCATGGAACACCAGGTTCACCCCGTGCAGGAAGCCGTTCCAGGCATCGGCGGTACGCACATCGCCCAGGATGAACGTCCAGCTGTAGAGGAACAGCGCGGCGAGCAGCAGGCCATGGAAGATGCGTGAGCCGCTGCCCATCGACTGCGGCGGTACGGTCAGCCGGGCGAGGAACTGGCCGACAGGTCCGTCCAGCACGGCCAGCCGGCGACTGTCGCCAGCCTCGTCCCCGGTGCCGGTGCTGGTACCGCGCCCGGACCGCGCATCGATCCACTTCGAGAATACGAGCCCGCACCGAGTGCAGGACGGCGCCGGGCCATCGGCGCCCCGCAGGCGTACCGTCGAACAGTTCGGACAGATCGCCGGATACATGCGAAGGCCAACGGATGCCCGCGTCAGCGGGCAGCGCCCCCGAGGAACGGCTTCAGGCAGGCACGGGCCAGCGCGCGCTCGAGTGCAACCGTCGGTGGGGTCGCGTACACCGGCCCCGGGCTACAGCCGTTCCGACACCCAGGCCTCGACCGCAGCCAGTGCCTGCGGCAGCTTCGCCGGCTCGGTACCGCCGGCCTGGGCCATGTCGGCCCGGCCGCCGCCCTTGCCACCGACCTGCTGCGCGACGAAGTTCACCAGCTCGCCCGCCTTCACCTTGCCCACGAGGTCGGGCGTCACGCCGGCGATCAGCGCAACCTTGCCATCGGCGGCACCGCCGAGCACGATCACCGCCGACTTGAGCTTGTCCTTCAGCTTGTCCATCGTCTCGCGCAACGCCTTCGCGTCGCCGGTCTCGAGCGCGGCCGCCAGCAGCTTGACGCCCTTGACGTCCAGCGCACGGGTGAAGAGGTCGTCACCCTGCGACGCGGCCATCTTCGACTTCAGCCGGCCGAGTTCCTTCTCCAGCGTGCGCACCTGGTCGAGCACCTGCCCCACCCGAACCTGCAGTTCGGCCGGGCTGGTACGCAGCACGCCGGCCAGATCGGCCAGCGAGCGGTCGATGCGCTGCACATGGGCGAGCGCCCCCTCGCCGGTGACTGCCTCGACGCGCCGGATGCCGGCCGCGACGCCACCTTCCATCAGCACCTTGAAGAAGCCGATGTCGCCGGTGCGCGACACATGGGTGCCGCCGCACAGTT
This sequence comes from Betaproteobacteria bacterium, assembly GCA_947458265.1. GTDB lineage: Bacteria > Pseudomonadota > Gammaproteobacteria > Burkholderiales > CAIKXV01 > CAIKXV01. Next base: position 5,574 of record CANGYF010000024.1, read on the forward strand.
CGGTGGAGAACGCCGCATCGGTCGCGCCGCCCATCGACAGCACCCGCACCTCGTCGCCGTACTTCTCGCCGAACAGCGCCATCGCGCCGGCCTTGATCGCGTCGTCGTACTTCATCACGCGCGCACCGACCTGCGAATTGCGGCGGATCTCTGCGTTCACCATCGCCTCGACCGCCGCGATCTCGTCGGCGCTCATCGGCTTGTCGTGCGAGAAGTCGAAGCGGGTACGGTCGGCATCGACCAGCGAACCCTTCTGTTGCACATGGGTGCCGAGCACCTTGCGCAACGCTGCATGCATCAGGTGGGTGGCAGAGTGGTTGCCGGCCGCGCGCGAACGGGCGGTCACGTTCACCCGGGCAACGAGCGTCTCGCCGATCGCGATCGAACCCGCCGCGACCTTGCCATGGTGGCCGAACACATCCGGCTGGATCTTCGTCGTGTCGTCCACCGTGAACGTACCGGCCGTGCCCTCCAGTTCACCGACATCGCCCACCTGTCCGCCGGACTCGGCATAGAACGGCGTCTCGTCGAGCACCACGATCGCGGCATCGCCCGCCTGCACCCTCTCGACTGCAGCGCCGCCCACGTACAGCGCCACCACGCGGCCCCGTGCCTCGAGCGAGTCATAGCCACGGAAGCGCGTCTTGTCTCCGGAATACTCGACCGCGGCGGCCGACTTGAACTTGCCCGCTGCCCGCGCCTGCTCGCGCTGCCGGCTCATCGCCTGCTCGAAGCCGGCAATATCGACCGTCTTGCCGCGCTCGCGCGCGATGTCGGCCGTCAGGTCGACCGGGAAGCCGAAGGTGTCGTACAGCGTGAACACCATCTCGCCGTCGAGCACGTTGTCCTCGCGCGTCAGCGCACCTTCGAGGATACGCATGCCGTTCTCGAGCGTCTCGCCGAAGCGTTCCTCTTCGGCCTTGAGCACCTGCTCGACCCGACCGGCCTCCTGCACCAGCTCGGGATAGGCCTCTCCCATCTGCTCGACCAGCGGCCCGACCAGGCGATGGAAGAACGGCTTCTGCTGGCCCAGCTTGTAGCCATGGCGCAGCGCGCGCCGGATGATCCGGCGCAGCACGTAGCCGCGGCCTTCGCTGCCCGGGATCACGCCATCGACGATCAGGAAGGAACAGGCACGGATGTGGTCGGCGATCACCTTCAGCGAGTTATCCGCAAGGTCGTTCGTACCGGTCTCGCGCGCCGCGGCGGCGATCAGCGCCTGGAACAGGTCGATCTCATAGTTGCTGTGCACATGCTGCAACACCGCGGCGATGCGCTCCAGGCCCATGCCGGTATCGACCGAGGGCTTGGGCAGCGGGTTCATGTTGCCCGCCTCGTCCCGGTTGAACTGCATGAACACCAGGTTCCAGATCTCGATGTAGCGGTCGCCATCGGCCTCGGGCGAACCGGGCGGACCACCCTCCACTTCCGGGCCATGGTCGAAGAAGATCTCGCTGCACGGACCGCAGGGGCCGGTATCGGCCATCTGCCAGAAGTTGTCCGACGCATAGGGCGCGCCCTTGTTGTCGCCGATACGCACGATGCGCTCGGCCGGCACGCCGATCTCGTCCTGCCAGATCTTGAAGGCCTCGTCATCGGTGTGGTAGACCGTGACCCAGAGCTTTTCCTTCGGCAGGCCGTAGACCCCGGTCAGCAGCGTCCATGCGTGGTGGATGGCATCACGCTTGAAGTAGTCGCCGAAGCTGAAGTTGCCCAGCATCTCGAAGAAGGTGTGGTGACGCGCGGTGTAGCCGACGTTCTCGAGGTCGTTGTGCTTGCCGCCGGCGCGCACCGAGCGCTGCGAGGTGGTCGCCTTCGTGTACGCCCGCTTGTCGGTGCCCAGGAACACGTCCTTGAACTGCACCATGCCGCTGTTGACGAACAGCAGCGTCGGGTCGTTGCCGGGCACCAGGCTCGACGAACGCACGACGGTGTGGCCCTTCTGTTCGAAGTACTGAAGGAACTTCGTCCGGATCTCGTTGGCTTTCATCGTGTCTCGCGCCGCGGGCCCCGGTACCGGCCGGACCCGTCAGTTCCTAGTATTTGCGGGATAAGCCCTCGATTGTAGAGCGAAAAGCGGCACCGACCGCGGGGCGTCCGTGGTTCGCAGCGTATCGGGCGGGGCCCGGGCGCGCTGGAGATCCGGGCGCCGCTCGACGGGAACAGGGTGTAGCCATCAGGATTGGCGCGCGAACACCTCCCGACGGCAAAGGACGAGCGGCGAAATCGCCGTGCGCAACCACCCTATGTTGCTCAGTCGACGGGATCGTCCAGCTCGTCCTCGATCGAACCGTCCTTCAGCACCCGGGCGATCGTCGACCCGCTGAAGCCGCGGTTGCGCAGGAAGCGGATCTGCCGCATGCGCTCGTTCGCGTCGGCCGGCGCGACGCCGAACTTGCGCCGCCACACATCGCGCGCGATGGCGAGTTCACCCTGCTTCAGCGGCTGCGCAGCCTCGCCGAGCAGGATCGGATCAACGCCCCGCCTGCGCAGGTCGTTGAGCACCCGCGCCGCACCGAAACGGCGCGAGTGGTTGACCACCTGCTCGACCAGGCGCCGTTCCGACAGCCAGCCCCGGGCGACGAAGTCGTCGAGCAGCGCATCGATGTCGTCATCAGGCCCGGCATGGCGACGCAACTTCGCCTGAAGTTCCGCGCGCGAATGCTCGCGGCGCGCCAGGTAGCCGAGCGCCCGGCCGCGCAGCGACAGCGGTGGACGAGGCGGCAACGAGGCGCCCGCGAAGGTCGGAAGAAGAAACCGCAGACCGGACGGCCGAAGCCCTCCGATCAGGCCTCTTCTTCCTCGTCGTCGTCGGCTTCCTCGACGATCGGCGGCGTGCCGACGGCTGCGCGGATCTTGCCTTCGATTTCCATCGCGAGCTCGTGATGCTCGCGCAGGTAATCGCGTGCGTTGTCCTTGCCCTGGCCGATGCGCTCGCCGTTATAGCTGTACCACGCGCCCGCCTTGTCGACGATCTTGTGCAGCACACCCAGTTCGACGATCTCGCCGTGGCGCGAGATGCCTTCCCCGTACAGGATGTCGAACTCGGCCTGCCGGAAAGGCGGCGCCATCTTGTTCTTGACGACCTTGACCCGTGTCTCGGCGCCGATCACTTCCTCGCCCTTCTTGATCGAGCCGATGCGTCGGATGTCCAGGCGCACCGAGGCGTAGAACTTGAGCGCGTTGCCGCCGGTGGTGGTCTCGGGGCTGCCGAACATCACGCCGATCTTCATCCGGATCTGGTTGATGAAGATCACCAGAGTGTTCGAGCGCTTGATGTTGGCGGTGAGCTTGCGCAGCGCCTGCGACATCAACCGGGCCTGCAGGCCGGGAAGCTGGTCGCCCATGTCGCCTTCGATCTCGGCCTTCGGGGTAAGCGCCGCGACCGAGTCGATGACCACGATGTCGACCGAGCCGGACCGTACCAGCATGTCGGCGATCTCGAGCGCCTGCTCGCCGCTGTCGGGCTGCGAGATCAGCAGGTCTTCGATCTGCACGCCCAGCTTGCGGGCGTACTGGGGATCGAGTGCATGCTCGGCGTCGATGAACGCAGCCGTGCCGCCGAGTTTCTGCATCTCGGCGATCGCCTGCAGCGTCAGGGTGGTCTTGCCGGACGATTCGGGGCCGTAGATCTCGACGATGCGGCCGCGCGGGAGCCCGCCGATGCCGAGCGCCAGGTCGAGACCGAGGGAACCGGTGGAGACGACATCGATCTCCTTGTTCACCTCGGCCGCGCCGAGTTTCATGATCGACCCCTTGCCGAACTGCTTCTCGATCTGGGAAAGGGCCGCGACGAGTGCCTTCTGCTTGTTGGTATCCATCGGCTGGTGAACTCCTGAGTCAGGCGGCATTATCGCATCCTCTTCTGTGTTGTTCTGGCGGGAAAATGGGGTTTGGCGGGCATTACGCTGGTTTCGGACGGCAGGCTTTCCGGAGGCTTCAGACTGCGTTGAGGTCACGCACGACGCCGATCGCGATGCCTTCGATCACGAGCGGTGTGCGGGCGAGTTCGATCACGATCGGCGAGAACTCGGGGTTCTCGGCGATCAGGTAGGCGCGGTCACCCTTGCGCTTGAGGCGCTTGACGGTGACTTCATCCTCGACCCGGGCGACCACGATCTGGCCGTCGCGCGCCTCACTGGCCTTGTGCACCACCAGCCAGTCGCCGTCGAGGATGCCGGCATCGCGCATGCTCCAGCCGCGCACCTTCAGCAGGTAGTCGGCGCGCAGCTTGAACAGGTTCGGGTTGACCGGGTAATGGCCAACGACATGCTCGGCCGCCAGCAGCGGCGCACCGGCAGCCACCTGGCCGACCAATGGCAGGCCGGAGGGCTCGGTCAGGCGCAGGCCGCGGGCCATGCCAGACAGCGTGATGGCGCCCTTCTTCTCGAGCGCCCGCAGGTGCTCTTCCGCGGACGCGGGCGACTTGAAACCGAACGCCCGCGCGAGTTCCGCGCGGGTCGGCGGCATGCCCTCGGACTCCACGAAACTGCGGATGAAGTCGAGGATTTCCTGCTGGCGTGTGGTCAGACCGTCCATACCGTAAATTTATACGGTATTCGGCCAGTAATGCAAGTGCTGCGTGAAAAAACCTGCGCGCCTGCCAGCCAGCGCGCCGCCGGAGGCATCAGCTCAGGGTTTCACCTGCCCGCTGAACCAGTCGAAGATCTGCTCGCCCTGCCAGAACACGACATCCTTGTGGCTGCGGAAGTAGCGCAGCATGGCGTCGAAGTACTTCGCACGATGCGCCGCACCGGAGATGTAAGGATGAACGCCGAACGAAAGTACCCGCGGCTGCTTCGCCGACTCCCGGTACACCTGGTCGAAGGCATCCTTCGCCCGCCTGAGCATCGCATCGGACTCGTGCAGCCCGGTGAGCATGATCGTGATGTCGTTCAGTTCGACCGAGTAGGGGATGGACAGCAGCGGCTTCGTTGCGGTCTTGACCCAGAACGGCTGGTCGTCCATCACCCAGTCGCCGAACCAGGTGAAGCCGTTGGCCGCCATGTGGTCGGGAGTGGCCCAGGTCTGGCCACGGCCCGGCCCGAGCCAGCCGGTGGGACGCCGCCCGGTGAACTTCTGCAGCACCTCGATGGTCTGCCGCATCATCGCCGGCTGATCCGCCACGGCCTGGATCGGCATCTGTTCGTAGCAGTGCGCCATGAACTCCCAGCCTGCATCGAGTGCTGCCTGCGCAACGCGCGGCCGGGTCTCGCAGACCTTGGCGTTGATCGACAGCGTCGGCCGGATCCGGTGCTTCGCCAGCGATTCGGCCAGGCGCCAGAAACCGACACGCATGCCGTACTCGTGCCAGCCCCAGTTCTGGGTGTCGGGAAGGCTCGCCTGGCCGCCGGGGGCGTTGGACACGCCGCGCGGCATCGGCCGGTCGATGCTCCATTCCTCGATGTTCACCACCGGCCAGACGATGAGCCGGACGCCTTTCGGCAGTTTCAGCTTCGGACGATCGACGATCGCCGAGTAGTCGAATCGCTGCTGCAGCCGCAAAGCTTCAGATTCGGCCCGGGATTCGACGCCGGTCTCGCCCGGCCGCTTCGGGCATGCCTTCGTGTTCGCCATCGCTTCCGTTCTTCGTGCCATTTTCGGGTGCTGTCTGGTCAGGCGAGCAGCTGGTCGAGCAGCCGCGTCAGCGTGTGATGCACCGTCTGCCGGCGCACCGCGTCTCGATCGCCGGGGAAACAGAGGGTCTCGACATGGTTGCGGCCGTCCAGGAACGACCAGCCGAAGCACACCGTGCCCACCGGCTTGTCGGGCGTGCCGCCACCCGGCCCCGCGACGCCGGTGATCGACAGCGCCACATGCGCCCGGCTGCGTTCGAGCGCACCGCGCGACATCTCCAGGGCAGTCTGCTCGCTCACCGCACCGAAGGCCTCGAGCGTGCCGGACTGCACGCCCAGCATCTCCATCTTCGACAGGTAGGTGTAGGTGATGAACCCGCGTTCGTACCACTCGGAACTGCCGGGGATCATGGTCATCACCTGGCCGACCCAGCCCCCGGTACACGACTCGGCGGTGGCCAGCATCAGCCCGCGCGCCGAAAGCGCGCGCCCGACGTTCTCGGACAGTTGATACAGCAATTGGTCTTCAGGACTCATCCGCCGACGATAGCCGGGATGGCGAACACAATCAACGTTGCCACCGCCGCGAGCAGGTCGTCGAACATCACGCCGAAGCCGCCCTTCAGGTTGCGGTCGAACCAGCGGATGGGCTGTGGCTTCCAGATGTCGAACAGACGGAACAACGCGAATGCCAGCACCCACGCTGCCGGTGTCGCGGGCACCCACCAGAGCACGAGCAGGAACGCGGCGATCTCGTCGATCACGATGCCGCCAGGGTCCTCGACGCCAAGCGCCCGTGCGGCCGCGGCGCAGGCCCACACGCCCAGCGCGAACAGCACCCCGATCGCCGCCAGGTGGAGCATCGACGGAAGCATCCAGACGAACAGCAGATGCAGCGGGAAGGCAGCCAGGGTACCGGCCGTCCCTGGCGCCCGTGGCGACAGACCGCTGCCCGCGCCGAACGCGATGAACGCGGCCGGGCTTGTGAATACCCAGCGCGCGTCGGCGACCCGCGCACGCCCGGCCCGCGGTAGCGGCGCGGGCGAACCGGGTGCGCCGGGGCCTGGCTCAGCCAAAGTGGTCGTACCCCGCGCGCGCCAGGCGCAGTTCGCTTCCGTCGCCATCGACGATCGCCAGGCCACCGCCGGCAACGATCCGGCCGACCCGGGTGACCGGGACCCCGGTAGCTGCGCCGGCGCCCTCGACCGCTGCGGCCGCCGAGGCCGGCGCAGTGAAACAGAGTTCATAGTCGTCGCCGCCGCTGACCACTGCGGCGCGTACCGTGTCGTGGCTGGCGAATGCGCGGAGCCCGGGCGACAGCGGCAGCCGCTCGTACTCGATGCGGGCACCGACGCCGGAGCGCTGCAGGATGTGGCCGAGGTCGGCAGCAAAGCCGTCCGACACGTCCAGCGCCGCGCTTGCCACACCGCGCAGCGCGGTGCCGAGCGCCACCCGCGGCTGCGGTGCCTCCAGCCGGCGGATGCAGGCAGCAGCCGCGGCCGCATCGAGCGCGGGTGCCAGCCCGCCGGTCAGCAGCGCCAGCCCGATTGCCGCCTCGCCGAGCGTGCCGGACACCCATACATCGTCCCCCACGCGCGCGCCGTCGCGGCGCAGGGCCAGCCCGACCGGTACCTCACCGAAGATGGTCACGCAGATCGACAGCGGTCCGCGCGTGGTGTCGCCGCCGACCAGTTCGGTCGAATGGGCATCGGCCAGCGCGCGCATGCCGCCGGCGAAGGCCGCCAGCCAGCGCTCGTCGGCCGCAGGCAGTGCGATCGCCAGCGTCGCCCAGCGCGGTGCCGCGCCCATCGCGGCCATGTCGGACAGGTTCACCGCCAACGACTTGTGGCCGAGCCGGGCCGGGTCGGTGCCGGGCAGGAAATGCGTGCCTTCCAACAGCAGGTCCGTGGACACCGCCAGCTGCATGCCCGGGGAGACGCGCAGCAGCGCAGCATCATCCCCGACGCCGAGGTCGGCGGACGGGGCCGGCCAGGTGAAATGCCGGGCGATCAGGGAAAACTCGTCGCCCGCCCCTTCCCGCTGCCGGCCGGGCATCTTCAGGCTACGGTGCCGCCGCCCTGCGATCCGCCGTTGCCACCGTCCGGCGCTGCTGCGGCAGGACCACCCGCCGGCTGCGCCTGCGGCGGCGACTGCTGTGCAGGCGCGAGATAGAGGCGCTGCAGGTAGCGGCCCATCGCGAAGTCGACCACCCCGGTCGCGAACATCAGGCCGCCCACGACCAGCGCGGTGAAGCCGCCGGTACTGAACAGGCCGGCGCCGATCAACCAAATGCCGATCGACACGAAGGCCACCGCAGCCACGTAGAACAGGTAAATCCGTACCTTTATCGACAGCATCGTCCGCTCCAGCGTTTTCCATGCGGGCGCCCGGGCCCGACCCTCACTCTTCGCCGCCGGCCTGCGGCGTGGACGCGGCCACCGGCGCGCCGGCAGGTCCCGCCTGCCCCGCGCGCTCGTCGGCGCGTATCGTCGCGGCCAGCTTGTCGACCACGCCATTCACGTACTTGTGACCGTCGGTGCCACCGAACACCTTGGCCAGTTCGACGGCTTCGTTGATCACCACCCGATACGGCGCCCCGAACTCGGCCTCGGGCGCCGTGCGCAACTCGAATCCGGCCAGCATCAGCACTGCGCGCTCGACCGGGCTCAATGCGTTGACCGGCCGGTCGAGGAAAGGTTGCATCCACGCCGACAATTCGTCCGCATCAGCCACCACGCCGGACACCAGGCGCTCGACGAACGCGGCATCTGCCGCCGCGTATTCATCGGATTCGCGCAGGTGGCGGATGACGTCCCAGGGCTCACCGCCTGCCACCAGCCACTGGTAGATGCCCTGCACCGCGAACTCGCGCGCCTTGTGGCGTGCGATCCGCGCCTTGCCAGGACCAGCCGTGCCGGGCCGACGTTCAGCGCGCGGCATCGTCGATGCTTCTGAGCAGGTTGGCCATCTCGACCGCAGCGCGGGCGCAGTCGCGGCCCTTCTCGGCCGCACGCACCTCGGCCTGCTCGTCGGTGTTGGTGGTCAGGATGCCGTTGGCCACCGGCACGCCGGTATCGAGCGCGACGCTGGCAGCGCCGGCGCAGGCCTCGTTCGATACCACCTCGAAGTGGTAGGTCTCGCCCCGGATCACCGCGCCGAGCGCGATCAGCGCATCGAAACGCCCGGTCTGCGCAAGCTTCTGCAGCACCAGCGGGATCTCCAGTGCACCGGGCACCGTACAGTGCACGATGCATTCGGCACGCACGCCCATGTGCTCGAGCTCGGCACGGCAAGCCGCCAGTTCCGCCACACCGATCGACTCGTTGAAGCGCCCCTGCACGATGCCGATGCGCAGCGAGGCTCCGTTGAAGTCGGGGGTGAACGCATTGCAGGCGAGCACGGGTCTGGCGGTCATCGATTCTGTCCTTGGGTCGGCAGCGCCGGCACTGAGCCGGCACCCGGGGGCGCCGGAATGGCGTTCGCGCGTTTCAGCGGGTGGCGGGGTTGGGGTGGCCGGCGATGTCGGCGGCCGGCACCGGCCCCTCCGGCAGCAGGTAGCCGGTCACTTCGAGGTCGAAGCCGGTCATGCTGGGCATGCGGCGCGGCTGCGCCAGCACGCGCATGCGCGTGATGCCGAGCTGGCGGATGATCTGCGCGCCGATGCCGTAGTCGCGCAGATCCATCCTGCCGCGGCGCGGCGGCGGGCCGGCGCGGGTCGCCCGCTCGAGCAGCTGGTCGGGCGACTCGGGCCGGTGCAGCAGGATGATCGCCCCGCAGCCGGCCTTCACCACCGCCTGCATCGCGGCATGCACGTTCCAGGAGTGGGTGGCGCTGCCGGCATCGAGCAGGTCGATCAGCGAGATCGGCTCATGCACCCGCACCAGCACCTCGTCGCCCGCCTTCGGCTCACCGTGGACGAGCGCCAGGTGGGTCGCGGTCGCCATCCTGTCGCGGAACGTGACCAGCCGGAACGGACCATAGGGCGTCTCGATCTCGCGCTCGCCGACGCGCTCGATCAGCGATTCGGTGCGCGAGCGGTACTGGATCAGGTCGGCGATGGTGCCCACCTTGAGTCCGTGCGTCTCGGCGAACACGAGAAGGTCCGGCAGCCGGGCCATCGTGCCGTCGTCCTTGAGGATCTCGCAGATCACCGATGCCGGCACTACGCCGGCCATCTGTGCCAGGTCGCAACCGGCCTCGGTGTGGCCGGCCCGCACGAGCACCCCGCCCGGCTGCGCGCGCAGCGGGAAGATATGGCCGGGCTGCACCAGGTCGGCCGGCGAGGCGTCTGCACGAACCGCGGTGCGCACCGTATGCGCACGGTCGTGCGCCGAGATGCCGGTCGTCACGCCTTCGGCGGCCTCGATCGACATCGTGAAGTTGGTGCCCATCGGCGACCGGTTGTCGCGCACCATCAGCGGCAGGTCGAGTTGCCGGCAGCGGTCCTCTGTCAGCGTCAGGCAGATCAGCCCCCGGCCATGCTTGGCCATGAAGTTGATCGCCTCGGGCGTGGCGAACTCGGCCGCCATCACGAGGTCGCCTTCGTTCTCGCGGTCTTCTTCGTCGACGAGCACCACCATGCGCCCGGCGCGGATCTCTTCGACTATCTCGGTGGTGCTGGCGATCGGCATTGCGGGTTCCGGCCTGTCGGGACAACCTCTGATTATCGCCCGGAACGGGCCGCCGGGCACGCAGATCGCGTTCGACCGAGCCCGCAAACCGGATTTCAGGCGTTCAGCCGCTCGACGTAGCGCGCCAGCATGTCGATCTCGAGGTTCACCCGCGCCCCGGGCAGGTGCCCGCCGAGGTTGGTCATCTGCAGGGTGTGCGGGATGATGTTCATGCTGAATGCCGTGACGCGCTCGTCGCGACCGCCGGGCCCGTCCGACACGCCGTTCACCGTGAGGCTGATGCCATTGACCGTGATCGACCCCTTCTCGGCGATGTAGCGGCCGAGTCCGGGCGGCGCCTCCACCACCAGCTTCCAGCTCTCGCCGACCTGGGTGAATTCGCGCAGCGTGCCTACGCCATCGACATGGCCGCTGACCAGGTGGCCGCCAAGCCGGTCGGACAGGCGCAGCGCCTTCTCGAGGTTGACCTTGCGCCCGAGGTCGAAGCCGGCGGTGCGGGCGATCGATTCGAGCGAGACATCGAAGGCTGCGCGCGCGCCGGCGTGCTCGACCACGGTCAGGCAGCAACCGTCGACCGCGATGCTGTCGCCCAGTGCGACATCGTCGAGCCCCAGCCCTGCAGTGTCGATGGTGATCCGCTGGCCGCCGGCCAGCGGCGTGCGTTCGACGATGGTACCTACCGCGGCGATGATCCCGGTGAACATGCGAGGCCTGCCTTTCTTGGTGCCGGCCCCACCGGCCGGTCAACTGCGCTGGAACGGCCCGGGCACCGCCACGACCGCCGCGCGCAGGCGCAGGTCGTCGCCGACCCGGGCGACATCCATGAATCGTAACGTGGCTCGCTGTGCGAGTTCATCCATTGCCGGCAAGTCGAACATGCCGAGCGCCCGTTCGCCCAGGACGGACGGTGCGAGGTAAGCCAGCAGTTCGTCGACGCAACCCTCGCGCAGCAGCGAGCCGTTGAGCCGGGTACCGGTCTCGACCAGCACTTCGTTGATGCCGCGCCGTCCCATTTCCAGCAGCATCGCCGGCAGGTCCACCTTGCCCGAGGCATTCGGGCAGAGCACCACCTCGGCGCCTCGCGCCTCCAGTGCCGACCGTGCAGCCGGATCGTCCACCGCGGCGAACACCAGCGCGCGCCCCCCGGACAACAGCCGCGCCTGCGGCGACAGTTGCAGGCGGGAATCCACCACCACCGGCAGCGGCTGGCGCGGGGTGGCGACGGCGCGCACGGTGAGTTGCGGGTCGTCCTCGCGCACGGTGCCGATGCCGGTCAGGACCGCACAGGCGCTGGCACGCCAGGCATGCCCGTCCGCCCGGGCAGCCTCGCCGGTGATCCACTGGCTCACGCGGTTGGACAGTGCCGTGCGACCGTCCAGGCTGGCCGCGACCTTCAGCCGCAGCCACGGCCGGCCACGCGTCATGCGCGACACGAAACCGAGGTTGATGTCCAGCGCCTCGGCGGCGCGCACGCCCGACACGACCTCGATGCCGGCCGCTCTCAGGCGCGCAAGCCCGCGCCCGGCGACCTTCGGGTTCGGATCTTCCATCGCTGCGACCACGCGACCGATGCCGGCGGCGACCAGGGCCTCGGCACAGGGTGGCGTATGGCCGAAGTGGCTGCAAGGCTCGAGCGTCACATAGGCGGTCGCCCCGCGCGGATCGTTGCCTGCCGCCGTTGCGGCGGCGAGTGCAGCCGCCTCGGCATGCGGACCACCGGCCACCGCGTGGAAACCTTCACCGAGCACCCGGCCGTCGCGCACCAGCACGCAGCCGACGCGCGGGTTGGGCGTGGTCGTGAACAGCCCCTGCGCGGCCAGTTCGAGCGCACGCGCCATCCATGCGTCGTGCGCGCCAGCCCCCCCTTGCACCGCTGGATCCGGCATGGCCGCTCAGGCCTGCCGGCGCTTGCGCACCGGCACGCGCTGGACTTCCTTGATCGCGTCGCGGAAGTCGTCGACGTCCTGGAAGTCCCGGTAGACCGAGGCGAAGCGGATGTACCCGACCTTGTCGAGCTTGCGCAGTTCCTGCATCACCAGTTCGCCGACCTTGCGCGAGTCGATCTCGCGCTCGGACATCGAAAGCAGCTTCTGCGCGACCCGGTCGACCGCCGCATCGACATATTCGACCGGGACCGGCCGCTTGTGCAGCGCCCGATCGAAGCCCAGGCGCAGCTTGTCCTCGTCGTACTCCTCGCGGATGCCGCTGCCCTTGATGATGTGCGGCATGCGCAGTTCGAACTTCTCGAACGTGGTGAACCGCTTGTCGCAGGACAGGCAGGCGCGACGGCGGCGGATCGCCTTGCCATCCTCGCTCTCGCGCGAGTCGATCACCTTGGTGTCGCTACCCTTCGGGCAGGGGCACTTCATGCGCCCGTCCCGGACGGTGCCGGCGCAATGGCCCTGCGCGTGGATTCAGTGAAGCTGATCACGCACCGTACACCGGGAAACGCGCGCACAGTGCCTTGACCTCAGCGCGCACCCGTTCGGCGACGCCGGCATCTGCCGGGGCATCGAGCGTGTCGGCGATCAGGTGCGCCACCCGCGTCACCTCGGCGGCACCGAAGCCGCGCGTGGTCATCGCCGGCGAACCGAGCCGGATGCCGCTGGTGACGAACGGCTTCTCGGGATCGTTCGGGATGGCGTTCTTGTTCACCGTCATGTGCACGCTGCCCAGCAGTGCCTCGGCATCCTTGCCGGTCACCTTCTTCGGCCGCAGGTCGACCAGGAACAGGTGACAGTCAGTGCGCCCGGATACGATCCGCAGCCCGCGCGCCTGCAGCACATCGGCCATCGTGCGCGCGTTCTCGAGCACCTGCTGCTGGTAGGTGCGGAACGAGGGCTCCATCGCCTCCTTGAATGCCACTGCCTTGGCGGCGATCACGTGCATCAGCGGCCCGCCCTGCACCCCCGGGAACATAGCCGAGTTGATCGCCTTCGCATGCGCTTCGGTGCGCGACAGGATGAAGCCGCCACGCGGCCCGCGCAGCGTCTTGTGGGTGGTGCTGGTGGTGAAGTCGGCGTACGGCACCGGCGTCGGGTAGACACCGGCGGCCACCAGCCCCGAGTAGTGCGCCATGTCGACCAGGAACAGCGCACCGACCTCGTCGGCAATCGCGCGGAAGCGCTTGAAGTCGATCTGCAGGGCATAGGCTGAGGCACCGGCGACGATCATCTTCGGCCGATGCTCGCGCGCCAGCGCCGCGACCTGGTCGTAATCGATCTCCTCGGTCTTCGGATCGAGGCCGTAGGCCACCGACTTGTACAGCTTGCCGCTGAAGTTCACCGTCGCGCCATGTGTCAGGTGGCCACCGTGTGCGAGCGACATGCCGAGGATGGTGTCCCCGGCCGACAGCATGGCCAGGTACACACCCATGTTCGCCTGCGCACCGGAATGCGGCTGCACGTTGGCGAAGGGGGCATCGAACAGCTGCTTCACCCGCTCGATGGCCAGGGTCTCGGCGACGTCGACGAACTCGCAGCCGCCGTAGTAGCGCTTGCCCGGATACCCTTCGGCATACTTGTTGGTCAGGACCGAGCCCTGGGCAGCCAGCACGCGCGGGCTGGCGTAGTTCTCGGAGGCGATCAGCTCGATGTGGTCTTCCTGCCGCTGGCGCTCGTGCTCCATGGCAGCCCACAGTTCGGGGTCGAAACCTTCGATTCGATCATTCTCGCTGAACATCTGGCCGCTCCGGAACGCTGCAAAGGCCTGATTTTAGCAACTTTCGCACGCCGGACCGCCGCCCCGCACGCCGCCCACCCTTGGCGCGCCGGCCCGCTGCATGGTACTCATGGACCCGGACAGGTACGCAAGGAGCAGGATTGAAGACGTTGCTGGCCGCCGCGCGAGCGATCGATGCGGTGAATGAACGCATCGGGCGACTCGCCTGCTGGCTGACGCTGGTGGTCGTGCTGGTGGCGACTGCCAATGCGGTCGGACGCTACGGATTCCGTTTCGGATCGAACGGCCTGCTCGAACTCCAGTGGTACATGTTCGCGCTGATCTTCCTTTTCGGGGCCGCGTTCACCCTGGCGCGCGGCGGGCATGTGCGGGTCGACGTGCTGTACAGCCGGCAGACGCCCAGGCGCCAGGCCTGGATCGACATCCTCGGCGGCCTGCTCTTCTTCCTGCCGACAACGATCGCGCTCACCGTGCTGTCGCTGCCGATGGTCACGGCGTCGATCGCTGTCTGGGAAACCTCGCCCGACGTCGGCGGTCTCGCACGCTGGCCGATCAAGCTGGCGATACCGGTGGCGTTCTTTCTGCTGACCCTGCAGGGGGTCTCGGAAATCATCAAGCGCGTGGCGTTCCTGCGCGGGCTGGCACCGGCGCCGGTGCAGCGGCGGGAACTGCAGTGAGGATCCTCGATGATGTTGCGCATCTGATGGCAGGCGTCTGATGGGCATCGAACTGCTCGCCCCCGCGATGTTCGCGACGATGGTCGTGTTCCTGCTGATCGGCTACCCGGTCGCGTTCTCGCTGGCAGCGGTCGGGCTGGCGTTCGCGCTGATAGGCATCCAGGCCGGCGCATTCGGCCCGCAACTGCTGCAGGCGCTGCCGGAGCGTGTGCTGGGCATCATGTCCAACCAGACCCTGCTGGCGATCCCGTTCTTCACGTTCATGGGCGTGGTGCTTGAGCGCAGCGGCATCGCGGAAGAGATGCTGGAGACGATGGGCCAGGTGTTCGCCTCGGTGAAGGGCGGCATCGCCTATGCGGTGATCTTCGTCGGTGCACTGCTCGGCGGGCCGGCCGGCGTGGTCGCCGCGACGGTGATCGCGATGGGTCTGATCTCGCTGCCGGTGATGCTCCGCCATGGCTACTCGCCCCGGCTTTCGAGCGGGGTCATCGCTGCCTCCGGCACGCTCGCGCAGATCGTGCCGCCGTCGATCGTGCTGGTGGTCATGGCGGAGGTGCTGGGCATCTCGGTGGGCGACGTCTATGCCGGCGCGCTGGTGCCGAGCCTGGTGCTCACCGGCCTCTATGCCCTCTACATCTTCCTCGTCTCGCTGGTGTACCCGGATGCGGTCCCGGCGATCCCCGAGGCGGAACGCCAGCCACGCGACCGGGCGCTGCTGCTGCGCGCGCTGAAGGCACTGGTGCCGGCGATCGTGCTGCTGTTCCTGGTGATCGGCACCATCTTCATGGGGCTGGCGACGCCGACCGAGGCGGCCGCGATGGGTGCACTGGGTGCGCTCGCGCTCGCCGCTGCCAACCGTCGGCTTGACCGGCGCGTGCTGCGCGAAGCGATGGAGCAGACCACCATCCTGACCAGCTTCGCCATCTTCATCCTGATCGGCGCGACCATCTTCACCCTGGTCTTCCGCGGGCTCGATGGCGACCTCTGGGTCGAGCACCTGCTGACCGGACTGCCTGGCGGACAGGTCGGTTTCCTGGTGTTCGTGAACGTGCTGATCTTCGTGCTGTCGTTCTTCCTCGACTTCTTCGAGATCGCGTTCATCCTGCTGCCGCTGCTCGGACCGGTCGCCGACAAGCTGGGCATCGACCTGGTCTGGTTCGCCGTGCTGATCGCGGTCAACATGCAGACCTCGTTCATGCATCCGCCGTTTGGCTTCGCCCTGTTCTACCTGCGCAGCGTCGCCCCGCCATCGGTGCGCACGATGGATATCTATCTGGGCGCGATCCCGTTCATCATCATCCAGCTGATCATGGTCGGCCTGCTGATCGCCTTCCCCGGGATGGTGTTGAACTTCACCAGGTAGCCAAGGCTGAGGAAAATCAGGGTCAGACACGCTTTTCCGGGAAAAGCGTGTCTGACCCTGATTTTCCGAACCAGCCAGTTCCGGGGTCTTATCCCTTGGGGTCAGACCCCGGCCGTTCCGGCCGGTCGTGCAGCGCGCCTACTTTTTCGCTGGTGCGGCTGGTGAGGCGGGTGCGGTGGATGCCGCCGGTGCCGCCGGTGCGCCCGGCGGATTGTTGAGCACGAAGCTGTCGAAGCTCAGGTCGGCGGTGCGGTGCCAGGCGTGCTGGGCATCGCGGAATGCGCGCCAGTTGGCGTAGATCTTTGCGAACGACGGGTTCTTCGCGGCCTCCTCGTCGTAGATCTGGAACGCAGCCTTCTGGGCCGCAACCATCACGTCGACCGGGAACGCCCGTACCTGCACGCCGGTCTTCTGGATGCGGGCGAGCGCCGGCGGGTTCTTGGCATCGTACTCGGCAAGCATGTTGACGTTGATCTCGGCCGAGGCGACATCGATCGCCTGCTGGAACTCGCGCGGCAGCTTCTCCCACTCCTTCAGGCCGACATACATCGAGAGCTGCGCGCCACCCTCCCAGAACCCGGGGTAGTAGTAGAACTTGGTGACCTTGGCGAAGCCCAGCTTCTCGTCGTCGTACGGGCCGACGAACTCGGTGGCATCGATCGTGCCGCGCTCGAGCGAGGAATAGATGTCCGCCGGGGCGATGACCTGCGGCAGCACGCCGATGCGCGAGAGCATCTCGCCGGCCAGGCCGGGGATGCGGAAGCGCAGGCCCTGCATGTCCTTGAGCGAGCGGATCTCGCGCCGGAACCAGCCACCCATCTGGGTGCCGGTGCTGCCAGCCGGGAAGTTCATCACGTTGAACTCGCGCATCACCTCGCGCATCAGTTCGAGGCCGCCGCCGTAGTACATCCAGGCGTTCTGCTGGCGCGCGTTGAGGCCGAACGGTACCGCGGTGTCGAAGGCCAGCGACCGGTTGCGCCCGATGTAGTAGTAGCTGGCGGTGTGGCCCATCTCGATGGTGCCGTTCTGCACCGCATCGAGCACCTGCAGGCCGCCGACGATCTCGCCCGCGGCGAACGGCCGGATCTGGAACCGCCCGCTGGTCAGCCGGTCGATGCGCTCGCAGAACATCTGCGCCGCGCCAAACAGGGTGTCGAGGCTCTTGGGAAAACTCGACTGGAGCCGCCAGCGCACCGAGGGGCCGGACTGGGCGATCGCCGGAGCCGCCGCCACGACGGTGGCTGATGCAGCAGCACCCTGAAGGAAAGCGCGACGCTGCCGGCGCAGTGCGGCGACGGTTGCCGTGTGCCCGGCCGCCTGCGCGGCGCCGCCGTCCGCTGTCGTGCCGTCGTGCGCTGCGCCGTCGATCGACACCGTGCCACGATCGTTGCGGTTGTCGCTGTCGCCTTGCATGCCCTCTCCTCGATGTCCGTTTGCCCGTGTCCGTCCAGGGCGGCACGAGTCTGTGTCGACGCACTTCGGAGACCCGCCGTCCCATGGACGCCATCCACGCCATCCCGCCGGCCGCCGCAATCCCCGTGCGCCGGAAGTTTAGCCATAAGCTTCCGGGGTCGCCAACGGATTATCATCGCGCATGACCGAACCGACCGCAGAATGGATCGACACCGCAGCAGGCCTCGCCGCCCTGCTCTCCCGCCTTCCCGGCGCATCCCGGGTCGGACTGGACACCGAGTTCATGCGGGTCAACACGTTCTGGCCCGACCTGGCGCTGGTGCAACTGCAGGTCGAAGGACCGCCGGCGCTGGTCGACCCGATCGGCTGCGGCGACCTGTCGCCTCTGGCGCCACTGCTCATCGATGCCGGCTGCGTGAAGATCATGCACAGCGCAAGCGAAGACCTGGTCGCGCTCGCGCCGATCGCCGGCGCGCCGGTCGCGGCGCTGTTCGACACCCAGGTGGCCGCAGCCTTCGCCGGCCTGGGGCCTGGCATCGGCTACCAGCGCCTGGTGCAGATGCTGCTCGATGTCGAGATCGGCAAGGGCGAGACCCGCTCCGACTGGCTGCAGCGGCCGCTCACCGAGCAGCAGAAGCTGTATGCGGCGATCGACGTGGTACACCTGCCGGCGATGCACGACCTGCTATCCACCAAGCTCGAGCAGCGGAAGATGCTCGACTGGTGCCAGGAGGACTGCGACCGGCTGTCCGCCGGCCCGCCCCCCGACGACGAGCCGCACCTTTCATTCACGGCGCTGTGGAAATCCCCGCCCGAGTTGCAGGCACGCCTGCGCCGGCTGCTGCGCTGGCGCGAAGCACTGGCGCGCCGGATCAACCGTCCGCGCGCCTGGATCTTCGACAATGCGCTCGCCACCTCCCTGGTCGAGACGCCGCCTGCCGACACCGATGCGCTTGCTTCACGGATGCGCGGGCAGCGCAGCTTCCCGAAGCGCGAACTGGTGCCCTTGTTCGAACTGCTGGAGTCGCCTTTGACCGACGAGGAACTCGAGCTGCCGCCGATCCCGCCGCCGATCCGCGGTGAACCGGCCCAGTTGCTGGCGCAGGTGCGCGACAAGGTCGCAGCACGGGCGACCGAGCTGGACCTGCCGCCGGCGCTGCTCTGCCCGCGACGACTGCTGGAAGCATGGGTACGGGGCGAACAATCGCCGGAGCTTGCCGGCTGGCGTGGCCAGGCATTGGGAGACCTGCTGGCTCGTTGAGAACCGGCGAGTGATGCGAAGCATGGTGGACGCCGCAGCGGCCGCAAGGACAGGACATGGGTAGACAGGTAGAGACGCTCGCCGGTTTCGTCGCCGGGACACGCTTCGAGGACATCCCGGAGCGGGTACGCCAGCACGCGAAGCTGGTGGTGCTCGACACCCTGGGCGTGATGCTCGCGGGTTCGCAGCGGCCGGAGGTGAGGCAGTTGCGCAGCGCGCTGCTGACTGTGCCCGGCGACGGCCCGTCCGGCCAGTCTGGCCCGTCCACCGCGTATGCCACGGGCTTTCCGACTGGCGACCCGCGCAGCGTCGCGCTGGTCAACGGCATCGCCGCGCGTTCGCTCGAGCTGTGCGAAGGCCATCGCTTCGTGATGTTCCAGGGCGGCGCGCAGATCCTGCCAGGCCTGCTGGCCGTAGCGGAAGACCGGCACCTGTCCGGCCGTGACGTGCTGGTCGCCTTCATCCTCGGCTATGACGCAGGTGCCCGGCTGTCGCTGTCGATGACCCCGCGCGCGCTGGTCCACCAGAACGGACAGGCGACGCTGCTCGGGGCCTCGGCCGCGGGTGCACGGCTGCGCGGGCTCGACGCCACCGGCACCAGCCTCGCGCTGCGGCTGGGCGCGACGCTGATGCTCACGCCGAGCTACACCGACGCGATCGCCGGCGCCACCGCGCTCAATGTCGCAGGCGGCATGTGCGGCCATGCGGTCTCGCTCGCCCCGGAACTGGCGCTGGCGGGCTTCGAAGCCCAGGCCGATGCGATCGAGCTGTCGCTCGGCAAACTGGTCGCCGAGGGCTTCCGTCCGGACGAGGTGCTGCAGGACCTGGGCAGCCGCTGGGAGATCACCCGCAACTGGTTTCGCCTGCGCGCCTGCTGCAATCCGATCCACTCAGCGCTCGATGCGCTGGAGGAAGCACTGTCGAAGCTGCGCCCCGCGCCGGATTCCATCGAACGCATCGACATCGAGACCTACCAGTTCGCATCGAAGATGGACGAGCGCAGCCCGTCCAACTACTTCGCCTCGCGCTACTCGCTGCCGCATGCGGCCGCCGGGCTCGCGCTGTTCAACAGCACCGGCTTCGATACGCTGAACGACGACACGGTGCACGACCCGGCGTGGGCGGCGATGCGTGCCCGGGTGCATGTCGCCGAGGATCCGGCAATGACCGCTGCCCTGCCCCACCACAAGCCTTCGCGTGCGACGGTCACGCTGGTCGACGGGCGTACCGCGAGCGGCACCTGCGACCTGCCGCGCGGCGACTTCGAGCGCCCTTATGCGGAGTCGGAGATTCGCGCGAAGTTCCGCGCGCTGGCCGCGCACGTGCTGGACCCGGCGGGAGCGGAGCGGGTCGAGGCCGCGGTGGACGGCATGGAATCCTGGACGGACGTACGCAGTTTCGTCGAACTGCTCCGATCCTCTGGCGGCAGGTAACGCGAGCCCGGCCCGGTTTCCTGCGCCGGAAAACAGGGTCAGACACGCTTTTCCAGAAAAAGCGTGTCTGACCCTGTTTTCCTCATGCTCCTTCTAGCCGAAGTCGCGCGAGGTCGTCACCAGCCGGCCGAGCAGCCGGGTATCGTCGACCAGCCGGCCGGCGACCAGGTGCACTACCTCGCCTTCGCGCTGCACATGGCCGTACACGGTCATCAGGCGCGAGCCGAGCAGTTCGCGCCGCTGCTTCTCGACGATCGTCGGCCACACCACGACGTTGATGTGGCCGGTCTCGTCCTCCAGCGTCACGAACACCACGCCGCTGGCGGTGGACGGACGCTGGCGGCAGGTGACGATGCCGCAGGCGCGGATCAACTGGCCGTTGCGTGCGGCACGCACCGCGTCGGCGGTGGACAGGCGGCGCCCGGCGAGCATCGGGCGCAGCAGCGCGAGCGGATGCCGGCGCAGCGTCAGGCCGAGCGTCGAGTAGTCGAGCATCACGTCCTCGCCTTCGGTGGGCGGCAGCAGCGAGGCCTGCACCGCATCGCGCGGTGCGCGCGTCAGCGGCGTGTCGGCTTCCAGCGCCAGCGCCTGCCACCAGGCCTCGCGCCGATGCCCGGCCAGCGCACACAGGGCATCGGCCGCGGCCAGTGCGTTCACGTCGGCGCGCTGCAACGCGGCGCGCCGGGCGAGGTCATCGAGGTCGACGAACGGTGCCTGGCGGCGCGCGGCCACGAGACGTGAAGCACCCGCCTCTGACAACCCCTTGACCATGCGCAACCCGAGGCGCAGCGCCGGCGAACCTGTGCCATCACTGCTGCCACCCCCATCGCCCCCACGGGTGCAACCCGCATCGGGGCGCTCCAGCACGCAGTCCCAGCCGCTCACCGTCACGTCCGGCGGCAGCACCTGCACGCGATGCCGCTTCACGTCCTGCACGATCTCGGACGGCGAATAGAAGCCGAGCGGCTGCGCGTTCAGCAACCCGCAGGCGAAGGCCGCCGGATGGTGGCACTTCAGCCAGCACGACACATAGACCAGCAGCGCGAAGCTTGCTGCATGCGATTCGGGGAAGCCGTACTCGCCGAAGCCCTGGATCTGCCGGAAGATCTGTTCGGCATAGTCGGCGCTGTAGCCGCGCGCGAGCATGCCGGCAAGCAGCCTGTCGCGGAACGGTTCCAGGCCACCCTTGCGCCGCCAGGCCGCCATCGCACGGCGCACCCGGTCGGCCTCGCCCGCCGTGAAGCCGGCGGCCACCACCACCAGCTGCATCACCTGCTCCTGGAAGATCGAGATGCCCAACGTGCGCTCGAGCACGCCCTTCACCGCCTCGGAGGGATAGGTGACCGGTTCCAGCCCCTGCCGCCGGCGCAGGTAGGGATGCACCATGCCGCCCTGGATCGGCCCTGGCCGCACGATCGCCACCTCGATCACCAGGTCATAGAAGCATTTCGGCTTCAGCCGCGGCAGCATGGTCATCTGCGCCCGCGATTCGATCTGGAATACGCCGATGGTGTCGGCGCGCTGGATCATCGCGTAGGTCTGCTCGTCCTCGGCCGGGATGTCCTGCAGCCGCCAGGGGCTGGGGCTGGGGCTGGGGTAAGCCTTGACCCCAGCCGCATCCAGCGCATCGAGCGTGCGGCGGATGGCGGTCAGCATGCCCAGCGCCAGCACGTCGACCTTCAGCAGCCCGAGCGCATCGAGGTCGTCCTTGTCCCACTGGATCACGGTGCGGCCGTCCATTGCCGCGTTCTCGACCGGTACCAGCCGGGTCAGCCGGTCGCGCGCAATCACGAAGCCGCCGCTGTGCTGCGACAGGTGGCGCGGGAAGCCGACCAGCTGGTGCGCGAAGTCGACCACCTGCCCGACCAGCGGATTGCCGGGATCGAAGCCGGCCTCGACCAGCCGTTCATCCTTTACCTGCTTGCCATCCCACCAGGCGATGGTCTTCGCCAGGCGGTCGACCTGGTCGAGCGACAGGCCGAACGCCTTGCCGACATCGCGCAGCGCCGAGCGCGGCCGGTAGGTGGCGAGCGCTGCAGTCAACGCAGCCCGGTCGCGGCCGTACTTGCGATAGATGTACTGCATCACCTCTTCGCGCCGCTCGTGCTCGAAGTCGACGTCGATGTCCGGCGGTTCGTTGCGCTCCTTCGAGATGAAGCGTTCGAACAGCACCTGCATCCGGCCCGGGTCCACCTCGGTCACGCCCAGTGCGTAGCAGACCGCGGAATTGGCCGCCGACCCGCGCCCCTGGCAGAGAATGCCGCGGCCGCGCGCGAAGCGCACGATGTCGTGCACGGTCAGGAAATAGGCTTCGTAGCCGAGGTCGGCGATCAGCGCGAGTTCATGCTCGACCAGCTTCAGCACGACGGCTGGCGTGCCATGCGGATAGCGCTCGTCCAGCCCCTCGAAGGTCAACTGGCGCAGCCAGCTCGCCGCGGTCTCGCCCTCGGGCACCAGTTCGCGCGGGTACTCGTAGCGCAGTTCGTCGAGCGAGAAGGTACAGCGCCCGGCAATCTCGACCGATTGCAGAAGCAGTTCCGGCGGATACAGGCGGGCCAGCCGTGCGATCGGACGCAGGCAGCGCTCCGCATTGGCCAGCACGCGCGAGCCGAGTTCGGCCAGCGGCAGCCCTTCGCGGACCGCGGTCAGCACATCGTGCAGGGCCTTGCGCTCGCGCCGGTGCATCTGCACCGCGCCGCAGGCGACCAGCGGCAGGCCGGGGCCGGCGTCCTGCCCGGCGCCGGCCGCGAGCTGCAGCGCACGCTCGAGCAATGCGCCGTCGTCCGGTCCCTGCACCAGCACCACGCCGATCCAGCAGGCCCCGGGAAAGGCACGGCCGATCATCGCCACCGATTCGCCGCCACCGGATACGCCGCTGGCCGAAGATGGCACGACGATCGCCAGGCAGTGCGGCACGCCGCGCGCGAGGTCGGCCAGCCGCAGGCAATAGCGGCCCTTGGCCATGCGCCCGCGCGCAAGGGTGATCAGCTCGCAGAGATTGCCGTAGCCCTCACGGTTGCAGGCGAGCAGCAGGATGCGCTCGATCGACGGGCAATCGGCGAGCGCGAACTGCGCGCCGATGACCAGGTGCAGCCCGCATTCCTTTGCGGCCAGGTGGGCGCGCACCACGCCGGACACCGAGCATTCATCGACGATCGCCAGTGCGCGGTAGCCAAGCGCAGCGGCCTGGGCAACCAGTTCCTCGGGATGGGATGCACCACGCAGGAAGGTGAAATTGGAGAGCGCATCGAGTTCAGCGCAGGCCGGCAGCATGGCGTGGCTGCCGTCATGCGAACAGACCGTGCAGATACCAGCGCGATGGGTCGACCGGTTCGCGGTAGATCCAGCAGGCTTCGCCGGCACGGTTGCGGGCGACATAGTAGTCGCGGGCGACGGCGCGCCCGTCCCACCAGCCGGCCTCGATGCGCTCGGGACCGCTCACCAGTTCGAGCGGCCCATGGTACTGCGGCCGGGACTCGGCGCAGACCAGCATGCGCGGCCGCTCGAGCAGGAACACCGGGCGCTCGCGGCGCGAGCGCATCGTCGTTGCGGTGTCGCGCAGGCGCGCGGCGGCGGCCGTCGGGGCCGTGGTCGCGGTAGCCAGGGCGGCGCCAGCGGCCGATGCCGGCGTGCCAGTGCCAGCACCAGTGCCGGTGGCCGGACGCAGCCGTGGCGGGCGGCCATCGGCCCGACGCCAGGCCTGCTCCGGCCGATGGTCATCGCGCAATGCGACCGAGAACAGTGCGCCAGGCTCCAGCCGCGAGGACAGGCGTTCGGTCAGCTCGTGCCAGGACTGCGCACGCCGGGTGGCGTCGGGCAGGAAGCTGGTGCTGTGCTCCCCGAAGCCGTGCAGTGTGTCGACATGGAGCGCCACGGCACTGATCGTCGCCTTCAGTTCCAGCCGCTCGAGCCGCTCGCGCACCAGCCGCTGCCAGCGCGCACGGGCACGCTCCGGCACAGCGGAACCCAGCGTGAGCCGGGTCGGCACCGAACGGCCGTGTTCGAGTTCGACCACGAGTTGCAGCGCCCCTGCCCCTCGGGCCCGCAGGAAGCCCTCCATCTCGGCGAGCATGCGGGAGACCGGGATGTCGAGCAGCGCGGTGTCGATCACGTCGAACGGCAGGTCGATGCGCGAGGAGAAGCGGTCGGGCAACGCGAAACACGGCCGTGGATCGGCGGCGCGCCCCAGCGCACGGTCGAGGTCGGATTGTGCATCCGCCCCGAACCGCCGGCGGAAACCGTCGCGTGGCAGTGCCAGCGCCTCGCGGATGCGGCAGATGCCGAGTACCGCCAGCGCATCGAGGCGTTCGCGTGGCCAGTCGAACAGCGCCAGCGGCAGTTCGGCGAGGCGCGCCGGCAGGTCGGCCGCTTCGAGGCAGGCACGCACCCCGGCCTGTTCATGGCCACCGCGTGCCAGCAGCCAGGCACCCAGCGGCGTCGGAGCAACCCCGAACGAGGCCCGGAAGCCGAGTTCGGCCAGTCCGGTGCGAAACTGGCCGAGCAGACGCGCGAGCCCGCCGAACAGTTTCAGGCTGCCTGCAACCTCGAGCAGCACGCCCGAGCGCTCGAGCACCACCGATGGCGTGAACTGCGCAGCCCAGCCGGCCACCTGCCGGATCGCCGCTGTTTCGCGTGCCTCGTCCCGGTGCAGCGTGGCCAGTCCGGTGGCCAGCGCGCAGGCCGCTGCCACCGACATGCCCGGATGCACGCCGGCCGCACGCGCCCGCGGATTGGCCGAGTGCACGAACGGCCGGTTGTCGGGGCCATCGCTGACCGCCAGCGGCAGGTCGACGATGAGTGCAGTGCCGGCATCGCCAGCCTGCACCCGGTTGACCACCTCGAGCGGCAGGTCGGGCAGGTAGAGCGCAATCCAGAGCATGGTCGGTCTCTTCATGGCCGTTATCAGTGGGCCGGATCGAAGTCGCGGTCGCGCACCAGGCGGGCCGCGACCGCGCGCACGGCAGACATCGACCGGGCGAGCGGACCCTTCGGCGCCGTGGCGGCAGCAGCGGGGGCGGGAGCGGTATCGGTCAGGGCAGGCACCGGCGCACCACCCGCCGCACCACGCCCGGAGGGCACGCCCGCCAGGTAGGGCACCGGTAGCCGGCGCGGCGACAGGGTCACGGTCTTCGGCTGGGCCAGCCCGCGCCGCTTGACCAGGGTCACCGCCAGCCGGCCCTGCGCGGTCATCGACAGCGACAGTCGCAGGGCAGCCGGCGTCGACAGCGTCGCGGCGCTGGTTGCCGAGAACACGATGCCCAGCCCGCCGCCGGCTGCTGCAGCGATCTGCAGCCGGCGCAACCGCTGGTACCGCTGCGCGCTGTCGGTGCCGCGCACCGGCCGTGCCCAGACCAGCACCGCACCGGCGGCGCCCGAGCGCAGCGCCTGCTCGGCAGCCCACAGCGCGTCTTCCTCGGTCTTCGGACGCACCACCGCCAGCAGGTCGAGATCGATGCCGGCCTCGGCCAGCGCCGGTGCATAAGGCAGGTGCGGCGGATCGATCAGCAGCAGCCCGCGGCCACGCCAGTCGGCAGCCCGGGTCAGGTAGCGCAGCGCCGGCAGCAGCAGCGATGCCTCGCCGGCACCGCAGGTGTCGCACAGCACTTCGGTGAGCGCGCCGACCGGCCAGCCACCGCCCGGGATCTCGGCATCGAGCCCGGCAAAGCCGGTCGGGATACCAGGCAGGATACCCGGCGGCAGTTCGCCGCAGCGGAACACCGACGGCACCGAGGCCAGCGCCACCCGGGCGCCGCCGGCCGCAGGCACGAAGCCCGTGCTGGCAGCCACGGGACGGGATGCCGACCCGGGCCGCAGGGACGAGGCCGGCAGGCCAGCCAGCGCCGGGAAGGCACCGGTGGCCGAAGGATGGAAGGACGCGAACGCGGAGGCCGGCCCGGAAGCGGGCGCGGCGGCGAAGGCGGCGAAAGGGAGGGGGGCGGCGGCAGGAGGCATACCGTATTTTTATACGGTATCCACCTTCTCCGCAACCGTTTCCTCGTTCGACCTGCCCCGGACTGCGCATCGGGTGGCAGGTGGTACAGTCGGAGGGGGCGACGAAGCCTGCGGGTAACGTTGGCTACGTGCACCCGCCCCTGTGGTGCCTCCCGCGCGCCTGCAACACCAGATCACCGCACCGACGTGTCTACCGTACAAGCCACAACCAGCCTGGTCACCCGCTTCATCGCGGTGGGCATGGCCATCATGATCCTCGGGTCGATCGCCAGCTATCACCGGATCAGTGGCTTCCTGCGCGAGGACCTCGCACAGTCAGCCAGCGCGAGCCAGCTTACGCTGGCCGACCAGGTGGCACGTACGGCCGATGCACGCATCGGCGAACAGCGACTGCTGCTCGAACGGCTGGCGGCGGCACTGCCGCCGCCCCTGCCCGGCCGCCTGGACCGCCTGCGTACCTGGCTCACCGAGCAGCAGGCGCTGCAGCCGGCGTTCCCGCACGGGCTGCTGGTCGCCGATCCGCAGGGCCGGATCATCGCCCGCGGTCCGTCGAGCGCGAGCTTCCCGGCCGGGCTGTACATCGGGTCCGATCCCGGTTTCCGCGCGGCACTCGACGGTGTGACCAGCCTCGGGCTGCCGCAGCGGGATCCGGCCAGCCGGCAGGCGGTACTGCCACTGGCCACGCCGGTGTGGGACGGCACCGGACAACTGGTCGCGGTGCTGGTCGGCGTCGCCGACCTGACGACACTCTTCCCGCTAGGCGCCGCCGACGCAGCGCCGGCGTCCGTGGCGGCATCCGCGACGGCACCTGCACCGGACATCCGGATCGTCTCCTCGCGCGACCGGCTGGTCGTCGCAGCCTCCGACCCTGGGCGGATGCTCGAGCCGCTGCTGCAGGCGGACCAGGCCGCCCTGCAGGAACGGGCAGCGCCCGGCTTCCGCAGCAGCACGCGTGCGGTCGGCTCCGGCGGCATCGACGAACTGTCAGCCAGCGCCGCCATCGGCAGCACCGGCTGGTACGCCTCGGTGACGGTGCCGGCCAGCCAGGCATTGGCTACTGTCGACCGCACCCGCGACTTCCTCGTCCGGCTCACTCTCACGCGTGCGCTGGTGGTGCTGCTGGTGGTGGGCCTGCTGGTGGCCTGGCTGCTGCGCCCGCTGTACCGGGCGGCGAAACTGGCCGATCGCATGACGTACGGCGAGCTGCCACTGCGGCCGCTGCCGGTAGAGCATAAGGACGAAGTCGGGCATCTCACCGCAGCCTTCAACCGGCTGCTCGGGAAGCTGTCCGACAAGCAGTCGGAACTCGAGGCGATGGCCTTGCACGACAGCCTCACCGGATTGCCGAACCGCAAGCTGCTGGTCGACCGCACGGTGCAGGCGCTGGCCCGGGCAAAGCGAAACCGGACACAGGTCGCACTGCTGTTCCTCGACCTCGACGGCTTCAAGGTGATCAACGACACGCATGGCCACGAGGCGGGCGACGAGGCGCTGCGCCAGGTCGCGCACCGGCTGTCCGCCCTGGTGCGCCAGGCCGACACACTGTCCCGGCTCGGCGGCGACGAGTTCGTGCTGCTGGCATCCGACATCGAGCCTCCGGTCGACGGGCCGGTGCGGGCACTGGCGGACAAGTGCATCGCCGCCATCGCATGCCCGATCGAATGGAAGGACAAGGCGTACACGCTGGAGGTCTCGATCGGCATCGCGGTGTCCGGCCCCGGGGACGATCCGGCCAGCCTGCTGTCCGCCGCGGACAAGGCGATGTACGAGGCCAAGCGCAGGGGCCGCGGCAGATACGCGCTGGCGACCGGGGCCTGAGCCTTCTACACCGCCGCCCTGCCTCGTCCCGCCCTTCCGCCCCGTCAGTCCAGCTCCACCGGCAGCCAGTCCGCCACCCGTCCGAACACCCCCAGCCGCCGTCGCATGTCGGTGTAGTCCCGCTCGCCACGCACGATCTTCGCCACCGCGCCCCAGAAGCGCGGGCTGCGCGCCGGCAATGCGTAGCAGGCGCGCGGCAGCCACAGGTAGATGTGCGCCCAGCGCCGGGCATCGACCAGGGTCGGCATCAGTGCCGCATCGATCCGGTGCTCGTAGTCGAGCTCGCCCCGCGCACCCTGCATCTGATGGTCGACGATCGCCTGCGCGGCGATCTGTCCGCTGCGCACGGCCCAGTAGATACCCTCGCCGGTGAATGCCTCGACCAGCCCGGCCGCGTCGCCCGCAAGCAGCGCCCGGCCGCGCTGGATCGGCGCTCCGACCGGCCGCAACGGCAGCACGAAGCCGACGGTACGCAGCACGCGCATCGGCCCGGGCAACTGGTAGGCCAGGTGGCGCTTGCCGTAATCCTTCAGCTGCTTCGCAGGGCGCGAACTCGTCGAGAAGCAGCCGACGCCGACGTTCAGGTGGTCCTCCTTCGGGAACACCCAGCCGTACGACCCGTACAGCGTGCCGATGTCCAGCGCCATCCGGTCATGCCAGCGGTCCATCGTCTTCGCGTCGACGGCGATGTCCTGTTCGGTCGCCGGCAGCAGGTCGCGCTCCTGCATCAGCCCCAGCGAGCGCGCCACCGGCCCGGCCACGCCATCCGCGCCGACCAGGTAGTCGGCTTCGAACGTGTCCTGCGCCGTGCGCACGGTCACCCCACCGGCATCGGCCTCGACCGACTTCACCGCCAGGCCGTCCTTCAGTTCGACCTGCCCGGTGGCCAGCGCGCGTTCGACCAGCCAGGCGTCGAATCGGCTGCGCTGGAACATGTGCACCAGCGGCTCGCGCCCGGGCATCGTCTTCGAGGCCTTGAGCCGCCAGTGCAGCTCGACGGTGCCGATGGTGCGTTCGGCCACCGGCGTAAGGTCGACGCCCAGCGCCTGCGCGACCTTCCAGGTGACGCCACCGCCGCAGGTCTTGGCCCGCGGCAACCGCTCGCGTTCCAGCAGCAGCGTGCGCCGACCGGCACAGCCGAGCGCTTCGGCGGCCACCGCGCCGGCGGGCCCGGTGCCGACGACGATCGCATCGTAACGAACAGTCATGGTTGCTCCCTGCCCTCGGCCAGCAGCACGAACGAAGCCAGCCAGTGGGTTGCCACATAATCGCCGCCGAGGGCGGCCGCAAGCGAAGCCTGCCAGTGCGCGTCGATGGCGCGCGAGACGGGTTCAACGAGTTCTCCGGGAAGCCCCGGCAGCAGCGCCTTCCAGCACCAGGCGCGCGACAGGTTCAGGCCGTGCAGATGCACGATGCGCGCATCGGACGCATCACCGACCGGCACCGGCCGCAGCCAGTGGCCGAGTGCTTCCGCCGAGGGCGAGAACCGATGCCACCAGTCGGCGAAATCGCAGCCATCGAGCAGCCGCTGCATCAGCAGCGCCTCGACGAGGCCGGCAGACAGGAAATCCTCGCCGCCCGGCTCGTATTCGGAAGGATAACGATGGTCGCGTCCGAACCAGCGGTGGGCAGCCTCGCCGATCCCCCGCTGCAGCGCCGGATGCGCGCAGGTGCGGGCATGGTCGAGCGCGAGCACGCAGGCGAACGCGGTGTTCGAATGCGTCCCGGTGCGTACCGGATGGCCGAGCTTCGGCAGGAAGTCGACCAGCACCCGCGCGATGCGCAGGGACAGCGGCTGGAGCGTGTCGCGCCAACGCACGGCCCGCACCTGCAGGTCAGCCGGCGCCGAAGCATCGGCCGCAAGCCGGTGCAGTTCAGCCTGCAGTTGCAGAAGCCAGCCCCAGCCGTACGGCCGCTCGAACGAACGGTAGCCCGGCCGGTCGAACAGCAGCGCCTCGGTGGCAACCGCATCGGTCGTGAACGCGCGATCGAAGCGCGCCATGATCGCATCGGCCCGGGTCGGTTCGAGCCGCTCGCGATGCAGGCGCAACAGGCGCGCCAGGCTCCAGTGCATGTGCACGCAGGAATGCCAGTCGTAGCTGGTGTGGAACAGCGGATGGCGTTCGCGCGGCAGCCGGAAGTCGTCTGCCGATTCGAGGAACACGTCCGGCCGGTACGGCCATTCGCGCGCCAGGCTGTCGAGCACCACGCGGCACAGCGCGGCCGCCGGCAATCCGTTCGGCGCGTGCATGTTCAGGACGTGCCGGCCAGCAGCAGCGCGACCCCGGACACCACCATCGCGATGCCGGCACACTCGCGCCGTCCGCTGCGCTGGGCGAACACCCGGCGCGAGATCAGCGCGGCGAACACCACCTCGATCAGCCCGACGGTGCGCACCGCGGCAGCGGTCTGCAGCGAGAACGCAAGGAACCAGCATTGCGAGGCGCTCGCACCCAGGAAACCGGCGAGCAGCGAAGGCTTCCACGCCCGCACGAGGCTGGTCAGGCGGCCAGGCTCGCGCAGCCGCAGGTAGAGCGACAGCAGCACGGTCTGCAGTGCCAGCGCCAGTACGAGCGCCAGCGTCGCACGACCATAGAACGGATCGTCGCCGAGCGCGATTACCGCGCCGCGGTAACCGACCACGGATATCGAGAACATGCTGCCGGTGGCGATGCCGAGCAGCGCGGCGCGCCACATCGCGCTGCGTGCCCCTGCTGCCGGTGCCGCGTCCGCCGGCAATGGCTTCCAGGACATCAGTACCACCCCGGCGGTGGCCACCAGCACGCCGGCGATCGCCTGCAGGCTGAGCCGATCGCCCAGGAACACGAAGCCGTAAAGCGCGATCTGCACCGGCTCGGTCTTGATGTAAGCGGTGCTGACCACGAAAGAGCGCTGCTGCATCAGCAGCAGCATCATGGCGGTGGCCAGCACCTGGCTCAGCGCGCCGAGGACGAGCCAGGCCCAGAACACGAGGTCCATCTGCGGGGCGCGGATCGCGCCAGTCGAGGCGACCAGCGCCAGGAACACGCAGGCGAACGGCAATCCGTACAGGAACCGCACGTGGGTGGCACCCACCGTACCGACGGTGCCGATCAGGCTGTGCTGCATCGCGTTGCGCAGCGTCTGTCCGGCCGCAGCCGCCACCGTGCAGGCGACCCATAGCGAACCCGGGACGATCATTGCGCTGCGGTCAGTTGCCGGCGATGGTCATGTTGTCGATCAGGATGGAGCCGGTGGTGCTGGATCCGCGCTTGAGGACATCGTTGCCGATCTCGACGATGCCGCGGAACATTTCCTTGAGGTTGGCGGCGATCGTGATCTCGTGCACCGGGTATGCGATGGTGCCGTCCTCGACCCAGAAACCGGCCGCGCCGCGGGAATAGTCCCCGGTCACCGAGTTGATGCCGCTGCCGAGCAGTTCGGTGACCACCAGCCCGCGGCCCATCTTCTTCAGCAGGCCGTCGAAGTCGAGCGCGCCACTCTCGAGCACGAGGTTGTGGCTGCCGCCTGCATTGCCGGTGCTTTCCATGCCGAGCTTGCGTGCCGAATAGGTGCCGAGGAAGTATCCTTGGACGACGCCCGCGGCGACCACGTCGCGCGCTGCGGTCGCCACGCCCTCGTCGTCGAACGGTGCGCTCGACAGGCCGCGCGGCACATGCGGCGCCTCGCGCAGGTTGAAGCCGGGGGAGAAGACCTGGGTGCCCAGGCTGTCGAGCAGGAAGGACGACTTCCGGTATAGCGCGCCCCCGGACACGGCGCCGACGAAGTGGCCGATCAGCCCTCCGGCCAGCGTGGCGTCGAACAGCACCGGGGCCTGGAGCGTGTCCAGCTTGCGCGCGTCCAGGCGGCGCACCGTGCGCTGGGCTGCGCGCCGACCGACCGCCTCGGCCGCCTCGAGTTCGTCCTCGCGCCGTGCAGCGGTGTACCAGTGGTCACGCTGCATCTCGTCGTCCGGCCCGCCGATCACCGAGCACGACAGACTGTAGCGCGATGTCGGATAGCCGCCGACGAAGCCGTTCGAGTTGGCATGGATGAAATGCCACTGCTGGGTGTAGATGTTGGAGCCTTCGGAATTCGTGATGCGCGGATCGAAGTCGAGCGCGGCCGCCTCGCAACGGCTGGCGATCTCGATCGCGGTCTCTACCGACACGTCCCACGGGTGGTACAGGTCGAGCTCGGGCAGCGTCACCGGATGCCGGTGCGCGTCGGGCAGCCCGGCGCACTCGTCCTCGCCGGTGTAGCGCGCGATGGTCAGCGCCGCCTCGACCGTGTCGCGGATCGCCTTCGGCGAGAAGTCGGAGGTGCTGGCCGAGCCGCGCTTGCGGCCGAGGTAGACGGTAATCCCGAGCGACTTGTCGCGCGTGTACTCGATCGTCTCGACCTCGCGCGAGCGCACCGTCACGCCCTGGCCGAAGCCGTCGTTGACTTCCGCGTCCGCGGCGCTCGCACCGAGCGCCTTCGCATGGGCGAGCGCATCGGCGGCGATCTGCTTCAGGGTGTCTTCGGACAGGCTGAATCGGGCATTGCTCATCGGCTGGGGCTCACGCTGGGTTCACGCCGGTTTCCCGGTCACGCGCTGGAAAGGCGATACTTATGATAACAGTGACCCCATGACCTACCGCGCGCCCCCCCGGCGTCCGCCCCCGACATGACCGAAACCGATGACCTGCCACCACTGCCGCCGAGCAAGACGCGGCTGAAGCAGGCCGCGCACGACCTGCAGGCGCTCGGTGCAAGGCTGGTCGACCTGCCGAGGGACCGCCTGCAGATGCTCGGGCTGCCGGAATCGCTGTACGACGCGGTGCGCGAGTGCCAGTCGATCACCCGCCACGAGGCACGACGGCGTCAGATCCAGTACATCGGCCGGCTGATGCGGCAGGTCGACCCGTCCGCGATCGAGGCCCAGTTCTCGATCTGGGACGGTACGTCCGCGGCCGAGGTCGCGCTGCAGCATTCGATCGAACGCTGGCGCGACCGGCTGATGGACGACCAGGCCTCGGCCAGCGCCCTGACCGATCTCGCCGCCGCCCACCCCGGCTGCGACGTCCAGCAGTTGCGCACGCTGATGCGCAATGCGCGCCGCGAGTTCGCCCAGGGCAAGCCGCCACGCAGCCATCGCGAACTGTTCCGTGCGCTGCGCGCGATCCTCGCCGCGCCGGCCGCGGGCGACGCGATTGACGGGGTCTAGCACGCCGGACAGCCCGGTGGTCGGCGCCCCCGACGACGCCGGGCCGGTCTCGCCCTTACCGATCACGCTGTCGGCCGGCTCGCGGGCGCTGCTGGTGATCGCAGTGCTGTTCGCCGCACTGGCGCTTCGCCTGGCGCTGTTTCCCGTCGGCCCCGGTTTCGTCTACATCACCTTCGTGCCGGGCGTGGTGCTGGTCGCGCTTCTCGCAGGCATCAGGGCCGCCCTCGTCTATACGGCGATCGCGACGCTGCTGGGCATCGCGCTGTTCCATCCGCAGCATGCCGGTGCCAGCCATCTGGTCGACCTCGTTCCCATGGCCCAGTTCTTCGCCAACGGCGCGGCCATCGCCTTCGCCATCCACTTCTACCAGCGCTGGGTGGTCGCGCAGCAGGGCGAGCTGCGCGCCTCGCTGCGCGAACTGTCCGATGCGCAGGAGCGGCTGCTGGCGAGCGATGCACGGTTCCAGGCCTTCATGGACGCCGCGCCCGCCCTCGCATGGCTGTCGGATGCCGACGGGCGCCCGGCCTACCTGAACCGCAGCTGGGAGCGTGCCAGCGGGCAGCCGCGCGAGCGATGGCTCGGCCGCACAGGGCAGGAGATCGATGCGGCCGGCATCGTCGGTCCCGGCCGTGAAGGCGACGCGCAGGTGCTGCGCACCGGCGCCGGGTCGGATGCGATCGAGACCTTCGGAGAGGTCGCCGGCATGCCCAGGCTGTGGCGCGTGGTGCGGTTCCCGGTGCTGGCGCAGGATGGCAGTCCGCTGGTCGGCGGCATGGCGATCGACATCACCAGCCAGATGCGCGCCGAGGCGGCACTGCGCCAGAGCGAAGCCAGGACGCTGGCGATCATCACCAGCGCAAGCGATGCGATCGTGAGCACCGACGCACAAGGGCTGGTTCGCCTGTTCAATCCCGCCGCGGAGCGCATGTTCGGCGTCAGTGCCGCCACGATGATCGGCAACCCGCTCGACCGGCTGCTGCCGGCCGAAGCGAGTGCCCATCACCGCCAGCACCTCGTCGCCTTCGCGCGCTCCGGTATCTCGCAGCGCGCGATGAGCTCGGGCCGCGTCGCCGCGCTGCACGCCGACGGTTCGCGCATGGAACTCGAGGCCTCGATCTCGCAGGTCGAGGTGGATGGCTCGGTCATGCTGACCGCGATGCTTCGCAACATCACCGAGCGCACGCGCGCAGAGCGCCGGCTCGTCGCCTACCAGCTCGAGCTGGCCGGCCTGAACCGGCGCCTGCTCGAGCAGGAGAAGGACACCACGCGTCGGCTGGCGCAGGTCCTGCACGATGAACTCGGGCAGACGCTGGCGGCGCTGCGCATGCAGTTCGACGTGCTCCGGCAGCGCGGCTACGTTGCCGCTGCCGCGGCCACCGCAGCGGATGCCGGCGAGGCCGCGCCCGGCCTGCAGCGGATCGACGCCCTGATCACGCACGCGAACCGACAGGTGCGCGAGACGCTGACCGAGCTGCGTCCACCGCTGCTGGACGAACTCGGGCTGGTGGCAGCGATCGAGAACGAGCTGCGCCGCCAGTCCGAGGCAGGCGACGGGCCTGAGCTGTCGCTGGTCGTCGACGCGGCCCTGCGCGACCTGCGCTGGCCGGGCGACGTCGAGTTTGCAGCCTTCATGGTCGCGCGCGAGGCCGCCTACAACGCGATCCGACATGCCCAGGCGAGCAAGGTCAGGGTCGTCATCGAGGGCGACTCCGCGCGCATGGACCTCTGGATCGATGACGACGGCATCGGAATGCCGGACGAGCCCCCGCAGGCGAGGCCCGGACATCTCGGCCTCGTCGGGATGCGCGAGCGGGCCACATCGATCGGCGCCAGCCTGATGCTGGGGCCCACGGACAGGCCCGGCACGCGTGTCCACCTGCACTGGCAGTCACCTGCATACGCCCCGCGAGGACTGGATGAGCCGCCTGTACCTCATCGATGACCATGTGCTGGTGCGCGAAGGACTGCGCGCCCTGCTCGATGCCGCGGGCCACGACGTGGTAGGCGAATCCGCGGACCCGACGCGCGCGCTGGCCGAGCTCGCGGCGCTGTCGCCCGAGGTCGTGCTGCTCGACCTGAACCTGGGGGCACGCTCCGGCTTCGAGGTACTGGCCGGCATCGCCGAACGCGGGCTGCCGCTGCGGGTGATCGTGCTGACCATGTCTGCCCAGCCGCGCGATGTCGCCGAGGCCATGCGTCTGGGCGCGTGGGGCTATGTGCTGAAGGGATCGCCGAGCGACGAACTGCTCGAAGCAGTACGCCGCGTCGCATCGGGACAGCGGCACCTGGGCGAGGCGGCGTCGGCACTGGCGATGCGCGCACTGGCGGGCGATGCGCACGGGCAGCGCGGGATCGTCACGATGTCTCCGCGCGAGCGCCAGGTGATCGTCATGGTGGCGCGCGGCGCATCCAGCGCAGCCATCGGCGAGCAGCTCCACCTGTCGCCGAAGACCGTGGACACCTACCGCAGCCGCCTGATGGCCAAGCTTGGCCTGTCGGACGTTCCGGCGCTGGTTCGCTGGGCGGTACGCGAGGGATTGATCGACCTGGACGAGTAGCGCGCCAAGAAACCCCGACACGCGCTGTCCAGAATTCCCTACAGCACACGTGGGCCCGCTGCGGCACGATCAGAGCATGGAATTCGACGATGCAGCCCCACGCCTTGCTGTCCTGGCCGCCAATCCGGTACGCGGAGAACGGCTCGCCGAAGCCTGCAGCGCAGCGCTGCCGGGCGCGCGCATCGAGCACGTGCGGGACATGGTCGACCTGACGATGCGCGCCGCAGCCGGCGCCACGGACGCTGCGGTGATCGACGGAAGCAGCGGCGACGTTCTTCCGGAGGAAAGCGTGGCTGTTCTCAAGGGCCTGCGCGCATCGCTGCGCGTGGTCATCGTCGACGCCCGGCCCGGCCTGCGCATACCGTACAGCATCGATCAACTGCTCGAGCAGCCCAGACTGGGCAGCTGGCTCGCGCAGGCATTCCCCATGGGCATGAAATGAATACGGGCGATCGTGAACCCGGTTCGGCCGACCGGTACGCCTCGCGCGAACGCATCCTCGTGGTCGACGACAACCCGCTGATCGTGCAGGCGCTCTACCACACGTTCTCGAACGACTGCCAGGTGTTCATGGCCACCAGCGGCGAATCGGCGATCGAAGTCTGCCGCGAGCGGCAGCCGGACCTCGTCCTGCTCGACGTGATGATGCCGGGGCTGGATGGCTACCAGACGTGCGAAAGACTGAAGGCCGACCCGGCCACCAGCGATATCCCCGTCATCTTCGTCACCGGGCAGAGCGACAGCGCGGCCGAAGTGCGCGGACTGGCCGCCGGCGCCGTCGACTTCATCGTCAAGCCGTTCAACCCGGTCATCGTGCGTGCGCGCGCTCGCGCGCACCTCACCATCAAGCGGCAGTCCGACCTGCTGCGCGAGCTGGCCTACACGGACGCGCTGACCGGCGTGGCGACCCGTCGCTGCTTCGACCTGCGGCTGCAGAACGAGTTCCTGCGCGCGCAGCGCAGCGGCACCGCTCTGGCGTTGATGATGATCGACGTCGACCGCTTCAGGCAGTACAACGAACGGTACGGCTACCAGGCCGGCGACGACTGCCTGCGCCTGGTCGCCGCCGCACTGCGCACGCGCATGCGCGGCGCCAGAGACACGCTCGCACGCCATGGCGGCGACGTGTTCGCATGCATCCTCCCCGATACCTCGCTGGCCGCCGCGGTCTCGCTGGCCAGGGAGATCGAGGAGCGGGTACGGGCGCTCACCATCCCGCACGCCGGTTCCGACGTCGCGCCGGTGTGCACGGTCAGCATCGGGGTAGCGGCCACTTCGCCTGCGGTCGAAACGCTGCAGGACCTGCTCGCGCTCGCCGATGCCGAGTTGTACCGGGCCAGGATGGACGGACATGGACGCGTCTCTGCCACCGACCACGACCGCCCCACGCTGATGCGCGGCCACGCATCGCCCGTGGCCAGCGCCGAAGGCTGAGGCGCGCGCCGCCGCGTTGACGAGCCGCCGGCTTCTGCGTAACGTTCGCTCCATTCGAGGCGGCGGCACCGACCGCAGCCCGCGCCTGACTGGAGGAGTGACGATGAGCGATCCCACCGGCCGCTGCCGTTGGATGCGGCCTGGCCTTTTTTCGTGGGTCCTCGGGGCCTCGGGCATTGCTGCGCTGGTCGCCGCGCCAGAGGGCTCTGCACAACCGGTACCCGGTCCGTCGTGGCCGGCGAAGACGCTGCGCCTGGTGGTCCCGTTCGCGCCCGGCGGCACCACCGACAACATCGGCCGGCTGGTCGCGCAGCGGCTGGCCGATCCGCTCGGCCAGCCAGTGGTGGTCGACAACCGTCCGGGAGCGGGCGGGATGATCGGAGCCGACCTCGTCGCCAAGGCGCCACCCGACGGCTACACGATGCTCATGATGACCATCGCGTTCCCGATCAACGCCGGCATGCGCAAGGACCTGCCGTTCGATCCGATCCGCAGCTTCGCGCCGGTGACGCAGCTGGTATCGCTGCCGCTCATGCTGGTCGTGCACCCGTCGCTGCCGGTGCGCACGGTGAAGGAACTCGCGGCGCTCGCGCGCGCGAGGCCGGGGCAGTTGACCTATGCCACGTCCGGGCATGGCACCTCGCCGCACATGGCCGCGGCGATGTTCACCTGGCTCACGAAGACGGACATGATCCATGTGCCGTACAAGGGCAATGCGCCGACCCTGACCGACCTGCTGGGGGGGCAGGTGTCGATGACCTTCGGCATCGCGCACCAGTTCCTGCCGCATGTGAAGACCGGTCGCCTGCGCGCCATCGCGGTGACCACCGCCAAGCGCACCACGTTCGCGCCGCAACTGCCGACCATTGCCGAAGCCGGGCTGGAAGGCTACGAGATCAGCGCCTGGCAGGGCATCCTGGCACCGGCCGGCACCCCGAAGGAAATCACGCTACGGCTGAGCAGCGAGATCGGCCGCATCCTGCGCCAGCCCGATGTCGTCGAGCGGCTCACCGCCGAGGGCGCCGAGCCGGTGGCGAGCTCGCCAGAGGCCTTCGGCGAGTACCTGCGGGCGGAACTGGCCCGATGGAGCCGGATCGGGCGGGAAGCCGGCATACGGATCGAGTAGCCCTGCAGCCGGTCCGCGGGCAGCGGCCCGGCCCCGGCACGGGCGCCCGATCCCGATTACGATCGGCTCCCCTCGACCGCTTCGATCCCCGTCATGGCAGAGCCCTCCTCCACGGAAACACCCGCCGCACAGCGCACGCTGCGCATCGGCCTGGTCTCGATCAGCGACCGTGCCTCGCGCGGCATCTATGAAGACCTCGGCATCCCGGCACTGCGGGACTGGTTCACCGCGGCCCTCTCGTCGCCCTGGACGATGGTCACCCGGCTGATCCCCGACGAACGTCCGCTGATCGAGGCGGCGCTGGTAGAGCTCGTCGACGTCGAGCGCTGCGACCTCGTGCTGACCACCGGCGGCACCGGCCCGGCCAGGCGAGACGTCACGCCCGAGGCCACGCTCGCGGTGGCCGACCGCGAGATGCCCGGCTTCGGAGAGCAGATGCGCCAGATCAGCCTCAGGTTCGTACCGACCGCGATCCTGTCCCGGCAGGTCGCCGTGATCCGGGGCGAGGCGCTCATCATCAACCTGCCAGGCCAGCCGAAGTCGATCCGGGAGACGCTCGAGGGCCTGAAGGACGCCGAGGGCAAGCCGGTCGTCCCGGGCATCTTCGCCGCCGTGCCCTATTGCGTGGACCTGATCGGCGGGCCGTACATCGAGACCCACGAAGCAGTGGTCAAGGCCTTCCGACCCAAGAAGAAATAGGACCTCCCATGACGACTCCGAACGAACTGCTCGAGACCATCGAACTCGCCACCGGGCCGAAGGGCGCCGCGCCGCAGGCCGCGGTGATCTGGATGCACGGCCTTGGTGCCGACGGCCACGACTTCGAGGCGATCGTGCCCGAGCTGCGACTGCCTGCCTCGATGGCGATCAACTTCGTGTTCCCGAACGCGCCGATGCAGCCGGTGACGATCAACAACGGCCATGTGATGCGCGCCTGGTATGACGTCGCTTTCGGCGACCTCGAAGGACGCTCGCGCCGGCCGGACGAGGCTGGCGTGCGCGCATCGATCGCACACATCGAACGGCTGATCGAGCGCGAGGTGCAGCGCGGCGTACCGTCGGAGCGCATCGCCATCGCCGGCTTCTCGCAAGGCGGGGCGATCGCACTCGCGACCGGCCTGCGCCACGCGCACCGGCTGGCCGGCATCATGGCCCTGTCGACCTACCTGCCGCTGGGCGAATCGCTACCGGCAGAGGCGGCCGAGGCCAACCGGCAGGTCCCGGTGTTCTTCGCGCATGGCACGGTCGACCCGGTGATCCCGATCGAAATGGCCACCGCGTCGGTGCAACGACTGCAGGATCTGGGCTACCCGGTCGAGTGGCACGAATACCGGATGCCGCACTCGGTCCATCCGCAGGAGGTCGTCGACATCCGGGCCTGGCTGGTCAGGGTGCTTGGCGGCTGAAGCTGCGCTCAGGCGCCCTTGTAGTGCCGCACGATGAAGCGAGCGAGGTCGAAGTCGTCTCCAGCCTCCGCCAGTTTCGAAGGCACCAGCAGGTACGGCTTGCCGTTGATCTGCACGACGAAGTGACCGCTGCTGGAAAACACCCCGACCTCGAGCGCGACCTCGACCTCGCCGTTCTCGTCCGGCCGCGCCGACAGCAGCAGTGCCTGCCTGGCTGCCTCAGCGACCGCGCGTCCCTGCTCGATCGGGGTGAGCTCGACTGGCAACGCGGCACGCGCCAGCAGTTGCACGCCGACATGGTGGTCGGTCTCGTCCTCGCGCCTGATCCGGCGCACCACGCCGATACCCCAGAAGCGTGCCGCTTCCGGCTTCACGCCGACCAGGGCGCCGAGCTTCACCCAGTCGCCGCGCATGTAGCGGATGGTGGCACCGTAGCCGCTGGGGCTCTCGTCGCTGGCTACCCAGCTCTCGATGTCGATCGGGCGCAGCGACTCGTTGCGCTCGTCGCGCTGGATCGTGTCGCGTACCGTACGGTAGCCATGGGTGACCATCAGCCGCAAGACGCTCGAACGTCGCTCATGGCTGCGTGCGGGCGGACGCGCGCTGAATTGGCGCAGCAGGTGCTCCAGCGTCGCCACGACCAGCGGCACGGAGTGCAACTCGCCCAGGCGCACCGATTCGGGGATCAGTTCGCGCTCCTTCACGACCCGCAGCAGCGACAGGATCTCGGAGCGCGCCCCGGCGATCCCGAAGTAGCGCCGGTTCGGGCTGGCCGCGACCGACTTGTTCAGGCGGGCCGGCGGGCGCTGTGTCGCAAGGTCGACGAAGTGCGTCATCCCGACGCTGCGATCGAATTGCAGCGTGAAACCGCGCGAGAACCAGGCGATCGCACGCTCCGCGAGTTCAACCTGCGCCGGATGCATCGCGTCGGTCGACGCCGCCCCGAGCACCAGCAAGCGCAGGTACTCCCGCTGGATGCTGGTGTCGCCGTGAGCGACCTCATAGGCGCGCAGCGACTGCTGCGCGACGCCAGCGGTCTCGGCCAGTGCGTAGGCGCTCGCTGCATTCGCCCACAGGTACTTCGCTACGGGACCATAGCGCAGCAACATCCACTTCAGTTCGGCTCCCAGCGCGCGCATCACTCGGGCACAGCACACGGGCATCGTGGCGTCGAAGGTCCGCGCAGCCTTGGGATCCGACTGATAAAGGTCGAGGCAGCGAAGGTAGGCCTGCGCAAGCGCGCGCCAGAAATCCGCGGCTGAGTTCCAGAGCCGGTTGTCCTGGTGGCGCGTCAGGCGCGATGCCCCGATGTACTCGGCGGTGACGCGCCGCTGGTGCGGCTTGGCTGCCTGGTCTATCAGGTCGATGACCTCGTACAGGTAGGCGAGCCTGAACCCTTCAACGCGCAGCAGCGACTCGAGGTAGGCGGTGGCCTCGTCCAGGCGGGTGACCGGGTCGCCACCACGCAGTTCTTCGATGACCTGCCGCGCCGCCTTGGGGTCGGCCAGCGGGTGGTCCGGCCTGCCTGCAATCCATCCGAACATCGTGACAGTCATTCCACGTAGGCGGCGCCGGCCTGGACCCGGCGCATCGACGGCCTGAAACTTAACACCAAGCCCTGCACCATTCCAGTGCAAATGCCACCATCGCGGCTGCGGGCAGGCGGCACCTCGACCTCAAGGCAGGTCGGGCGCGAGCGCACGGGTCCGACCTCGCGCGGCATCCACCGCGCGCAGCACCCCCAGCCCGACAAGGAAGAACGCGCCGGTGATCAGCATCGCCAGTCGGTGGTCGCCTGCCGAGGCCCAGCTCACCAGCCCGTAGCTGACGGGGCCCAGGATCGACGCGAGCTTGACCGCGACGCCCCACAGTCCGAAGAACTCCGCGCGGCGCGCCGCCGGGCTCAGGTAGCCGACCAGCGCACGCCCGGCCGACTGGCTGGCCCCGAGGCAGACACCGACCACGTTGGCCGCAACCCAGAACATGCCCGGGCCGGTCGAGGCCCACGCCAGCCCGATCGCCAGCAGCCAGCCAAGAAGGGTCACTACCAGCGTGCGCACATGACCCAGCCGGTCCTGTACCTGTGCGAACGCGGCTGCGCCGATGGCAGCCGTGATGTTCACCAGGAGGACCAGCCGGATCGTGTCCGCAGTCTCGAACTTCAGCGCCTGCTCGGCGTAGATCGCGGCCAGCGCCACCACCGTCTGCACGCCGGCCTGGTACCACACGATGCACCACAGGAATCGTCGCAGGTCCGGGAAGCTGCGCAGCGAGCGCAGCGATTCCCCGAACTGCACGAAGGCATCCGTCCACCGGATCGAGCCCCTGGCTACGGCCGGCTGGACGACCATCCGCTCGCGCAGGAACAGAAAGGCCGGCAGCGACGCCAGGGCGAAGATCGCCGCGGTGATCAGCATGCAGACCGGGACGAAGGCATCGCTGCCCTGCCCGTTCGCCTGCGCGTGCGATACCCATGCCAGGCATGCACCGAGGCTGGCCAGCCCGCCCAGGTAGCCGACCGACCAGGCCCAGCCGGACAGGCGTCCGAGCGACTCCGGGCGTGCGATGTCGGGCAGGAACGCGCCGGCGAGGTTTTCGCCCAGGCTGAAGAAAAGGTTGGACAGCGCGACCAGCACGATGGCAAGCCAGATGTCGCCGCTGCCCACCAGCGACAGCGCCGCAGTGAAGATGACGCAGCCGATGGTGGTGAACACGAGCAGGCGCTTCTTGCGGCCGTGCAGGTCGGCGTAGGTGCCGATGATCGGCCCGAGCACCATGGCGGCCGCATAGGAAACGGCGAGCGACAGCGTCCAGGCAAAGGTCGCCCATGAATGGCCCGCCGCCACCACGCCGACGAAATAGGCGTTGAACACCGCGGTCACCACCACCGTGGTGTACCCGGAGTTCGCGAAGTCGTACATCGCCCATGAAACCGCCTCGCGCGGACGCACGCCGGGCGCGAGTTGGTCGGAGAGGAACTTCATCGCCCGGCTCCCGGTGGCGCATCGCTGGAAGATGCATTCGCGGTCGCGGCAGGGCCACGCCGCCGCGCATCGCGCGCGATCACGCCGGCGCCGACCGCGAGCACCAGGCTCAGCGCCACCGCTAGGGGCGCAAGCCCGGCTACTCCGGCCAGTGCGCCGAAGCAGACCGGCACGGTGACCTCGACCGACTTGTTGACGGTCTGGCGCATGCCGATCGCCTCCGCAGCCCGGCCGTCCGGGGCCCGCGCATAGGTCAGCGCCATCGACAGCGGCATGCCGCAGCCAAGGGAGAAGCCGAACGCGGCAGCCAGAGCAAGCAGTACCCAGGGCTGTGCCGTCGTGATCATCAGCATGCCGACCAGCGCCGCGCAGCCGAGGGCGCCGCACAGCACCCCTTCCTCTCCGAAGCGCTGGACCAGCCGCGGCAGGGCGATGCGCACCACGAAGGTCGCGCCGGCATAGGTCGCGAGCAGCATGCCGATGAAGGTCGCCGACAGCCCGAGCGAGGAGCCGTACAGCGGGATGAACAGCGCGAACAGCTCGTTGCCCGACTCGACGATCGCCGCCGCGATCAGCGCGCGGCGCAGCGCCGGGATCTTCCACAGGTCGCGCGCAGAGGCGCGTGGTGGTCGCTCGGATGACGACTGCGCGACTGGCGTGCGCGAGCGCAGCCACCAGACCATGCACAGCGCGACCAGCGGCCCGAGCGCCAGCAGCAGTGCAGTGCCACGGTGGCCGATCAGGTCGATCGAAGCGCCGGTCCCGGCACGGCCGACCACGCCGGCGAGCGCGACCGCAAGCGAGTAGTAGCTGAAGTTGCGCGTGCGGTCGCTGGTCTCGCCCAGGATGCCGACCAGGCTCTGGCCCGCCACCGCATACATCATGAAGAACACGCCGATCAGTGCGGAACACGCATAGAGCGCCCAGAGTCCGGGCGCGAGGAACACCAGCATGGTCGCCAGGCCTGCACCAGCGCAGCCGATCAGCAGGGGTACGCGCACGCCGATCCGATCGACCCAGCGGCCGGCACTGATCGCGAAGATCGCCGGCAGGATCGAGAACAGCGCGAAGGTCAGGCCGACCTGCACCGGCGAGGCCCCGAGGTCGATCGCGAACAGCGCGAGCAGCAGCTTGGCGCCGATCACCCCCAGGTGGGTGAGCACCACGATCATCGTGACATGGACGATGGTCAACGCCGGCGCTCCAGGATGGAACCGGCCGCCGCGCTGCCGACCAGCAGTGCACCCTTGGCCCAGAACACGAACAGCAGCCCGAGCGCCGCCCCCATCGTGCCGAACAGCACCGGTATCGTCATGTGGGTCAGGTTGACGATCGTGAAGCGCACGCCCAGCGCCTCGCCCGACCGTCCGGGCGGCGCACGGTTGTAGCACATCATCATGGTCAGAGGCTGGCCGCAACCCACCCCCAG
This sequence comes from Betaproteobacteria bacterium, assembly GCA_947458265.1. Classification (GTDB taxonomy): domain Bacteria; phylum Pseudomonadota; class Gammaproteobacteria; order Burkholderiales; family CAIKXV01; genus CAIKXV01. Next base: position 49,504 of record CANGYF010000024.1, read on the forward strand.
GCCGAGCACGAACGACAGCAGCGCGAGCAGCCAGACGCTGGTGACGAACGGGAACAACAGGTAGGCGATGCCCGACAGCAGCAGCGAACGCACCAGCAGGCCGACCTCGCCCACGCGCTTGATCAGCCACGGCATGATCGCGCGGATGACGAAGGCGGCCGCCGCGAAGGTGCCCAGCACCAGCCCGATCTTCGACGCCGACAGCCCGATCGAATGGCCGTAGATCGGCAGGAAAAACGAATAGAGGTCGAAGCTCGCGACCGCGATCGCACTGGTGATGAAGATGGGGCGCAGCGACCGGTTGGACAGCATGCCCATCAGGTCCGGCTTCTCCACCGGCCCGTCTGAACCGGGCTTGGGCGGAAGTGCGTTGCGCATGCGGTAGAGCATGGCCAGCGTGCCCAGCGGCAGCACCGCCAGCACCAGGTACGAGAAGCGGTGGCCGATCAGGTCGATCAGCAGCCCGGCCAGCACCGGACCGACCAGTTGCCCGATTGACACGGCGAGGCTGAAGTTGGCGACGTTGCGCGCACGCTCGGCGCCGGTGGCGATGCGATTCACCAGGCTCTGCATCGGCACGATGAAGTAGACGTTCGACAGGCCGAGCAGCGCCGCCGAGATGACCAGACCGATCATGTTGGGCAGCAGCACCGGCACCAGCAGCCCGCCGACCACACCCAGCGTGCCCCATGCAATCGGTGGCAGGTAGCCTACGCGGTCGAGCAGCCGGCCCGAGGCGACCGATAGCAGCGTCGGGAACAGCGCATACAGCCCGATCAGGATGCCGATCGTCGCCGATCCCGCGCCGAGCTCGAGCGCGTAGAGGGAAACCACCACGGTGCTGCCCTTGAGTGCAATGATGCACAGAACGGGCAAGCCGATCGTCAGATACAACACCATCCGGGTCGATGCCTCCCTGGCATCGAAACAATCCACTGCGCGCTGGACCGTCGCGTCTGTCGTGCCGCCGATTCTAACCGATCGGCCTTCCCGCCGCGAATGCCTGCCCTCCTCCGGTCGCCTCCGGCCACCGCAGCCGCGCAGCCGCTATTTCTTTGCCGGAGCGGCCGGCACAGGTGCCACCGCGCTGATGAACTTCTCGATCTGCGCGGCGGGGATCATGCCGGAGAGCACCGCACCGTCGGCGAATACCAGGGTCGGGGTCACGGTGAAGCCGAGCTTGTCCGACAGCTTGACGACCTGGTCGATCGGGTTACGGCAGGTCGCCTTGGACCTGGGCGCCGTCTGCCTGAGCATCCAGTCGTCCCAGGCCCGGCTTCGATCGGTCGAACACCAGATCTCGAGTGCCCGGTTGCGCGACCCGGGCCGCATCTGGTCGACCGGGGTCAGGAACGTGTAGACCGTGACGTTCGTGACCTTCTGGAGCTCCTGCTCGAGCTGGCTGCAGAACGGGCACAACGGATCGGAAAACACGTACAGCGTGCGCTTGCCGTCGCCCCTGACGGTCTTGATCGCTGCATCGAGCGGCAACTGCTTCACGTCGATCGCGGTCAGCTGGCGCAGTCGCAGGTCGGTCAGGTTTCGGCTGGTCGCGGACTCGATGATCTGTCCGATGATCAGGTAGTTCAGGCCCTCGTCGGTATAGAACAGGCGGTTGCCGAACGCGACCTCGTATATCCCGGGCAGTGGTGTCTTCCGGATCTCGCGAACGCGCTCGCCGGGCATCTTCGACTCGACCAGCTTGCGCAGGTTGTCTTCCGGCGTCTGCGCGGCTGCCGTGTCGGCAGCCAGCCCAAGCGCGACCGAGAGCAGCAGGGCCGGTATCGATGCGGACAGCGCCGCGGACCATCGGTTCAAGGTGTACCCCTCGTGTCTGGAACGTCCATCGTCCACTGGCGCCAGGCGCAGGGACGGCTCGAGCAGCCCCGGATTGCCGCCCCTGTTCAGGCCCCGTTCCGGTAGGCAGCGATGCGCTGCCTGAGTCCGGGACGCGCGAGCGACCGCACCAGGTCGGCAAGGTCACTGTCGGCGACGCCTGCGGCCTGACCTGCAGTGTTGCGCAAGGCGAGCGCGGCCGACGCTGCGTCCAGCCGCCCGAACCGACCGTTGATCGCATCCAGCAGCGCAGGGAAATCGTCGACCGAGCCCACCACGTCGGTCAGCAGGCCGATCGCCAGTGCCCGCGCGCTGTCCACCACCTCGCCGGAGAGCAGGATCTCGCGTGCCGCCTGCTGTCCGACCAGGCCTGCCAGTGCGCGGGTGCCCAGCGCCAGGCCGAACTGGAAACCGGGAAAGCGGAAGCGTGCACCCGTAACGCCCAGCCGGAAGGTGCAGGCCGCTGCCAGGTCCGCGCCGGCGCCGAAGGCCCCGCCCTGGACGCAGGCCACGGTGACGCAGGGCAGCGCGCGCAGCTTCTGCAGCAGCTGCTCGATCGCCACGAAGCGCCACAGCAGTTCGCCCTCGTGCAGCGACTCGTACCCGGTGAAGTCGAATCCCGCGCAGAAGTTGCGGCCGCTGCCCTCCAGCACCAGCACCCGTGGCGGCTGCGTGTCCAGCGCATCGAGCGCACCGCCGATCGCCTCCACCATCTCGGGATCGAGCGCGTTGGCCTTGTCCGCGCGGTCCAGGCGCAGCGTGCGGATACCCGCCTCGCTGCACGGGCCGAGGATCACCCGAGCCATTCGCGCTCCACTTCGTCGTTGTGTTCGCCCAGCGCCGGCGGCCGGCGGTAGACCCGGAAGGCGAAGCCGCCGACCTGCACCGGGAAGCCGACCGTACGGGTCTCCCGGCCATTGGGCAGCACCATCGGATGCACCAGCCCGAGGTGCGCCACCTGCGGATCGTCCAGGATCTCGGCGTAGTCGTTGATTGGCGCACAGGGCACGCCACGCCGGTCGAACTCGGCCAGCCAGTACGCGGCCGTCTGCGTCTCGAACACCGGCTGCAGCAGGTCGAACAGTTCGCCCTGGTTGCCGGCCCGCTGCTCCTGGGTGGAGAAGCGCGGATCGGCCTTGAGTGCGTCCAGTCCCACAGCTTCGCACACCGAATGCCAAAGCTTTTCGTTGCCTGCGGCGATCACGAACGGCGCATCGGATGCGCGGAAGCCGCGGTACGGTGCATTGCGCGGATGCGCCGAGCCGAGCGGCTGCGGGATGCGTCCGGTGCCGAAGTACTCGCTGGTCTGCAGCTGCGCGATGCCGAGCAGCCCGCCAAGCATCGAACAGTCGACCCGGGTACCCTGGCCGCTCGCACGCGCCGCCATCACCGCCGCCAGCGTCGTGTAGGCGGAATACAGACCTGCCACGAAGTCGCCGACCGGTACGCCCGCCTTCACCGCCTCGCGGCCAGGCTCACCGGTGACGCTCATCAGTCCGCTCACCGCCTGGATCGTCACGTCGAACGCACCGCGCCCGGCATACGGCCCGGTCTGGCCGTAGCCGGTCAGCGAGGTATAGACCAGCTTCGGATTGAGCACGCGCAGCGCGTCGTAGCCGAGTCCGAGCCGATCGAGCACGCCGGGCCGGAAGTTCTCGACGATGACGTCGGCCACGGCAGCGAGGCGCCGCAGCTTCGCGACCGCAGCCGCGTCCTTGAGGTCGACCGCGATGCTGCGCTTGTTGCGGTTGACCGATGCGAAATTCTCCGAGTAGCGGCCGGCCGATGCATCCGGACCTGCGGTCATCGGAGGCCAGCGGCGCATGTCGTCCCCGCCTTCGGGCTTCTCGACCTTCACCACGTCGGCGCCGAGGTCGGCCAGCAGCATGCCGCAGAACGGGCCTGCCGCGATCTGGCCGAACTCGAGCACCCGGATACCGGCGAGCGGGCCGGCGGGGGACGCAACCGCACCGGCGGCGGGAGCCTTGGCGCGATCTTCGCTCATGCTTCGCGCAGGGTGTGGAGAATCGGGGAATGGAGCATGGGTGCGAGTTTAGTGGATTGCCGCACCGGTGGTATCGTGCGCGCAACGAGGAGATTCCCATGGTCCGCTACCTGAGCGAAGCCGACATCCGGTCGGTACTGACGATGCCGATGGCGATCGAGCGCGTCGAGCAGGCCTTCATCGATCGTGCGCAGGGCAAGGCGTTCGATATCCCGCGCCGGCGCACCCGGCAGCCCGGGGGACACCTGCACATCCTCCAGGGTGCCGCGCCGGAGATCGACACCATCGGCTACAAGGCCTACTACGTGCGCCCGGGCCGTTCGCGCACCTTCCTCCTGCACCTGCTCAACCATACCCAAGGCAACCTCGAGGCGATCCTGGAAGCAGACTGGATGGGCCAGATGCGCACCGGTGCGGCGACGGGCGTCGCTGCGAAGTACCTGTCGCGCCCGGACTCGTCCGTGGTCGGGCTGTTCGGCTCCGGCCGCCATGCGGTGACGCAGCTCGAGGCCACCTGCGCGGTGCGCGATATCCGCGAGGTCAAGGTGTTCGGGCGCAACGCCGACCGCGTGAAGGCGTTCTGCCACGAGATGTCGCAGAAGGTCGGCACCACCGTGCGTCCGGCCACCTCGCGCGAAGAGACGGTGCGCGGTTCCGACATCATCGTGATCATGACCCGCGCCGACGAACCGCTGTTCGACGGCGCCTGGCTCAAGCCGGGCCAGTTCATCTCGGCCACCGGTGCCAACGCGCTGAACCGGCGCGAGATCGACCTCGCCAGCGTGAAGCGGTCCGACCTGATCGTCGTCGACTCGGTCGAGGTCGCAGCCGGCGAATCCGGCGACCTGCTGGCCGGCGTCGAGGCGGGCATCATCTACTGGGAGAACATCCCGACGCTGGGCGACGTGATCATCGGCCGCCGCCCGGGTCGGACCTCGCCCGAGCAGGTAACACTTTACGAATCGCACGGCATGGCGTTGCAGGATCTCTACACCGGGCGCCGCGTGCTGGAACTGGCCACCGCACGGGGACTGGGTACCGACCTGCCGTTCGGTGGATGAACCGCGGCAAGGACCGCAAGGGGGACACATGACGGACCACGACTTCACGATCGGCTTCATCGGCCTGGGCAACATGGGCCGACCGATGACCACACGGCTGGCAGGCGCCGGCCATCGCCTGCTGCTGCTCGACATCGACCGGGCACTCACCGAATCGGTGGCGCAGTCGCTCGGCCAGCAGGCTGCCGCATCCGCCGCCGCGCTGGGCGCAGCCTGCGACGTGGTGATCACGATGCTGCCCGACGGCCGTACGGTGCGCCGGGTGCTGCTCGGCGAGGCGGACGATGGCAGCGGAGCCGTCGCTGGATCCCTGAAGAAGGGGGCAGTGGTCATCGACATGAGTTCGTCCTCGCCGGTGGGCACTCGGGAACTCGGCGAACGCCTGGCCAAGATGGACATCCGCCTGGTCGATGCGCCGGTGTCCGGCGGCGTGCGCCGCGCCGTGGACGGTACGCTCGCGATCATGGTCGGCGGCGACCCGGACGCGATCGATGCGGTACGCCCGGTGTTCGAACCGATGGGCAAGCCGATGGTCGCCGGCGGGCTCGGTGCCGGCCATGCGATCAAGGCGCTGAACAACTACGTGTCGGCGGCTGGCCTGCTGGCAGCCTGCGAGGCGGTGCGTGCGGGCACCCGCTTCGGCCTGGACCCGGCGACCATTGTCGACATCATCAACGCCTCGACCGGGGTGAACAACAGCACGCTGGTGAAGATGAAGCCGTTCGTCCTGTCGGGCAGCTATGCCGACGGCTTCGGCCTGGCCCTGATGGCCAAGGACCTGCGCACCGCGCTGGAGGTGGCCGACGCCACCGGCATGCAGACCGCACTCGCCGACACGGTCGTGCGGGTATGGAACGAGGCGGAGCAGAAGCTGGGCGCGGCAAAGGACACCTCGGTGCACCACACCGCGATCGACCGCTACCTGGGCCTGCTCGACGGCGACTGAGGCGGGCCGATGGCGAACGCTTCCAGCAATGGCACGCCCGCCGCCAGCGCCAGCCGGCCGGTCAACCTCGCGCTGCAGGGCGGTGGCGCGCATGGCGCGTTCACATGGGGCGTGATCGACCGCCTGCTCGAAGACGGCCGCCTCTCGGTCGAGGCGCTGGTGGGCACCAGCGCCGGGGCCATGAATGCCGCGGTGACCGCGCACGGACTGGTCACCGGCGGGCGGGACGGCGCGCGCGACGCGCTGGAGAAGTTCTGGCGTGCAGTATCGGAAGCCGCGCTGTTCTCGCCGATCAAGCCCTCGCCGCTCGACCGCTGGATGTCCATCGGCAACCTCGACTACTCACCGATGTTCCAGTGGTTCGACGCGCTCACGCGCATGGCATCGCCTTACCAGATCAACCCAGCGAACTTCAACCCGCTGCGCGACATCCTGTGCGAGCAGGTCGACTTCAGTCGCATCCGGGCAAACAGCGACATCAAGGTCTTCACCTGCGCGACCAACGTCAACACCGGCCGGATCAAGGTGTTCCGCACGCACGAGATGACCGCCGAGCGGGTGCTTGCATCAGCCTGCCTGCCATTCCTGTACCAGGCGGTCGAGATCGAGGGCGAGCACTACTGGGACGGCGGCTACATGGGTAACCCGCCGCTCTACCCGCTGTTCTACGAATGCACGACGCAGGACATCCTGCTGGTGATGATCAACCCGATCCGGATGGCCGAGGTGCCGCGCACCGCCACCGGGATCTTCGACCGCATCAACGAGATCTCGTTCAATTCGAACCTGATGCGCGAGATGCGGGCGATCCAGTTCGTGTCCGACCTGATCGACAAGGGCTTCGACGACGGCGGGCGGCTGAAGAAGATGCGCATCCACACGGTCGACGCCGAGGACCAGATGCGGCGGCTGTCTACATCGTCGAAGCTCAACGCGGGATGGCCGTTCCTGTGCTGGCTGCGCGACCTGGGGCGCGCACGCGGGCAGGCCTTCCTCGACGAGCACCACGACAAGGTAGGGGTCGAGTCGTCGACCGACCTGCGCGAGCGGTTCCTCTGACCGGGAAACCGCCGTACGCTACACCGTGGCGCGCGTTCGCTCAGCCCATCTGCTTCATGATCGCGTACAGCGCATCCTGCGCCTCGAAGCCAATGCCCGGGCGGTCCGGCAGCCGTAGCCACCCTGCCTCGACCTTCGCATCGTCGGCGAAGCCGGCGAACGCGCCGAACACCCCGGGATAGGCCTCGCAGCCGCCCAGCCCGAAGCCACCGACGATGTGCAGCGTCATCTGGTTGCCGCCGTGCGGGAACACCCGGCTGCGCGCCCAGCCGTGCCTCTGCATCATCTCCAGCGTGCGTGCGAACTGGACGATGCCGTAGCTCTGCGGCACGTCGATCTGGACGAAGTCGCGCGTCGGCTGCAGGCCGCCGAAGCGGATCAGGTTCTCGATGTCCTGGGTGGAAAACAGGTTCTCCCCGGTGCCGATGGCCGCGCCATAGGTGCCGGAGAACTCCGACAGCAGCGCGTAGTCGAGCGGGTCGGTCGGCTCCTCGAACCACTTGAGCTGGTAGCGGCCGAGTGCCTTCGCATAGGCGAGCGACCGGGTGCGGTCGAAGCCGGCATTCGCGTCGACTGCCAGCCGCTTCGGATCGCCGACCAGCGCCAGTGCCGCCTCCACCCGACGAATGTCCTCGTCGAGCGGCGCGCCACCGACCTTGATCTTCATCACGTCGTAGCCCTGGTCGAACTTCATCCGGATCTCGTCGAGCAGTTCCGGGATGCCCTTGCCGGGTTCGTACCAGCCCCCGCCGACGTAGCACGGCACCTTCTCCAGGACAGTGCCACCGCTGAAGCGCTCCGCCAGCACCCGGTGCAGCGGCTTGCCCTCGACCTTGGCGACCGCATCCCACACCGCGACTTCGATCGTGCCGATCGCCACCGAGCGCTCGGTGTGGCCGCCGGGCTTCTCCCGTTGCATCATCGCCGCGAGCACCCTGGCCGGATCGATGTTGGCACCGGTCGCATCGAGCAGCGACTCCGGGTCAGCCTTCAGGATGCGCGGGATGAAGCGGTCGCGCATCTGCGCGCCGCAGGCGTAGCGTCCGGTGGAGTTGAACGAATAGCCGACCACCGGCCGGCCGTCGCGCTGCTGGTCGGTGTAGACCGCCACCACCGAAGTGGTCATCTCGCTGAAATCGAACACCGCGTTGCGCAGCGTGGACTTGAGCGGTACCGCAACTTCACGGATATCGGTGATGCGCATGGCGTGGGTGTCCTCTTGGGGTCAGGGTTGGCTGGACGGCGCGGCTGCGCGCCGCTGGCGGCGCATCTCGAACAGACAGACAGCCGCCGCCGCGGCCACGTTCAGCGACTCCACCTCGGGCGACTGGTCGATCGCCACCAGCGCACCGCGCTCGGCGACCGCGGCTTCCACTGCCTCACCGAGTCCTGCGCCCTCGTGGCCGAACACCCAGGCGCAGCGAGGCTTAAGGTCGATCGCGTCCAGGGTGGCCATCGCATGCGAGGACGTGCCGTAGACCGGCACGTCCAGCGCGAGGCAGCAGGCGGCCAGGTCGTCGACGCTGGCAAGGTTGAGCAGCGCATGCGCGCCCATCGCGGCGCGCATCACCTTCGGCGACCATAACGCGGCGGTGCCGGGCCCGGCCACCGCGTGGCGCACGCCAGCCGCCGCGCAGGTGCGCAGGATCGCGCCGACGTTGCCCGGATCCTGCAACCGGTCGAGCAGCACGACGTCCTGGCCGCGCATCGCCGACAGGTCGCCGTCCCGGGGCATGATCTCGGCCACCAGCCGCGACGGTGAGTCCAGGCTGGACAACTGGTCCAGCAGCGAAGCGGGAAAGGCCAGCACCTCGATACCGCGTGCACGCGCGTCGTCGAGCACACGGCTCACGCCCGGCCAGCGCGAGGGCGACTCGATCGCGGCCAGGTCGACCGCGAGTGAGGCGATCGCATGGTCGTGCTCCATCCACGCGCCGATCAGGTGGTCTCCCTCGAGCAGCGTCCGGTTGGAACGGGTCCGCTCGCGCGGTTCGGTCGCCAGCCGGCGCAACCGCTGGAACGTCGGGTTCGCCCGCGACGTGATCTGGATGGCATCGCTCATCCGCGGATCATAGCAACCGGCATGCCGCGCGTCCGGTGCCGCCTGCGCGGGCCACTGCCAAGCCAATACCGCAGCGCTGCCACGCGCCTATACTGCGCCACCAGACGACCTGCCCCGAGGAGCCCCACCCCATGACGATCTCCATGTACGCCGCATCGGTACCCGTGTTCAAGCGCAACCTCGCCAACCTCGCCGCGATCCTCGACAAGGCCGCTGCGCACTGCGCCGCGCACAACATCACCGAGCCGGCGATGCTGCAGGCCCGACTGTTCCCCGACATGTTCGCCTTCACGAAGCAGGTGCAGGTCGCAGCCGACTTCGCCAAGGCCGGCGTCGGCCGCCTCGCCGGCGTCGAGCCGCCGAAGTTCGACGACACCGAACAGTCGTTCGCCGACCTGAAGGCCCGCGTCGAGAAGACCATCGCCTACATCGAGACCTTCACCGCCGCCCAGATCGACGGCAGCGAGGAGAAGCAGGTGTCGTACATGATGGGCAAGTTCCCGATCGACATGAAGGGCCAGGCCTACCTGCTCGGCTTCATCCTGCCGAACTTCTACTTCCACTACACGACGGCCTACAACCTGCTGCGGCACAACGGGGTGGGGATCGGCAAGGGCGACTTCATCGGGCGGGGGTGACAGACGCTTTGCCGGCTTGACCATCCGCGGGCTGGCGGGGGTTGGGTTGGCACCCCACCGGCCCCGGGATGCCAAGCAGAACCCCCCCCGGGCCACCCCCCCCCCCAC
>CANGYF010000025.1 GCA_947458265.1 Betaproteobacteria bacterium
CCGGGGTAGCGCTCGAGCCATTCCTCGAGCCAGACGATCGCGTCGAGGTCGAGGTGGTTGGTCGGTTCGTCCAGCAGCATCAGGTCGGACGGGGACATCAGCGTCTGCGCCAGCGCCAGGCGCATCTTCCAGCCGCCGGAGAAGCTCGATACCGGGTTGTCGAGCTGTGCCGGCTTGAAGCCCAGACCCAGCAGCAGCGATTCCGCGCGCGAGCGCGCAGTGTAGGCATCATGGTCGGCCAGCTTGGCATGCAGTTCGCCGGCGGCATGCCCGTCGTGCGCCGCCTCGGCCTTCTCGAGTTCGGCCTCGAGCCGGCGCAGTTCGTGGTCGCCGTCGATCACGAACTCGGTGGCTGCGCGTTCGCTGTGCGGGGCGTGCTGCGCCACGTGCGCGACGCGCCAGTGCGCCGGGATGAAGACGTCGCCGGCATCGGGCAGCAGTTCGCCGAGCAGTAGCGAGACGAGGGACGACTTGCCACTGCCATTGTCGCCGACCAGCCCTACATGCTCGCCGGGGGCGATCTGGACGGTTGCATCGGAGATGAGGAGCTTGGCGCCGCGGCGGAGGGCGAGGTTCTGGAGGCGGATCATGTGCCGATTATCGCCCGCCGCGCGGGTAACATCGATGCTCGATCGCGCCGGCGTGCGAAGAAGCGCCGGCGCGGCAGGCAACGGGAGGATGGCGATGGCGATACTGGTGACTGGTGGCAGCGGCTATGTCGGGCTCAACGTGGTGGAGGCGCTGGCGCGGGCCGGGCGCGAGGTGGTGACGTTCGACCGTATCCTCCCGCCGCCGGTGGCGGCGGCGGAACTGTCGGCGCTGCCGGGCAGGATCCATGCCGTCGATGGCGACCTGATGGACGCCGGCGCGCTCGACCGGGCGTTCCATGCCGCGCCGATCGAGGCGGTGATCCATACCGCGGCGGTGACCTCAGGTCCGGCGCGCGAGGCGTCCGAACCGCAGCGCGTGTTTCAGGTGAACGTGCTTGGCACCATCGGTCTGCTGGAGGCGGCCCGGCGTGCGTCGGTACGGCGGGTGGTGGTTACCAGTTCCGGCGCCGCCTACGGCGAATCGCTGTACCGGCCCGGACTGATGCAGGAAGACGCCACGCCGGTGCTGCCCACCACGCTCTATGCGACCACCAAGTACGCGGCCGAGCGCACCGCGCGCCGGCTGGCCGAACTGTGGCAGATGGAGGTGGCCTGCACCCGGCTGGGCACGCTGATCGGCCCCTGGGAGCGCGATGGGTCCTCCCATGCGCAGGGCGTGCGTGACAACTTCGGTCCGCACTCCCAGCTCGCGCGCATCGCGGTCGCCGGTGGCGAAGCGGTGCTGCCGGCCGACGAATGCACGCGCGACTGGGTCTACAGCCCGGACGTCGGCCGCGCGCTGGTGATGCTCGCCGACGCGCCGGCGCTGCCGCACTTCGTCTACAACCTCAGCGCCGGCATCGACTGGAGCGGCGACATCGCCGCCTGGTGCGAGGTGCTGGCGGCGCGCTTCCCCGGGTTCCGGCATCGCATCGCGCGCGCAGGCGAGACGCCGAACGTGCACTACACCGATCGCGCACGCAGCCTGATGGCGGTGCAGCGCTTCGAGGCGGACCATGGCTTCGTGGCCACGCGCGACCGGGCGGCGATCCACTGCGCGTTCGCCGACTGGGTCGAGCGGGTCGGCCGCGCCTGGCACGCCGGCTGAGCTGGGCTGCCATCGATGCGCGTCAGCGCGACCGGGAACAGCGCGGCGCGCTTCTCCGTGACCGGCCGTCGTGTCAGGCCGCGACCCGTGCTGCGGCGAACCGGCGAAGCAGCGGCGCGATGAACGGGATCGAAAGGGCGATCGTGCTGGCCGCCAGCAACGCGATGCAGATCGGGCTGCGCACGAACACGCCGGGATCCGCGCCCGAGATCGTCATCGCCTGCCGGAACGACTGTTCCATCATGCCACCGAGCACCAGCGACAGCACGAGCGGGGCGACCGGGATCGCCATCTTGCGGAATACATAGCCGATCACCCCGAAGCCCAGCGCCATGTAGAGCTCGAAGATGTTGCCGTTGACCGCGAAGATGCCGATCGCGGAGATCGAGACCACCATCGGCAGCAGCAGGCCGATCGGGATGTAGAGCAGGCGCACGAATACGCCGACCAGTGGCAGGTTCAGTATCAGCAGCACCAGGTTGCCGATGTACATGCTGGCGATCAGGCCCCAGACCAGGTCCGGACGCTTCTCGAACAGCAGCGGCCCCGGCTGCAGCCCGTACATGATGAACGCCGCGAGCAGCACGGCGGTGGAACCCGAGCCCGGCACGCCCAGCGTGAGCAGTGGCACCATCGCGCCGCCGGTGGAGGCATTGTTCGCCGCCTCCGGCCCCGCCACGCCTTCGATCATGCCGGTGCCGAACTTCGCCTTGTCGCGCGAGAGCATGCGCTCGACGCTGTAGGAAAGGATGGTGGCGATGGTCGCGCCGGCGCCGGGCAGCACGCCCTTGAAGAAGCCGATGCCGGTGCCGCGCAGGATCGGCATTACCGAGCGCCGCCATTCGTCGCGGGTGAGCCACAGGCTGCCGGACATGCGGATGATCTCCGATCGTCCCTTGAGCAGGTTTTCCAGGCCTGAGAACACCTCGGCGATCGCGAACAGGCCGACCACCACCACGATGAAGCCGATGCCGTCCTGCAGTTCGGGCAGGTCGAAGGTGAAGCGCTGCTGTCCGCTCTGCAGGTCGATGCCGATGGTGGCGAACATCAGCCCGAGGAACATCGACAGCAGGCCCTTGGCCAGCGACGGCCCGGTGAGTGCGGCGACCGAGGTCATCGCGAACAGCATCAGCGTGAAGTACTCGGCCGGGCCGAACTTGAGCGCAAAACCGGCCAGCGGGACCGCGAGCAGCGACAGCAGCACCACCGATATCGTGCCCGCGACGAACGAGGCGATCGCCGAGATCGCGAGCGCCGCGCCGGCGCGGCCGCTGCGCGCCATCGCGTAGCCGTCAAGCGCGGTCATCACCGACGAGGACTCGCCCGGGGTGTTGATCAGGATCGAGGTGGTCGAGCCGCCATACATCGCGCCGTAGTAGATGCCGCACAGCATGATCAGCGAGGAGGTCGGCTCGATGCCGTAGGTGATCGGCAGCAGCAGCGCGATCGCGGCGGCGGGGCCGATGCCGGGCAGCACCCCGATCACCGTGCCTAGCAGGCAACCGAGGAAGACATAGGCGAGGTTGAGCGGCTGGGCCGCTACCGAGAAGCCGTGCAGCAGGTGGCCGAAGGCGTCCAAGGGTGGCGTCGTTCCCGCGTCAGAAGGGCATGATGCCCTGTGGCAGCCGCACCGAGAGCACGCGCGTGAACAGCACCCATGCGCCGATGGTGAAGCCGGCTGCCGTGCACAGGTTGGCGACCCTGTGGCCGGCGTTGAACACGGACATCAGGCCGGCCAGGAATACGGCGGTGGAGGGCACGAACCCGGCCCGCTCGAACATGAAGAAGTACAGCGCAGTCCATGCCGTGATGCCTGCCACCATCAGCGTGGAGCGCAGGTCGAACGGCTCGTTGCCCTCCAGCAGCACCGGTACCCTGCCGTCGCGCGTGCGCCAGAGGTCGACCACCATCAGCAGCGCACACAGGAAAAGTCCACCGCTGACCAGGATCGGGAAGATCTTCGGCCCCAGCGGGTCAGCCAGTTCCGGGTACGGCAGCGCCAGCGTGGCGCGCAGGTAGGCCGCCGCGGTCGCCAGCGTGGCGACCAGCAGCAGCACTACGGGCATGCGGCGCGGCGCCGGGGCCGGCGCCGCGGGTTGCGCGGAGGATGCGTTCAACGGAGGTTCATCACTGTCCGGCCTTCAATGCGCCGAGGTCCGACATGATGCTGCGCGCTTCCTCGTGCTCCTTCTTCATGAACGCGGCGGTGTCGCGCGCGTTCATGAAGCCGTACTCCCAGCCGTTCTCGGCGACGAACTTCTTCCACTCGGGCGTCTTCATGGTGCGCGCGAACACGTCGTCCCAGAAGTCGATCTGCGCCTGGGTCATGCCGCGCGGTCCGACGAACATGTACCAGCTGTCCTGGATCACGTCGAAGCCCATCTCGCGGAAGGTCGGCACGTCTGGCAGGCTGGCCACGCGCTTGGGCGAGGCGATGCCGAGGATGCGCATCCTGCCCGACTGCATGTGCGGCACGGCGTTGTTGGAGGCATTGACCATCGCGTCGATGTGGCCGCCCAGCACGTTGGTGGCCGCCTCGGCGCCGCCGCCGAAGGTGACCATGCGCAGCTTGCGCGGGTCGGAGCCGACCGCGCGCGCAAGCAGTGCGACCACGAAATGGTTGGTGCTGGCCAGCGTGCTGCCGGGCGAGATGGTGAGCGAGGCCGGATCCTTGCGCAGACGGTCGGCGAAGTCCTTGAGCGTCTTGATCGGTGACTCGGTGCGTACCGACAGCGACACAGGCTCGGTGCCGATGTACGGCAGCACGGTCATGTCGTTGTAGGTGAGCGTGGTACGCCCGGCGAGCTGGTTGGTGAGGATGCCCGCCTGGGCGATCGCGATGTAGTGGCCGTCACCGGTCTTCTGGCTAACGTAGGTGTAGGCGAGCGTGCCGCCGCCGCCTACGCGGTTGGCGACGACGGCATCGACGATCTTGTTGTCGGCCCAGATCTTCTGCAGTGCGCGTGCCGCCTTGTCGTTGCCACCGCCAGGCGAGGCGAACACCACCAGTTCGACGGTGCGGCTCGGTTTCCAGGGCTGGGCCTGGAGCGGCATCGCGAGCAGGGCCAGCGCGGCGACCGCTGCGACCTGGCGGAATGGAAGGACGCGGGACAGGGCTTGACTGATGGATGACTTGAGCATGGGCTGACTCGACTGTTTCTGTTGGTTGGGATGGTGGCATTGAAAAGCAATCCACATGCCAATCGTAGACCTGATGAATCATCTCATGACGGCGCCCCGACCTCCATCAGGCATGACCGCGCCTGCCGCAGGCAGCGCTGGTCCTCCGGTCCTGATCGATCAGCCCGGCGGGCCGGCGGCAACGACCGGCCCGTCTCGCTCCACCGAGCCATCGCGCAGTTCGATCACCCGGTCGCAGCGCGCGGCCAGGCGCGGGTCGTGTGTGACGATGATGAATGCGCAGCCGCGCTCTGCGTTGAACCGGCGCAGCAGCGCGAACGCCTCGTCTGCGCTGTGCGTGTCCAGGTTGCCGGTCGGCTCGTCGGCGAGCACCAGGTCGGGCGCGAGCGCCAGTGCGCGTGCGATCGCAACCCGCTGCTGCATGCCGCCCGACAGCTCACCGGGCCGCTTGTCGAAGGCGCCGGACAGCCCGACCGAGGCGAGCAGCTCGCGCGCATTTTCGCGCTGGCTGCGTGTGAAGGCGCCATCGCGCATCAGCCCGGGCAGCATCACGTTCTCCAGCGCGCTGAACCCGGGCAGCAGGTGGTGGAACTGGAACACGAACCCGAGCGTGTCGAGGCGTGCGCGGGTGCGCTCGTCATCGCTGGCGCTGCCGATCGACACGCCCTTGAGCAGGTACTCGCCGGCACTCGGGCGATCGAGCAGGCCGATCAGGTTGAGCAGCGTGCTCTTGCCCGAGCCCGATGGTCCGATGAGTGCGGCAAACTCGCCCGGGCGCACCGCGAGGTCGATGCCGTGCAGCACTTCGGTCTCGTTCGGCAGTCCTTCGTTGAAGCGCTTGCGTACGCCCGACATCGACACGACGGGCGCGGTGGCGGCCGGCATGCGCGCGCTCACATCCGTATCGCCTGCGCCGGGTCCAGGCGCGAGGCGCGGCGTGCCGGCAGCGCCGCGGCGATCACGCCGAGAAGGATCGCGCCGACGGTCGTGTACAGGTAGAGCGGCAGGTCGACATGCGCGGTGAACAGCCGCGCGCCGTCGGCCGAAGTGAGCACCCCGCTCATGAACCGCGCCAGTGCATAGCCGAGGGCGCAGCCGAGCACCGAGCCGATCAGCCCGATGATCGCGCCCTGCAGCAGGAACACCCGCAGCACGCGTCCGCGGGTGGTGCCCATCGCGCGCAGGATGCCGATCTCGCGCGTCTTCTGCACCACCGCGACCATCAGCACGCTGGCCACGCCGATGGCCACCACCAGGCCGAAGCACATGCGGATCATCCGGGTCATCAGCGTCTGGTTCGACAGCGCGACCATCAGCTGGCGGTTGGTGCGTATCCAGCTCTCGACCAGGTGCGGGATGGTGCGCGCCAGGTCGGTCGCGACGCGCTCCGCATCCCAGAGATCGTCCACCGTGACCTCGATGCTGGTGACGCCGCCAGGCAGGGCATGCAGGGCCTGTGCGGTAGCCAGCCCGACGTAGGCATAGAGCTGGTTCAGGTTCTTTGCGCCGAGGTCGAAGATGCCGCGCACCCGGTAGGTGTCGCCGCTGGAACTCGGCGTGGACAGCCGCACGGTGTCGCCGATGCCGACACCGAGGTCCTCGGCGAGGTCGCGGCCGAGCAGTACGTCGCCGGGATCGACCTGCAGCCGGCCTTCGACCAGCTTCTGGTCGAGGCGGGTGACCGCGGCATACGGTTCGGCGACGATGCCCACGATGGTCAGCGACTTGTTCGAGTCGCCACGGGTGACCAGCCCCGGCCCTGCAGCCAGTGGCGAGATTGCGCGCACGTCGCCGTTCTCCCGCAGCTGGGCAACCGTTGCCTGCCACTGGTCGATCGAGCGCAGCCGCTGGCCGCGCGGCTGCACGTCGGACAACACCAGCGGCGCATCGCCCTGCGCACGCTCGGGGCGCAGCGGGCGCGCGACTTCCTCGAGCGGCTTGATCGTCACGTGCGGTTGCACGCCGAGCGTACGCTGCACGATGTCGCGCTGAAGCTCGCCCAGGAAGCCGGTGATGAACACGATGAACGAGATGCCCAGCGCGGCACCGACCACGATCAGCGCGGTCTGCAGGCCGCCTTCGCGCAGGAAGCGCAAGGCGACGATCCATTCGAAGCGCATCAGCAGTGGCCCTGGTCGCCGCTCACCGGACGCGTACCCGCGAGCCGTCCTTCAGGCCGCGGGTGAGCACTACCGTGTCGCCGGCTTCGAGCCCGGACAGCACCTCGACCTTCGCGCCGCCGCGGATGCCGAGGGTGACAGGCACCGTCGCCAGGCGGCCGCCGTCCAGGCGCTGCACCGTCGCACCGCCTTCGGCTTCGCGCACCGCCGCGGCCGGGATCACGCGCGCGCGGTCCTTGCGCGCGACCTCGATGTCGATCGAAACGGTCATGTCGGCACGCAGGTAGGGTGGCGGTGAATCGACCCGGAAGCGCGCCTCTACCGAGCCGCGCGAGGTGTCCACGCCCGGGCTGACGTAGTACAGCACCGCGTCGAACTTCTCTCCTGGGAAGGCATCGCTGGAAGCGATGGCGCGGCTGCCTTCGCGCAGCCACGGCAGGTTCTTCTCATCGATTTGTGCGGTCAGGCGGGTCTCGCCACGCGAGGCGACCACCAGCAGCCGCCTGGCGGAGGTCACGATGTCGCCCGGCTCGACGCTGCGCACCAGCACCGTGCCCGGCACCGACGCCCGGATCACGGTCTGCGCCAGCTTCGCCTCTGCCAGTTCGCGCGCCGCGACCGCCTCGCGCAGTCGCACGGTGGCTTCGCGCGCCGCCACGCCACCGGCACCCTGGGCGCGTCGCTGCGTCCGTGCGGACTCGACCTGGCTGCGCGCCAGCGCGACCAGGCGTTCCGAATCGTCCAGGCGGGCATCGCTGATGAAGCCCTTGTCGCGCAGCGCGCGCTGGCGCTGGACATCGGCTTCCGCGAAGCGCAGCTGCGCCTCGGCCTGGGCCAGTGCATCGGTCGACTGCGGCAGCGCCAGTTCGCCGACGCTGGCCACGCGGGTGCGCGCGGTCGATTCGGCCGCCTGTGCCTGGGCCACGCCGGCGCGCAGCTCCTGCGCATCGAGATCGATCAGCGGCTGGCCGGCCTCGACCCTGTCACCTTCGACGACACGCACGCCGACCACGCGCCCGGTGATCACCGATCCGATCTCGATCCGGTTCGGCGCCTGTACCCGCCCGCTGACCACGATCGCATGGACGATCGGCGCTTCCTCCGCCCGCGCGACCTCGACGGCCGGGCCGCGCCATTGCATCCAGCCGACGACTGCGCCAGCCACAAGCAGCAGCAGGCCGGCGACCACGCTGCTGCGGCCGATCCCCCGCCCCGTGCTGGTCATCGCCGGGCCCGCCTCACAACAGCCGCGACAGGTCGCGGGCCCCGAGCCCGGGCAGCGCGAGGTCGCAGTCGCGGGCGATCGTCATCACCTTGAACAGCTCGCCCATCTCGGCCGGCGAAAGCAGTCGCTGCGCAGCGGCCGCCTGAGGCAGGTAACGGCCCGGCTGGTCGGCCGGTGTCCGGCCAAGAAGCCCGGCAAGGCCCGCATCCAGGAGGAAATGCGCCTGGGTGGTGTAGCCGGCAAGCCGGCCTCCAGCGTCGACGGCGGCTTCTGCGATCGCGGTGAAATCCACATGGGCAGTGATGTCCTGCAGGCCTGGCAGGAAGAAGGGATCGGTGTGGGCATGTTGCCGATAGTGGCACATCAGCGTGCCTTGCCGCCGCTGCGGATGGTAGTACTCGCCTCGGCCGAAACCGTAGTCGATGAACAGCGCGATGCCGCGCTGCAGCCGCTCGACCAGCGATGCGGCCAGGGCGGCTGCGGCCGGCGCCACTTCGGACACGTACCCGTCGGCCGTGCGCGGCACCGGCAGCCGTTCGATCGCCGCCGCCAGGGCCTGGTCTGCGATCGGCCTGTCCGTCCACGCGAATGCCGCACACCGTGCGGCGTCCGGCGCGAGGGAGGGCGGCGTGCCGGGGCCTGCCGCCGGCACGGTGACGCAGCGTTCCTTCGGACCGTCCGGCGTCCAGTGCACCAGGTGCACCGGTACCACGTCGAGCACCTCGTTGGCGACGATCGCGCCGTGCACCGAGGGCGGCAGCGCGTCGAGCCAGCGTACCCGCGCCATCAGGCCCGGGTGCCGTGCCGCGATCGCTTCGTGCTGCCGGACGCGCAGCTCGCCGCTCAGCTCGAGGATCGAATAGTGCGCCGGCAGGGCATCGAGTTCCTGCAGCGCGTCGAGCAGGTCGCAGGCCAGGCGGCCGGTGCCGGCGCCGAGTTCAACCAGCTCGCTGCCGGGCTCGCGCAGCACCGGGGCCAGCGTGCGGGCGAGCGTCTGGCCGAACAGCGGCGTCAGTTCCGGTGCGGTGGTGAAATCGCCGTCCGCGCCGAACTTGCGCGCGCCGCCGGTGTAGTAGCCCAGGCCGGGTGCGTACAACGCCAGTTCCATGTAGCGCGAGAAATCGATCGCACCGCCGGCCGCCACGATCGCGCCTTCGATCTCCCCGGCGAGGGCGCGGCTGGCAGCGAGCGCCTCCGGTGCCGGTTCCGGCAGGGTCGAGAGCGGGCGCAGGGTGGATTGCATGGGCGCGAGGTAATATGTGGTTCGGACTACGGGAGCGTGCAGCGGTGCAGGGACAGGTCGTTCTGATCACGGGCGGAGCCAAGCGTGTGGGAGCCGCCATCTGCCGCTCGCTGCACGCCGCCGGCGCGAACCTGATGGTGCACTATCGCAGTTCCTCGACGGAAGCGCACGCGCTTCAGGACGAGCTGAACGCGATCCGGGCCGATTCCGTCGCGCTCACGCGCGCCGACATCCTGAAACTGTCGAGCCTGCCGTCGCTGGTGAACGACACGGTCGAACGCTTCGGCCGCCTCGACGTGCTGGTCAACAATGCGTCGAGCTTCTATGCCACCCCGGTCGGCGAGGTCACCGAACAGGCCTGGGATGACCTGATGGGCACGAACCTGAAGGCCCCGCTGTTCCTGTCGCAGGCCGCGGCGCCGCACCTGCGGCGGTCGCACGGCTGCATCGTCAATATCGTCGACATCCATGCCGAGCGGCCGTTGAAGAATTACCTGGTCTACAACGCGGCCAAGGGCGGACTGGTCACGCTGACCCGATCGCTGGCGCGCGAGCTCGGGCCCGACGTCCGGGTCAACGCGGTCGCGCCAGGGGCGATCATGTGGCCGGAGGACGGCGAGTGGCAGGACGAGGTGTCGCGCCAGCGCATCATCAGCTCCAGCCTGCTCAAGCGGGTGGGCGAGCCGGAGGACATCGCGCGCGCGGTGAACTTCCTGGTGAACGATGCGCCGTACATCACCGGCCAGATCCTTGCGGTCGATGGCGGCCGCAACGTGCACATCTGAAGCCATGGAAATGTCCGGTATCCCGTTCGGCACCACCGACTGGAACAAGGTCGAGCGCACCGAGCACGACGGCACGACCGGCACCGCCTACTGGCGCACCCGCGAGTTCGGCGGCATCCGGGTGCGGGTGGTCGAGTACTCTCCCGGCTACATGGCCGACCACTGGTGCCGCAAGGGACACATCCTGTTCTGTATCGCCGGCCAGCTCGACACCGAACTGCAGGATGGCCGCACGTTCACGCTGACCCCGGGCATGAGCTACCACGTGGCCGATCGCGCCGAGGCCCATCGCTCGTCGACCGATGTCGGGGCGACTCTTTACATCGTCGACTGACATGAATGCACCCGACCCGAAGCTGCTTGAGCGCCAGCGGCGCGAATCGATCAAGCTCGAGAAGCGCCTGTGCCGGTTGACCGGCCAGGCGATCGGCGACTTCGGGATGATCGAGGCCGGCGACCGGGTGATGGTCTGCCTGTCCGGCGGCAAGGACAGCTACGGCCTGCTCGACATCCTGATGAAGCTGCGCGAGCGCGCGCCGATCGATTTCGAGATCGTCGCGGTCAACCTCGACCAGCGTCACCCCGGCTTCCCGGAGCACATCCTGCCGGACTACCTGACCACGCTCGGCATACCGTTCCGGATCGAGGTGCAGGACACCTATTCCATCGTCAAGCGGGTGATCCCCGAGGGCAAGACGATGTGCTCGCTCTGCTCGCGCCTGCGCCGGGGCGTGCTGTACCGGGTTGCCTCGGAACTGGGCGCCACGAAGATCGCGCTTGGCCACCATCGCGACGACATCCTCGAGACGTTCTTCCTGAACCTGTTCTTCGGCGGCAAGCTGAAGTCGATGCCGCCCAAGCTGGTATCCGATGACGGGAAGCACGTGGTCATCCGGCCGCTCGCCTACGCGGCCGAGGACGACCTCGAAGCCTATGCGCAGTTGCGCGAGTTCCCGATCATTCCGTGCGACCTGTGCGGGTCGCAGGAAACGCTGCAGCGCAAGCAGGTGAAGGCGATGCTGCGCGAATGGGACAAGCGCAACCCCGGGCGGGTCGAGACCATCTTCCGCAGCCTGATGAACGTGGTGCCGTCGCACCTGCTCGACCGGGCGTTGTTCGACTTCGCGGCGGTGGCGGCGACCGGTGAGGCGCCCGATTCAGGCGACCAGGCGTTCGACGTCGACAGCGAACTCGAGCGGGCGATCGACTCGTCGGTGCAGCAGGATGCCGCACCGTCATTCGCACGGTTCCCGATTGCCGTGGCGGCGGAGGAGCGGGCCGAGAGGGACTATCCCGGACGCCGTCGAGCCGCAAAGATGAAGTAGTGCAGCGGCACCCCGAAGCCGTCCCAGTGCAGTTCCGACACCTGGACCGGTTCGAACATCGGTGCTAGTGCGCGCTCGACTTCAGCCGGATCCCGGAATAGGTGGTAGATCGTGCCCTTCTGCAGGCCGCCGCCCCAGTTGGCGTTGACCGCGGGTTCCAGGCGCACGCGGGACCCCCCCAGCGGGTGGGCGCCCAATACGGAATAGCACCGGGGTCCGGGCACACTGCAGATGAACCAGCCTCCCGGTTGCAGCACCCGCGCGACCTCGCCGAGCGCTCGGTCGATGGTGTCCGATTCGTCATCCAGGTAATAGACCGCGTTCCAGGAGATGACGAAGTCGAAGCGCGCGCTGTCGAAGGGCACCGTGGCATTGGTGCCGGTGCGCAACCGATCGCGCGCCAGGTCGATGCCCGAGTTCTCGAGGTTGCGCTGCACGCTGTCGCAGATTTCGTCTGAAATCTCGGTGGCGCTGATGTCGAAACCGAGCTTGTGCAGCAGGACGATGTTGCGTCCGTCGCCACAGGACATGTCGAGCACGCGACGTCCGCGGAACGCCGTACGCCAGGACGCGTCGCCGATAAGGTCGACCTTGCCTGCGTAGCGGCCTAGCAACATCTTCAGCAGGTACTCGTTCGGCGCCATCAGTGAGTCGAGGCGTGAGTAGTAATCAGTCCATTTCGCGGCTTCATTCATCGCCGGTAACCCTTTGGAGACGGTGTGGTCGTCATCATAGCCAAGCGAGCAGGACGCGCAGTCAGCAATGCGGACGCGGACCGTTCATGACTATCGATGTTGTCAAAATCAGTTTGACGAGCTACGATTGCGGCATGTCAATCGAAACCCAGCCGGAAAACTGCGCGTCGCGCCTGGTTGCCCTGTTCGGCACCCAGGCCGAAGTGGCGCGCCGGCTCCAGCTCGATCGTGCCGTGGTCAGTCACTGGATCAAGGTGGGATACGTCCCCGCCCGCTGGGGCACCGAGATCGAACTGGCGACCAACGGTCGCATCACCGCATCCGAGGTTGTGGCTGAAGCGAGCAGCCGCAAGCCGATCAAGCTCAAATCTCGCCCCGACGGCGAAGGTCCGTTCGGGTCCACCCTCCAAGGGAGTGACACGATGAGTCTCCAGTACGCACCGTCCAAGCGCATCACTTCGTTCCATCCGCCGCAGCGCACGCTGATGGGGCCTGGCCCGACCGAGATCCACCCGCGCGTGCTGACCACCATGAGCCAGCCGGCGATCGGCTACCTCGACCCGGTGTTCATCGAGATGATGGAGGAGCTGAAGTCGCTGCTGCGCTACGTCTACCAGACGAAGAATGCGCTGACCTTCCCCGCCTCCGGCCCGGGTTCGGTCGGAATGGAGTACTGCTTCGTGAACATGGTCGCCCCTGGCGACAAGGTGATCGTCTGCCGCAACGGTGTGTTCGGCGGCCGGATGGTCGAGAACGTCGAGCGCTGCGGCGGCATCCCGGTCGTCATCGACGACGCCTGGGGCGAGCCGGTCGACCCGCAGAAGCTCGAGGACGCGCTGAAGGCCAACCCCGACACCAAGGTCGTCGCGTTCGTGCATGCCGAGACCTCCACCGGCGCGCGCTCCGACGCGAAGACCCTGGTCGAGATCGCCCACAAGTACGGCGCGCTGACCATCGTCGACGCGGTGACCTCGCTCGCCGGCGTCCCGGTACTGGTCGACGAGTGGGGCATCGACGCCATCTACTCGGGCAGCCAGAAGTGCCTGTCCTGCACGCCCGGCCTGTCGCCGGTGTCGTTCAACGAGCGCGTGGTCGAGCACGTGAAGAAGCGCAAGGACAAGATCCACAGCTGGTTCATGGACATGAACCTGCTGCACAGCTACTGGAACGGCGGCGGCGGTGGCACCAGCACCGCGCCGGTACGTACCTACCACCACACCGCCCCGACCAACGCACTGTTCGCGCTGCACGAGGCGCTGGTCCTGATCCGCGAGGAAGGCCTGGAGAACAGCTGGGCCCGCGCCACGCGCCACCACCTTGCCCTGAAGGCGGGGCTGGAGTCGATGGGCCTGCACTTCCTCGTCAAGCCCGAGTACCAGCTTCCGCAGATGAATGCGGTGCTGTGCCCGGAAGGCATCGACGAGGCGAAGGTACGCCGCGACCTGCTGAACGAGTACAACCTCGAGATCGGCGCTGGTCTTGGTCCGCTGGCTGGCAAGATCTGGCGCATCGGCCTGATGGGTTATTCGTGCCGCACCGAGAACGTGATGCTGTGCCTGTCGGCGCTGGATCAGGCGATGTCCGACCAGGGCGCGAAGATCCATGTCGGCGAGGCACAGGGTGCGGCCCATGCTGCTTACGCCACGCTGCACGCCAGCATTGCGCAGCAGAAGAAGGACCGCGCCAAGGTCGTCCGCGCCGCCTGACCGAGGCTGGATCTGCACCACACAGGGGCTCACCGACGGTGGGCCCTTTGTGTTTCGGGCACGCGCATGTACCGGCCATGGTCCCGGGGACTACCCGCCGGGCCCTGACGGCGCTACTCTTGGGGGGGTAGTTCCTGATCGCCTTTCCCGACCCGGCAACCCGGGCTCGCATGGGGTGTCGCCAGCAGGCGACTCCGCCCTAGGACGCGTGCAACGACGTGAACGACGATTCCATCCAGCCCCGAGATCCAGGTCCGCCGGCCATCCTGTTCGCCGATGTCGCCGGCAGCACGCGACTGTACGAACTGTTCGGTGACCAGGCGGCGAAGAAGCTGATCGACGCCTGCCTGCTCTGCATGCGCGAGGCGGCCGTCGACTCGCGCGGGCGTGTGGTGAAGATCATCGGCGACGAGATCATGTGCGTGTTCCCGGATGCGGAGCATGCCTATCTTGCGGCCACCGAGATGCAGATCCGGGTGAGCGAGTTGTCCAGCGAGCCGGTGCCCGATTCCCAGATCCAGCCCAGTGCCCATTCGCGTGCGATCCGGGTCGGCTTCCATGCAGGTGCCGTGATCGAGGAGAATGGGGACCTGTTCGGCGATACGGTCAACGTCGCCTCGCGCATGACCCAGATCGCCAAGGCCAACCAGATCATGACGACCGGCGCGACGGTCGCCCGGCTGCCCGACCTGCTGCGCCTCTCCACCCGCGAGATTGCGGCGCTGGCGGTGAAGGGCAAGGGCGAGGCGATCTCCGTGTTCGAGGTGATCTGGCAGGCGAGCGAAGACCTGACCATGGCGATCACGATGCAGACGAACACGCCGAGCATCTCGATGATCATGCCCCGCTCGCTGCGCCTGGAGCGCGGCGAGTTCGCACTGGTCCTGGACCTCGCGCATCCCGGCGTGGTGCTCGGACGCGATCCACGCTGTGCGATCGTGGTCGCCGACCGTAAGGCGTCGCGCCAGCATGCCCGAATCGAGCGCCGCCGCGACAAGTTCTTCCTGATCGACCAGAGCACCAACGGCACCTTCATCACCTTCGACGGTGAGCCCGAGATCGTGCTGCTGCGCGAAGAAGTGATGCTGCGTAGCCGCGGCCGTATCTCGTTCGGGCATTCGTCGCTGGAGAGCGAGGAGACAGTGCGCTTCTCGATGGTGCGCTGACCAGGGATCAGCCGCCGATCCGCACCGGATCGCGCGGCCTGAACCGGGGGGGGCTACAACCCGAGACGCTGCCAGATGGTGGTCGTCAGTCCGGCCTGGTTGAGCGAGTAGAAGTGCAGCCCGGGCGCGCCGGCCTGCAGCAGCCGGTCGCACATGTCGGTGATCACGTCCAGCCCGAATGCGCGGATCGACGCCTTGTCGTCGCCGAACTCCTGCAGCCGCAGCCGCATCCAGCGCGGGATGTCGGCACCGCACATCTCCGAGAAGCGGGCGAGCTGGGTGTAGTTGCCGATCGGCATGATGCCCGGCACGATCGGGATCTTCACGCCGGCGGCCTCGCAGCGATCGACGAAGTCGAAATAGGCGTCGTTGTTGAAGAAGTACTGGGTGATCGCAGAGTTCGCGCCGGCGTCGACCTTGCGCTTGAAGTTGTCGAGATCGTCCTTCGGCGAACGGGCCTGCGGATGCGTCTCGGGATAGGCTGCCACTTCGATATGGAACCAGTCGCCGGTCTGCTGGCGGATGAACGCGACCAGTTCGTTCGCATAGCGGAACTCGCCGGCATCAACGGTGCCCGACGGCAGGTCGCCGCGCAGCGCGACGATGTGGCGGATGCCGTTGGCCTTGTATTGCTCGAGGATCGCGGTGATGTTCTCGCGCGTCGATCCGATGCAGGACAGATGGGGAGCCGCCTCGTTACCGGAGGACTGGATCTCGACCACCGTCTCGAGCGTCCGGTCGCGGGTCGAACCACCGGCGCCGAAGGTCACCGAGAAGAACTTCGGCTTGAGCTGGGCGAGCTGTTCGCGCGTCGCGCGCAGCTTGGCCACGCCCTCGGGCGTCTTGGGGGGGAAGAATTCGAAGCTGAACGTCCGATCGAATGTGCGCTGGTTCTGCATGTGTGGTCCTTCAACCGGCCGTGGTGGTGGCCTGCCGCAGCGGATCCGTCGGTCCGGGTGCCCGGCACGCAGGATGGCGGAATCACCGCCCCGGCACGGCAGGCCGGGGCGGTGGCCGCGATCAGTAGCGGTACTGCTCCTGCTTGTACGGACCTTCCTTCTGCACGCCGATGTAGCGGGCCTGCGTATCGGTCAGTTCCGTCAACTGCGCATTCAGCTTCTTCAGCTGCAGGCGTGCGACCTTCTCGTCGAGGTGCTTGGGCAGCACGTAGACGCCGACCGGGTACTTGTCGGTCTGGGTGAACAGCTCGATCTGGGCGATCGTCTGGTTGGCGAACGACGAGCTCATCACGTAGGACGGATGGCCCGTGCCGCAACCCAGGTTCACCAGTCGGCCCTTGGCCAGCATGATGATCCGCTTGCCGTCCGGGAAGATGATGTGATCGACCTGGGGCTTGATCTCTTCCCACTTGTACTTCTCGACCGCCGCGACGTCGATTTCGTTGTCGAAGTGGCCGATGTTGCAGACGATGGCCTGGTCCTTCATCTTCATCATGTGGTCATGGGTGATCACATGGAAGTTGCCGGTGGCGGTGACGAAGATGTCGGCCTTGTCGGCCGCGTAGTCCATGGTCACGACGCGATAGCCTTCCATCGCCGCCTGCAGTGCGCAGATCGGATCGACTTCGGTGACCCAGACCTGTGCCGACAGCGCACGCAGCGCCTGGGCCGAGCCCTTGCCCACGTCGCCGTAGCCGGCGACGACCGCGACCTTGCCGGCGATCATCACGTCGGTGGCACGCTTGATGCCGTCGACCAGCGATTCGCGGCAGCCGTACAGGTTGTCGAACTTCGACTTGGTGACCGAGTCGTTGACGTTGATGCCGGGGAACGCCAGGCGGCCTTCCTTGTGCATCTGGTACAGGCGGTGCACGCCGGTGGTGGTCTCTTCGGTCACGCCCTTCACATGCTTCAGGCGGGTCGAATACCACTTCGGATCCTTCGCCAGCGTCGCCTTGATCGAGGCGAACAGGCAGGTCTCTTCCTCGCTGGTCGGGTTCACCAGCACCGACGGATCGGTCTCGGCGGTCGTGCCCAGGTGCAGCAGCAGCGTGGCGTCACCACCGTCGTCGAGGATCATGTTCGTGTAGCCGCCATCGGCCCACTCGAAGATGCGGTGGGTGTAGTCCCAGTAGTCGGCCAGGGACTCGCCCTTGACCGCGAACACCGGCGTGCCGGCGGCGGCGATGGCCGCTGCGGCGTGGTCCTGGGTCGAATAGATGTTGCATGACGCCCAGCGCACCTTCGCGCCCAGTGCTTCCAGGGTCTGGATCAGCACGGCGGTCTGGATGGTCATGTGCAGGGAGCCGGTGATGCGGGCACCACGCAGCGGCTGCTGGCTCTTGAACTCTTCACGGATCGCCATCAGACCGGGCATCTCGGTCTCGGCGATCGCGATTTCCTTGTCGCCCCATGCGGCCAGGGAAAGGTCGGCTACCTTGAAGTCTTCGGCTACGGCGGATTTCAGTACGGCGCTCATCTCGCGCCCCCCTTTCTTTTCAGAAAAAAGTTTGCGAGCGCCGTTGCAGGAACCAGACCGCCTCGAGCCTGGCAAACACGTCCGGCGCGGGTCCATGTGACCCGCCGGCAGGCGATTGCTGCAGCGCTCCTCGAAGCGGGCGGAGTGTAACCCAGCTCCGCCGCCGCCTGCAGGCATTTCTTCCTGACCGTGCGCCAGGCGTTTCGCACACCGGCGAGGTGGGCGGTCAGGCCGCCTTCGTGCGCGGCAAGGTGCCGGTATCGCTCGCCCAGATCGTGTCGAGGTCGCGGAAACTCCACCGTTCCGCATCCTCCCGACCGACGATACGGTCGGTCTCGCTCGGGCGAGACAGGTCGATGACCTCGGGCGGGATACGCGCATCGGCGCGGGTGGAGAAGAACAGCTTCACCCGCGGGCTGACCAGCGTCGACTCGTTCTGCTCGACCACCACGCCCAGCCTGCCGGATGCCATGCGCACCAGCGATCCGACCGGGTAGATGCCGATGCTCTTCACGAATGCATGGAAAACGCGCTCGTCGAAATGCCCGTTGGCCCATTCCGCCATCCGGCGGATCGACTCGGCCGGGTTCCATCCCGCCTTGTACGGTCGGTTCGAGGTGATCGCATCGTAGACGTCGCACACCGCGCCCATCTTCGCGTGCAGGCTGATCGCATCGCCGTTCAGGCGGTGCGGATAGCCGGTGCCGTCGACCTTCTCGTGGTGGTGCAGGCAGACGTCGAGCGCCATCGCACCGACCGTCCCCGACTCCAGCAGCAGCCCGTGGCCGAGCTCAGGGTGTTTCTTCACGATCGCGAACTCGCTGTCCGTCAGCTTGCCGGGCTTGTTCAGGACTTCGACCGGAACCAGGGCCTTGCCCATGTCGTGCAACAGGCCCGCGAATCCGGCCTCCCGCAGCTGCTGTGCGTCGAGCCCGAGCTGGCGCCCGAGCGAGATCATCAGCCCGCAGACGGCGACCGAATGCAGGTAGGTGTAATCGTCTGCCGTCTTCAGCCGGGCGAGGCTGACCAGCGCGCCCGGGTTGCGCTCGACCGATGCGCTGATCTCGTCCACCAGTTCCAGCGCGCCTTCGGCGTCGATCGCCCGCCCCATCCGCGCCTCGGAGAACATCGAGATCACCGCGCCCTTGGCGGTATCGCAGATGCGCGCAGCACGTTCAAGCTCGGCCGCCATCGACGTGCGCGCCGGGATGCGCGCCTCTGCTGCGCGCGCCAGATCGCGGTCGATCTGCAGGTCGACCTCCTCCCGCGTCAGGACCGGCTGCGGAGCGTCTGCCGCCTGTTGCTCCAGGTCGGCGCCCTTCGATACGTCGATCCAGACCTCCCGGACACCACCTTCGACGATCTTCTCGAGGTCGCTGGCCTTCTTCACCAGGAAACTCGTGCGCCAGAAGGGATGGTCAAACCAGGAACCGCACAATTCATGCACGTGCATGCCTATGCGCAGTTGGCTGACCGGGATTCGTTTCAGCATCGTTCAGATGAAAAAGAGGTCAGCGATATCCTTGGGGTTACGGCCGGCGCGGCGGATTCTTGAGCGAGCCGGCGTTGTTTCAGGAGCGATGACGATGGCAGGTGTGCATGATGAACTCTTGGCGCTGGTACGGACCGTGCCGGATTTCCCGATCCCTGGCGTGACCTTCCGTGACCTCACGCCGCTGATGGCCGATGTGGCCGCGCTGCAGCGGGCCGCTTCGGGGCTGGCCGACCCGTTCCGCCGCGCCGGTATCGCGAGGGTCGCGGGTATCGAGGCGCGCGGCTTCATCTTCGGTGCGCTGGTGGCCCGTGAACTGTCGGCCGGGTTCGTGCCGCTGCGCAAGCCGGGGAAGCTCCCGGCAGGCGTCGAATCGGTCAGCTACGCGCTGGAATACGGTACCGCAGCGCTGGAGATCCATCGTGACGCCCTGCCCCCGGGCATGCGCGTGCTGCTGGTCGATGACGTGCTGGCGACCGGAGGCACCGCTGCGGCGGCGGTCGAACTGTTGCAGCGGCTGGGTGCGCAGGTCGCGGGCGCAGCCTTCCTGCTGGAACTGCGAGCGCTCGGCGGACGGGCGCGGCTCGACCGCTGCCCGGTGCATGCGGTGCTGGAAGCCTGAACAGGGCGCGCCAAACAACAACGCCCCGCAAGCGGGGCGTTGTTTCCTCCCAAAGGACGGCGCAGGTCAGATACCGGCGTCGGCCTTCAGTGCGGCGGCCTTGTCGGTCTTCTCCCACGTGAACTCGGGCTCGTTGCGGCCGAAGTGGCCGTAGGCGGCCGTCTTCTCGTAGATCGGGCGCAGCAGGTCGAGGCTGTGGATGATGCCTTTCGGGCGCAGGTCGAAGTGCTGCTCGACCAGCTTGGCGATCTTCTCGTCGGCGATCTTGCCGGTGCCGAAGGTCTCGACCAGCACGCTGACCGGCTTGGCGACGCCGATCGCGTAGGCGACCTGCACTTCGCACTTGCTGGCCAGGCCCGCCGCGACGATGTTCTTCGCCACATAGCGACCGGCGTAAGCGGCCGAGCGGTCGACCTTCGACGGATCCTTGCCCGAGAACGCGCCGCCACCGTGGCGCGAGTAGCCGCCGTAGGTGTCGACGATGATCTTGCGACCGGTCAGGCCGGTGTCGCCCTGGGGGCCGCCGATGACGAAGCGGCCGGTCGGGTTGATCAGGTAGCGTGCGCCCTTGAGCAGCTCGGCGGGGATCACCGGCTTGACGATCTCCTCGATCACCGCCTCGGTCAACGGCTCGTGCGAGATGTCCGGGGTGTGCTGGGTCGAGATGACGACCGTGTCGATGCCGACCGGGCGACCATCGACATACTTGATGGTGACCTGCGACTTCGCATCCGGACGCAGCCACGGCAGCTTGCCGTTGCGGCGCATCTCGGCCTGGCGCTCCATGAGCCGGTGCGAGTAGTGGATCGGCATCGGCATCAGTTCCGGCGTCTCGTCGCAGGCAAAGCCGTACATCAGGCCCTGGTCGCCGGCGCCCTGGTCGAGATCCAGACCCTTGCCTTCATCGACGCCGGCGGCGATGTCCACCGACTGCTGGTCGTAGCACACCAGCACGCCGCAGCTCTTGAAGTCGAAGCCGATGTCCGAATCGGTGTAGCCGATGCGCTGCACGACCTTGCGTGCGACCTGGGCGTAGTCGACCTGCGCGCTGGTGGTCACCTGACCTGCCATCACCACCAGGCCGGTGTGCACCAGCGTCTCGGCGGCCACCCGTCCGTGCTTGTCCTGGGCCAGGATCGCATCGAGGGCTGCGTCCGAGATCGCGTCCGCGACCTTGTCCGGATGGCCTTCCGATACCGATTCAGAGGTAAACAGAAATTCGCTCATTGGGAAACCCGTCTGCTGTAGAGGAAAGGATGCCGGAGCGCGAGGAGCGCGCCGTTCTTGGCGGAATGGAACCTGCGGAACACGAAAACGGTCTGCGACCCGGCACTCCGCACGAGGCTGACGCGATCGCGAACCCGGGATGCAAGCAAAAAGGGCGCTAGGATAGCAGAGTCGCTCCCGACTCCGATGTCAAGAAATCCATTTTGCTCTTCCTGATCCAACTGCTCGGCCGACTGCCGCTGCGCGTGCTGCACTGGCTGGGCACTGCGCTTGGCTGGGTCGCCTACGCAGTCGACCGCCGTTACAGGCATCGCCTGCGCGAAAACCTGGCCCGTGCCGGGATCGCCGAGGGCGCTGAACTGGCCCGCATCCGGCGCGCCGCGATCGCAGGGGCCGGCCGCACCATCGCCGAACTGCCCTGCTTCTGGTTGCGGCCGCAATCGACGCTCGCCCGATGGGCGCGGGTCACCGAAGGCCAGCACTTGCTGGACCAGGCCCATGCCCGCGGCCGGGGGATCCTGTTCCTGACGCCCCATCTCGGTGCATTCGAGATCACCGCGCAGTGGTACGGGATGGCGCGGCCGATCACCGTCATGTACCGGCGCCCGAAGCTGGCCTGGCTCGACCCGATCGTGCGCGCCGGTCGCGGCCGCGGCCATGTGGGGCTGGTCGGCGCCGACCTCGGGGGCGTGCGGGCGATGCTGCGCGCGCTGCGTGCCGGCCAGGCCGTCGGATTGCTGCCTGACCAGGCGCCCGGCGTCGGCGAAGGCGTCTGGGCGACCTTCTTCGGCCGACCTGCCTACACGATCACGCTGGCCGCGCGCCTGGCGCGATCGACCGGCGCGACCGTGCTGATGGCGGTGGGTCGCCGGCTGCCCGCCGCCCGTGGCTACGAACTGGAATTCCATCCACTGCCCGATCCACTGCCCGACGACCCGGCGCTGGCAGCGCGTGCCATCAATGCTGCGGTCGAGGCGGTGGTCACGCGCGATCCCGGCCAGTACCTGTGGAGCTACAACCGGTACAAGCAGCCTGCCGGGGCGCCGCCCCCTCCGGACGGGGCCGCCTGATGGGTACGCGCTTCGCGCTGCTGGTGGTCTGGCTGCTGCACCTGCTGCCGTTCCGGCTGCTGGCGCTGGTCGGGCACGGGCTAGGCGTGATGCTGTTCCTCCTGCCCACGGAACGGCGGCGGGTGGCATTGACGAACCTTGCCCTTTGCTTCCCGGCGCTGTCGGCGGACGAGCGGCGGCGGCTGGCGCGCGCGCATTTCGCCGCCTTCACCCGCAGCGTGCTCGACCGCGGCATCGCCTGGTGGTCGAGCCGCGAGCGGCTGATGCGCATCGTGCAGGTGGAAGGCTGGGAGCACCTCGACCGGTGCGCCGGCCGTCCGGTCGTGCTGCTTGCGCCGCATCTCGTCGGGCTCGACATCGGGGCACAGCGGATGGCCGCCGAGCGCCCCGCGATCTCCTTCTACAGCCTGCAGAAGGATCCCGTGTTCGATGCCTTCCTGCGTGCGAAACGCAACCGCTTCGGGTTGGTGACGATGGTGTCGCGGCAGCAGGGGCTGCGCCCTGTGCTGCGCGCGATGCGTACCGGCTTGCCGCTCTACTACCTTCCCGACCTGGACCTCGGCGCGCGCGATTCGGTGTTCGTGCCGTTCTTCGGTGTCCAGGCAGCGACTGTGCCGGCGCTGTCGCGCATCGTGCGTCTGACCGGCGCGGTGGTGCTGCCATGCGTGACCGAAATGCTGCCACGTGGCGCCGGCTACCGGGTGCGCATACTGCCGCCGTGGACCGGTGCCTCCGGCCAGGGCGAGACCGACGAAGCCGCCGATGCGCGGGCGATGAATGCACTGATCGAAGACCTGGTCGCCGGCATGCCGGCGCAGTACCACTGGCTGCACAAGCGGTTCAAGACCCGTCCGCCGGGCGAACCGTCGCCCTATTGAGGAGGCATGGCATGTTCAGCAATCCCGATGTCGACCGCCTGCGGGCGCTGCTGCGCGAAACCCGAACCATCGCCGTGGTCGGCCTGTCACCGAAGCCGGACCGGCCAAGCCATGGCGTCTCGAAATCGATGCAGTCGTTCGGCTATCGCATCGTGCCGGTGAACCCTGGCCAGCCGTCGATCCTGGGCGAGACCTGCTATCCGACGCTGCGCGACATCCCGGCACAGGTGCTGGCGGACATCGACCTGGTCGATGTGTTCCGGCAGTCCGACGCGGTCGCCGGCATCGTCGACGACTGCATCGCACTCGGCCTGAAGCGCCTGTGGCTGCAGGACGGCGTGGTCGACGAGGCGGCGGCGCGGCGCGCGCAGGACGCCGGCATCGAGGTGGTCATGGATCGCTGCGTGTACCGGGACTATGTAGACTTGATGCGATGAAACTGGCCTTCACCAAGATGCATGGCGCCGGGAACGACTTCGTCGTCATCGACGCCACCCGCGAGCCGCTGGCCTTCGATCCGCCGCTCTGGCGGCGCATTGCCGATCGCCACCTGGGCGTCGGTTGCGACCAGATCCTGGTGGTCGAGCGACCGCGCCTGGATGGCACCGACTTCCACTACCGGATATTCAACGCCGACGGCGGCGAGGTCGAGCAGTGCGGCAACGGCGCGCGCTGCTTCGTGCGCTTCGTGCGCGAGAAGGGGCTGACCGACAAGCGCGAGATCCGGGTCGGCACGATGGCCGGCATCATCTCGCCGCGGATGGAGGATGACGGCCGGGTCACGGTCGACATGGGCGCACCGCGCCTCGAGCCGGCCGAGATCCCGTTCGTGGCGCCGGCGCGCGCCGACGTCTACCTGCTCGACCTTGAGGGCGGGGCGGTGGAGGTGTCTGCGGTGTCGATGGGCAATCCCCATGCCGTGCAGGTGGTGGCCGATGTCGATGTCGCCCCCGTGCTGGAGCAGGGGGCACGCATCGAATCCCACCCGCGGTTCCCGAAGCGGGTCAATGCCGGCTTCATGCAGGTGCTCGACCGGCGCACGGTCCGCCTGCGGGTGTTCGAGCGCGGGGCGGGCGAGACGCTCGCCTGCGGCACCGGCGCGTGCGCGGCGGTGGTCGCCGGCAACCTGCGCGGGCTGCTCGATGCCCAGGTCGATGTGCACACCCGGGGCGGCGTGCTCACCATCGCCTGGGCCGGCGAAGGCAGGCCGGTGCGCATGACCGGGCCGGCAGTCACCGTGTTTGAAGGTACGATCGACACCTGAACGAACGAGACGGGATGGGGGAAGGTATGGAAGAAGAGATCAAGCCGGAGCAGGTCGCGGCCTACCTGCAGGAGCATCCGGAGTTCTTCGAGCTCTACTCGAACCTGATGGAGAACCTGTTCGTCCCGCATCCGCACGGTGGCCGGGCGATCCCCATCTCCGAGCGCCAGGTGCTGACCCTGCGCGACAAGAACAAGCTGCTCGAGACGAAGCTGGCGGAGCTGATCCGCTTCGGCGAGCAGAACGATTCGATCAGCGAGAAGCTGCACCGACTCACCGTGGCGCTGGTCGCCTCGGCGGACGCTCCGGTGGCGATCCATGCGACGCGCTACCACCTGGTGGAGGATTTCGCCGTGCCGCACGTCGAACTGCGGCTGTGGTCCGCAGGTGGCGTCGCGCCTGAAGGCGAGACCTCGGTCGAGTATTCGCCGATCAGCGAAGAGGCGCGCGTGTTCGCCGACAGCCTGACCCAGCCCTACATCAGCGCCCGGGCCATGTTCGACAGCGCGTCCTGGTTCGGCGCCGATGGTGAGCGGCTGCGTTCCTTCGCCTACATCCCCTTGCGTGGCCAGCAGGCGTTCGGCCTGCTGACGCTGGCGAGCGAGGATCCGCAGCGGTTCTATCCCGAGATGGGCACGATGTACCTGAAGAGGCTGGGCGACAGCGTCTCGGCCGCCCTGGGACGGAGCCTTGCCGGCTGACGCGATCGATGTCGTGCCGCCCGGCGCGCCGGCCGACCCGCCGGACTCGCTGTCGGCGGCGTCGCAGGCGCTGCTGGCGCGCTTCGTCGACTACCTGGCGACCGAACGCCGGCTGGCGGTGACGTCTGTCGAAGCCTACGAATACGACGTGCTGCGCCTGCTGCGGCTGGCAGGGGATGCGCCGCTGGCGGGCCTGACCGCGCAGGAGATCCGCCGCTTCGCCGGCCGGTTGCACGGCCAGGGCCTCGATGGCCGCTCGATCGCCCGGCTGCTGTCGGCCTGGCGGTCTTTCTACCGATGGCTGGTGCGCGAACGGCTGTCGGCTGCCAACCCGGCGCTCGGCGTGAAGCCGCCCAGGTCGGGCAAGCGCCTGCCGAAGGTGCTGTCGCCGGACGAAGCCTCGCAACTGCTGGATGCGATCCCGGAATCCCCGGCCGAGGTGCGCGACCTGGCCATGCTCGAGCTGCTCTATTCGTCCGGGCTGCGCCGCGCGGAACTGGTCGGCCTGGACCTGGGCGACGTGCGCAGCGCCGATGCGCTGGTGCGGGTGACCGGCAAGGGCAGCCGCACCCGGGAAGTCCCGGTCGGCCGGCAGGCATTGCAGGCGATCGATGCCTGGCTACAGGTGCGTCCGCTGCTGGCGAAGCCGGACTGCGATGCACTGTTCGTGGGCGCGCGCGGCGAACGCATCTCCGACCGCGTGGTGGCGACCCGTGTCGAGCAGTGGGCCCGCCGGCGCGGCCTGGTCCAGCACCTGCATCCGCACATGCTGCGCCATTCGTTCGCCTCCCACGTGCTGCAGTCGAGCGGCGACCTGCGTGCGGTCCAGGAAATGCTGGGCCATGCGAGCATCGCGACCACGCAGATCTACACCCACCTCGACTTCCAGTACCTGGCGAAGGCGTACGACGCGGCGCACCCGCGGGCGCGCATCGGCAAGCTGCCGAAGCAGGGCTGAGTTCAGCCCAGTGCGACGGCCCCTGCAGGTCGCAGTGGCCGGCATGCGGGTCGCGCACGTGCTCGTCCGCCACTTGATGGAAGACATGCTTCGCCTCGCGCCGCCGTGCGACTGCCCTGGCCGACCGATCAAATGCAACTGAGTAGCGCAAATGGGTTGCATAAAGGAGGTGGCCGGTGCATGCTCGGGCATCCCGTTGAAACACTTCCGACATGACGCAGGCACTCTACGGTCGATTCGCGGTCGCCAGCCGCGGCAACGATGGCGCGCAGGTGATGCGCACGGTTTCCAGCGACGATCCTTCGTCGCTGATGCGTATCCACGAGCCTTCGGTGAACCTCGCCGTCTGGCGGCGGACGCCGGATGATTCCGTGCTCGCGGCATGGCGCGACGCCTGCGCGACCGGCTCGACGGTGGTGGATGCCATCGTTCGCCCGGGCGCGCTGCACGAGGCAGACGAGACGGCCTGCGCGTCGTCCGTGGGCGAGCGGTTCGGCGTGTTCGCCCAGGACGTGCTCGTGCTGTCCCGCTGGATGGCCTGCATCGCCGGCTGCGTCGAGGTGCGTGCCCGGCTTGTGTCGATCGACGACGACCAGTGCAGGCTGTTCCATGTGGACGAGCAGGCACTGCGCATCCTCTCGACCTATGTCGGCCCCGGTACGCAGTGGGTCGAGGAGGGCGGCGCTCGGCGCGAGCGCCTTGGCATGGGCGGCCTGCCCGCAGACGCATTCAACCGCGCGTTGCTGCTTCCGGGCGCCGCCGTGCACCAGGCACGCGCCGGCTGGGTCTGCCTGCAGAAGGGCGATGCCTATCCCGGCAACCGCGGCCGAGCGATCGTCCATCGATCGCCGCCGATCGAAGGCAGCGGCCTGCGCCGCCTGCGGTTGACGCTCGAGCCGTCGGGCTATTGTCGATACGGACCCCCATGAACCCCGGCGGGCGGTCCCTGCCGCTGCCACCGCCGCCTCGCGCTAAACTCCGGGCCACGCCTCGCACCACGCGACCGCCCGCGGGCTGCGGCAGGCTGCACGCAGTCCCTCCGGTCAGAAGCGACGCGGGTATGGCCGGAACGGGTCCCGCCAGCCATGTACCGGTCCCCAGGGACCCCAGCCCGGGCCGTAGAAGCTGCGCGCCCGCACCGATTCCTCGAACCGCACGACATCCAGATGCACGCGTTGCATGTAATCGATCACCGCGTCAGGTACGCCCTGCTCCCGCAGCTTCGCGAGTTCGCTCGCAGGCAGCCGGTAGACGGCGTGGCTGCGCTGCATGCGCTCGATGATCTGCTGTGGCGACTGTCCTGCCTTGGCCGACGCGACGATCTCGGCCAGCGAGGGCGGCGGTGGTGCCGGTTCGCCGGAGGTGGCGCAACCGGCCAGCATAAACAGCAGCACCGCCACCACTGCTGCGCGCACGAGCGTGGCGTGGCTGCGGCCAGGACGGGTACTGATCTCGATTGCCATGCATTCTCTCCGGTGCGCTGCGCGTGGCCGTGCGGCAAGCGATCGCTGGCGGGCGACAGACCCCGCGCATGACAGCCGTGCGCGAGATGCCATTCGATGCTCGCCAGCGCCGGCTTGCGCTGGGGTTCACGGCCATCTTGCACGTCTTGGTGCTGGGCTGCATCTTCCTGCTCCACGTTCAGGCACCGCGTCCCGCACCCGAGCGGCCGCCGCTCGAAGTCGTGATGATCACCCCACCTGCGCCGTTGCCGGAACCCGTGCGTCCACCGGAGCCGCCCCGGATCGCGGTGCCGCCGCCGGTCGCACGGCCGGCTCCGCCTGTACCAGCGACCCTCCCGCCACGGCCGGCCCCAGCCACACCGCCGCCGGCAGAGGTGGCACCGGCGCCCGCCGTGGCTCCCGCGCCGGTGCCCCAGGCGCTCGCGCCGGCGCTCGATGCCACGCCGCGCCCTGCCGCGCCGTCGGTTTCGGCGGCGGCGCCCGCTGCGCCTGCTGCCCGCCCCGCCGCGCTGGTGCCGCCGTCGTTCGATGCCGACTACCTGCACAATCCGACGCCGCGCTATCCGCCGGCGGCCGCACGCCTGCGCGAGACCGGGCGGGTGCTGCTGGCGGTCAGCGTCAGCGCGGCCGGGCTGCCGGAGCGGGTCGAGATCGCCGCAAGCAGCGGTTCGCCCCGCCTCGACCAGGCGGCCCTCGAGACCGTGAAGCGCTGGCGGTTCGTGCCGGCGCGCCAGGGTGACAAGCCGGTCGCGGCTTCGGTCACCGTTCCCCTCGTGTTCAGACTCGACGAGTAGATGCCATGAATGAAACCTTGAACCCGGCCGCCGCTGGCAATCCCGGTAGCAATCCCTACGGAATCAGTGCGATGCTGGCGCAGACCGACGCCGTCGGCCTCGCGGTGATCGTGCTGCTGGTCGCGATGTCCGTCGCAAGCTGGTACTTCATCGCAGCCAAGTCGCTCGAGCAGCTGGCGCTGCGCCGGGCCGCGCGGCAGACGCCGGATGCCTTCTGGGGCGCTGCCGACCTCGCCGCCGCGGAACGCGAAGTCCGCGGCCGGGCGGGCGATCCGTTCGCCGCGCTGGCGCTGGCCGGCGTCGAGGCCTCGCGCGCCCATGAGGCCAGCACGCGCACGCTGGGCGCCGCCTGCGACCTGTCCGACTTCGTCACCCGTGCGTTGCGCCAGTCGATGGTGGCCACCACCGCCCGGCTCGAGGCCGGCCAGACCGTGCTCGCCTCGGTCGGCAGCACCGCGCCCTTCGTCGGCCTGTTCGGGACGGTCTGGGGCATCTACCATGCGCTGGTCGCGATCAGCCTGTCGGGCCAGGGCACGCTCGACAAGGTCGCCGGTCCGGTGGGCGAGGCGCTGATCATGACCGCCGCCGGGCTGGCGGTGGCGATACCGGCGGTGCTCGCCTACAACACGTTCGTGCGGGCCAACCGGCTGCTGCTGGCCCAGCTCGACGGCTTCGCGCACGACCTGCACGCGGCACTGGCGGTCGGGCCGCGTGCGCCTTCGGCCGGCGCGTCGATCGCGGCGGCCGCGGCGCAGTCTGCGGCAAGGGGGGCATGATGGCCTTCGGAGGATTCCAGGGGTCGTCGGAATCGCAGCCGATGGCGGAGATCAACACCACGCCGCTGGTGGACGTGATGCTGGTGCTGCTGATCATCTTCATCATCACCGCGCCGCTGCTCACCCATGCGATCCGGATCGACCTGCCGCAGGCGCGCAGCCAGGCCAGCCCGGAGAAGCCGCAGACGATCACGCTCGCAATCGACGGGCGCGGTGCGATGTTCTGGGAAGGCGAGGCGGTCGCGGCCGAGGCACTGGCTGCACGGCTCGCGGAGGCGGCGGCGCGCAAGCCGCAGCCGGAACTGCACCTGCGTGCCGACCGGGAGACGCGCTACCAGGTGCTGGCCGAAGTGATGGCGCAGGCGCGGGTCGCCGGCATGGCACGCATCGGCTTCGTCACCGACCCGTCTGCGCCAGCGGCAAAGCGCAACTGAATTGCGCTTCCGGGCGCAACGTGGTTTCATCCGCCTCCCAGCGGGGCCAACGGAGAGAACGATGCAGCGCCCTTCGGATCCCCACGCGCATGCGCATCCGGATCACCACTCACACCCGAACCCGAACCCCGCTGCCGGCGCCCGCGCCGGCACGCCGCACGCAGCCTCCCTGTTCCTGGCGGGCAGCCGCGAGCGCCTGATGGTGGCATCCGGCGTGGTCGCCGTGCTCTGGTGCCTGGTCTGGTGGGCGCTCGACTGACCCTGCCGCGGCCCGGCCGGCCCTTCCCGGAATTCCCTACCGCCATGCGCGCCCCGAACGCCTCCATCCGCATCGACAACCTCACGGTGGCCTACGACCGGCATCCGGCCGTGCACCACCTGTGCGGTGCGTTCGAGGCCGGTTCGATGACCGCGATCGTCGGTCCGAACGGGGCCGGCAAGAGCAGCCTGCTGAAGGCGATCGTCGGGCTCCTGCGTCCCTCGGAGGGCACGGTGGACCTCACCGGCGCTTTGCCGCACGACATCGCCTACCTGCCGCAGCAGGCGGAGATCGACCGGCAGTTCCCGATCCCGGTGCTGGACACGGTGGCGATGGGCTTCTGGCGGCGCTGCGGCGCGTTCGGCGCGATCGACGGCGCGATGCGCGCCATCGCGCTCGACGCGCTGGCTGCGGTCGGCCTGCGCGGGTTCGAGTCGCGGCCGATCGGCACGCTGTCGGTCGGGCAGTTCCAGCGCGTGCTGTTCGCACGGGTGATGGTGCAGGACGCACCGGTGATCCTGCTCGACGAGCCGTTCAATGCGATCGACACCCGCACCACCGACGACCTGCTCGACCTGGTGCGCCGCTGGAGCGGCGAGCGGCGCACGATCATCGCGGTGCTGCACGACCTCGACCAGGTGCGCCGCAACTTCCCCGAGACGCTGCTGATCTCCCGCGAGCGCATCGGCTGGGGCACCACCGCCGAGACGCTCACCGCGGAAAACCTGATGCGGGCGCGCCAGATGTCGGAAGCCTGGGACGAGGGCGCGCCGCTGTGCGACGTGCATCCGGGACGGTCCTGAATCCATGCCCGGACCCTACGAACTCCTGCTGCTGCCGTTCGTCGAATACGGCTTCATGCGCCGCGCGCTGGTCGCCTGCTTCGGGCTGGCGATCGGCTGCGGGCCGATCGGCGTGTTCCTGATCCTGCGCCGGATGAGCCTGGTCGGCGACGCGATGTCGCATGCGGTCCTGCCCGGCGCGGCGATCGCCTTCCTGATGTTCGGCTTCTCGCTCACCGCGATGACCATCGGCGGCTTCCTGGTCGGGCTGGCGGTGGCCCTGCTCGCCGGCTCGGTCACCCGCCTCACGCCGTTGCGCGAGGACGCGAGCTTCGCCGCGCTGTTCCTGATCTCGCTGGCGCTGGGCGTCACCCTGGTTTCTTCGCAGGGCTCCAGCGTCGACCTGATGCACCTGCTGTTCGGCGCCATCCTGGCGGTGGACAACCCGGCGCTGCTGCTGATCGCCTCGATCGCCTCGGTGAGCGTGCTGACGCTCGCGGTCATCTTCCGCGCGCTGGTGATCGAATGCCTGGACCCCGGCTTCCTGCGCTCGGTGCAGGGCGGCGGCGCGCGCTTCCACTTCCTGTTCCTGGTGCTGGTGGTGCTCAACCTCGTGGCGGGTTTCCAGTCCCTGGGCACCCTGATGACCGTCGGCCTGATGATGCTGCCGGCCGCCAGCGCCCGCTTCTGGACGGCGGGCATCGGCCCGATGCTGGTGTTCTCGGCGTGCGCGGCCTTCGCCTGCGGCTATGTCGGGCTGCTGGTGTCCTACCACGCGAACCTGCCTTCGGGCCCTTCGATCATCCTCACGGCCGGCGTGCTGTACGTGCTGTCGGTGGCGTTCGGACGCCATGGCGGCCTGGTCGCGAACTACCTGCGCGCGCCGCACTTCCAGCGCTGACGCGGCGCCTGCCGCGGGCTTTCGTATTCCATCCGGAGCGTCGTCACCATGGTCCATCCGTCCGTCCCGCCACCTTGCTCCCGGCGCCGAGGCCTGGTCGCAGGGCTTGCCGGCCTGCTGCTGCTCGCCGGCTGCGGGCCCGCCGGCGATGCCGGGCGCCCGGGCGATGGGGCGGGCAAGCCGGCGGCCGCGGCTGCGCCTACCGCGCCGCCGAAACTGCCGGTGGTCGTCACCTTCACCATCCTCGCCGACATGGTGGCGACCGTCGGCGGCGACCGCGTCGAGGTCGCGACCCTGGTCGGGCCGGACAGCGACGCCCATGTGTTCTCCCCGACGCCCGCGGCCGCGAAGACGATCGCCGCCGCGAAGGTGGTGTTCGTCAACGGGCTGGGGTTCGAGGGGTGGATGGACAAGCTGATCGCCGCGTCGGGCTACAAGGGGCCGCTGGTGGTGGCGACCGACGGCGTGGAGGTGCTCAAGGTCAAGCCGCAGCCGCATTCGCACCGGCATGGACACTCGCACGGGCACGACCATGGGGAAGTCGATCCGCATGCATGGCAGAGCCTGTCCAATGCCCGGCGCTACGTGGCGAACATCGCCGACGCGCTGTCGGCCGCCGATCCCGCCCACGAGGCAGGTTACCGCGCGCGGGCGAAGGCGTACGACGAGCGGCTCGCGCAACTCGACGAGAAGGCCCGTGCACGCCTCGGCGCCATACCGGCGAGCGAGCGGCGGGTGATCGTCGGGCACGACGCGTTCGGCTATTTCGCGCGCGCCTACGGACTGACCTTCCTGTCCCCGCGCGGGGTCAGCACCGATTCCGAGGCGAGCGCGAAGGACGTGGCGCAGCTGGCACGCCAGATCCGCGCGCAGCGCATCCGCGCGGTGTTCGTCGAGAACATCAGCGACCCGCGCCTGGTCGAGCAGCTGGCGCGGGAGTCCGGTGCCCGCGTCGGCGGCACGCTCTTCTCGGACGCACTGTCGGCGAAGGACAAGCGGGCGCTGACTTACCTCGACATGATGAGTCACAATATCGAGGAGGTGGCGAAGGCGCTCGCGCCGTCGGGTCCCGGCAACTGACTGCATGGGTGCCTTCGCGGCCAGGACCCGCCGCGGGGCATGGCCGCGGGCGAACAGACGCAACTCGATTGCACAAGAATTTCCTCGGTGCTAACCTGCATTCCGGAGGCAGACATGCGCGCAGCAAGCAGTGAATCCCGCCGTAGCTCCACCGCCGCCGGTGCCATGTCCGCGGCCGAACAGCTGATCCGCGCCACCGGCGCACGGGTCACGCAGGGCCGCATCCTGGTGCTCGAGGTGCTGCAGGCGGCCGGCCGGGCGCTGACGCACCACGAAATCGAGGCGGCGGTCGCCGGGCCGCTCGACCGGGTCACGGTCTACCGCGTCCTCGACTGGCTCACCCGCGAGCAGATCGCGCACAAGATCCCGGGGGACGACCGGGTCTGGCGCTTCACCATCGCCGGGCAGAAGCAGGCGCACCACCATGCGCATTTCCAGTGCACCGACTGCAGCCAGGTGATCTGCCTGGACGACGTGCCCAACACGCTGCGTCCCCGGTTGCCTGCGGGATATCGCTCGGTGGGCGTCGAGGTCACCGTCAAGGGGCAGTGCAAGTCCTGCGTGCGGCCTGCGCCGCGCCGCAGTCGGCGCTAGCGAGGCATCCGGGCTGGCGGATGGCCGCGGGGCGGCCGTCCTGCCCGTCGACCGGATGCCGCATGCGCGTGCCGCTTCCCGCGTACACAGCATCGAGTCGACAATGAAGGGTGTCCGATGACGAAATCGAAATCCGGGGCGCGGCCGAAGATCCCGGTCACCATACTCACCGGCTTCCTCGGCAGCGGCAAGACCACGCTGCTCAACCGCATCCTGAAGGAGCAGCACGGCCGCCGGATCGCGGTGATCGAGAACGAGTTCGGCGAGGTGGGCATCGACAACGAGATCCTGCTGCAGGACCCGGACGAACAGATCGTCGAGATGAACAACGGCTGCATCTGCTGCACGGTGCGCGGCGACCTGATCCGCATCCTCGGCGAGCTCGAGAGGAAGCACCGCAAGCTGGCCTTCGAGCGCGTGATCATCGAGACCACCGGACTGGCCGACCCGGCGCCGGTGGCCCAGACCTTCTTCGTCGACGACGCGATCGGCGAGGCCTACGTGCTCGATTCCATCGTCACGGTGGTGGATGCGAAGCATGGCCCGCTGCAGCTCGACGAGCACCACGAGGCGCAGGAGCAGGTGGGTTTCGCCGACCGCATCCTGCTGTCGAAGACCGACCTGGTGGCCGAGGAGGAAGCCGCTGCGCTGGTCGAGCGCATCCGCCGCATGAACCCGCGCGCACCGGTGAAGCGGGTCCACTTCGGCGAGACCGACATCGGCGAACTGCTCGACGTGCGCGGCTTCAACCTGACCTCCATCCTCGAGATCGAACCGGCCTTCCTGGAGGATGTCGCGCACGAGCATGACGACGAGATCGGCTCGTTCGCCTGGCGCGACGACCGTCCGTTCGACATGGAGAAGCTCGAAGGCTTCCTCGACGGCCTGGTCCGCTTCTACGGCCAGGACCTGCTGCGCTACAAGGGCGTCCTCAACGTCGCGGGCGAGGACACGCGGATGGTGTTCCAGGGCGTGCACATGATGATGGGCGGTTCGCCCGGCCGGCGCTGGCTGCCCGGCGAGAAGCGCACCAGCACGATGGTGTTCATCGGGCGCGACCTGCCGCGCGAGCTCCTCGAGCAGGGGCTGGCCCTGTGCGTCGAGGGTGCGCCCGAACCGGTCGCGCCCGGCGCGGCCGCGGGCTGAGGCGCAGG
This sequence comes from Betaproteobacteria bacterium, assembly GCA_947458265.1. Taxonomy (GTDB): domain Bacteria; phylum Pseudomonadota; class Gammaproteobacteria; order Burkholderiales; family CAIKXV01; genus CAIKXV01. The sequence goes on from CANGYF010000025.1 coordinate 33,993, forward strand.
CGATGCCGGCGACCTCGAACGCATCGTCCGCCTCGGGAAGCCCGGCGGTGCCCGACCGCAGGCTGCCGGTCACCGTGCTGTCCGGCTTCCTGGGCGCGGGCAAGACCACCCTGCTCAACCATGTGCTGAACAACCGCGAAGGGCGCCGGGTCGCGGTGATCGTCAACGACATGTCCGAGGTGAACATCGACGCCCAGCTGGTGCGCGACGGCGGGGCCCAGCTGTCGCGCGCCGAAGAGAAGCTGGTCGAGATGAGCAACGGCTGCATCTGCTGCACGCTGCGCGAAGACCTGCTGGTCGAGATCGCGAAGCTGGCGGGCGAGGGCCGCTTCGACTACCTGCTGATCGAGTCCACCGGCATCTCCGAGCCGCTGCCGGTCGCCGAGACGTTCACCTTCCGTGGCGAGGACGGCCGCAGCCTGGGCGATGTCGCGCGCCTGGACACGATGGTCACGGTGGTGGACGCGTTCAATTTCCTGCGCGACTACGAGACCGCCGACTTCATCCGGGAGCGAGGCCAGAGCCTCGGCGAAGAGGACGACCGCACGGTGGTCGACCTGCTGGTCGACCAGGTCGAGTTCTGCGACGTGATCGTGCTGAACAAGACCGACCTGGTGGGGGCCGAGGACCTCGAGCGGTTGCGCGCCATCCTGCGCTCGCTGAACCCGGGCGCGGACATCGTCGATGCCGGCTTCGGCCGGGTGCCGCTGGCACGGGTGCTCGACACCGGGCGCTTCGATTTCCAGCGTGCCGAGGCGTCGCCCGGATGGCTGCGCACGCTGCGCGGCGAGGCGCGCTCCGAGTCGGAGGAATACGGCATCTCGAGCTTCGTCTATCGCAGCGGCGAGCCGTTCCATCCCGGGCGCTTCTGGGACCTGATCCATTCCGGCGCCGAGGCGGCCTGGCAGGGGGTGGTCCGTTCCAAGGGTTTCTTCTGGCTGGCGTCGCGCATGGACTTCGCTGCCAGCTGGTCGCAGGCCGGGGGCGCATGCCGGCATGGCGCCGCCGGCCTCTGGTGGTCCGCGGTCGATCCTGCGGAGTGGCCGGAGGCGCCCGCGGCGCGGCGAGAGATCGAGGCGATGATGACCGGGCCCCATGGCGACCGCCGGCAGGAACTGGTGTTCATCGGCATCGACATGGACGAAGCCGCGCTGCGCGCGGGCCTGGATGCCTGCCTGCTGACCGTCGAGGAGCGTGCGCTCGGTCCGCAGGGCTGGGCCGCCTTGCCCGATCCCTTCCCCGAATGGCGACTGGTGGATCCCGATGAGGCCGACTGACGGCCGGGGCAGGTCGTACGGCCGATGCACGGCGGCCGCGACCCGTGACGCGCATCGCGAGGCGCGATAACCTCCGCCCCATGACCGTCCTCGAAGTCAACGCCCTGTCCCACCGCTACGGCAATGCCACCGTGGTGGAAATGCCTGCCTGGTCGGTCGCGGCGGGCGAGCCGTGGCTGCTGCTGGGCGCATCGGGCAGCGGCAAGACCACGCTGCTGCACTGCCTCGCCGGCATCCTCGCGCCGACGCAGGGCTCGGTGAAGGTCGGCGGGACCGACCTCGCGACGCTGCACGGCTCGGCGCTGGACCGCTTCCGCGGCCGCCACATCGGGCTGCTGCCGCAGCGCCTGCACCTGATCGACTGCCTGAGCGTGCTCGACAACCTGTTGCTGGCGCAATATGCCGCGGGCCTGCCGCGCGACGCCGCGGCTGCGCGCGGCGCGCTGGAGGCCCTCGGCCTGGCCGGGCGTGCGCACGAACGTCCGCACCGCCTGTCGTTCGGGCAGCAGCAGCGCGTGGCGCTCGCGCGTGCGCTGATCAACCGGCCGACGCTGGTGCTGGCCGACGAGCCCACCTCCAACCTCGATGACGGCAACTGCGCGGCGGCGCTCGACCTGCTGCTCGACCAGGCCGGCCGCAGCGGTGCTGCGCTGGTGATCGCGACGCACGACCAGCGCGTCAAGGGGCGCATCGAGCGGCGGGTGGAACTCACTGGCGGAATGGCGGTGCCGGCATGAACCTGTTCACCCTGGCCCTCGCCTACCTGCGCTCGCGCCTGCTCGCGTCGGTGCTGCAGGTCCTGCTGCTCGCCATCGGGCTGGCTGCGATCGTGGTCATGCTGCTGGTCAGCACGCAGCTGGCCGATCGGGTCGAGCGCGACACCCGGGGCATCGACCTGGTGGTCGGTGCCAAGGGCAGTCCGCTGCAGCTGGTCCTGTCGTCGGTGTTCCATGTCGACTCGCCGACCGGCAACATCCCGTATGCCGAGGCGATGAAGCTGAGCCGGCATCCGCTCGTCAAGAAGGCGATCCCGCTGGCGCTGGGCGACACCTGGCGCGGGTATCGCATCGTCGGCACCGAGCACGCGCTGGTCGAGCACTATGGCGCGTCGCTCGCGTCCGGCAAGCTGTGGTCGGGCGAGATGCAGGCGGTGGTCGGGGCCGAAGCCGCGCGCGCCGGCGGGGCCGGCGGTGGGCCGATCAAGCTCGGCGACACCATCATCGGCTCGCATGGCCTGGTCGATGGCGGCGCGGCGCACGACGAACATCCCTATGAAGTGGTCGGCATCCTGGCGCCGACCGGCGGCGTGATCGACCGGCTCGTCCTGGTGAGCGTCGAGACGGTCTGGGACGTGCATCCGCTGCCGCCGGGCGCGGCGGCGGCGGCGGCAGCCGGCCCACCGGCCGCCGCCGGGGCTGCCCCGACGCCTGCCCCGAAGGCCGCCGCCGCGCCGGCGCGAGACGACGGCCATGGCCACGCCGGCCATTCCCACGCGCGGCCTGCTGCGAAAGCCGGCGCGAAGCCGCACGCCCACGCGCATGCGCACGACCACCCGCATGACGATGCGCCCGCAGCGAGCCGCCCCGGCGGCGACGCCGCCGGGCCCGGTGGCAGTGCGAAGCCGGCTCCCGGACGCGAACTGACGGCGCTGCTCATCCAGTATTCCTCGCCGATGGCGGCTGCCCAGTTGCCGCGCCTGGTCAACTCGGCCACCGCGATGCAGGCGGCTTCGCCGGCCGCCGAGAGCGTCCGCCTGAACCGCCTGGTCGGGGTCGGCGTCGAGACGCTGCGCGTTTTCGCCTGGGTGCTGCTGGTCGCCGCCGGGCTGGCGCTGTTCATCAGCCTGTATGGCGCGCTGTCCGAGCGCAGCCGCGACCTGGCGATGCTGCGGGTGCTCGGCGCCCGCCGGGGATCCCTGCTGCTGCTGCTGCTGCTGGAGGGGTTGCTGCTGTGCGCAGCCGGCGGGGCGATCGGGTTGCTGGCGGGCCATGCCCTGACCGAATGGCTGGGGCGCAGCGTGCCGGCGCTGTCGCAGTGGGCGCTGACCGGGTGGACCCTCGCGCCCGGAGAGGGCTGGCTGGTCGCCCTGGCGCTGCTGATCGGGGCGTTTGCCTCGATGCTGCCTGCGGTGCTAGCCTACCGGACCGACATCGCGAAGGTGCTCGCCCGGGGCTGACGCCGTGTTTGCGCGCCGTGCCCGGGCCGCCGAGAACATCATGTCAATTGCAAAATGGTTGCCCTGGGTCGTGCTGGTCGCGCTTGCCGCGCCCGCTGCACTGGCCTTCAAGACCCCGTCGCGCGACGAGGCCGTGTTCGCGTCCCCGATTCCGCCGCAGTTCCAGCAGAAGGCGGTCGACGAGAAGAACGGCACGCTGTCCTGGCGCACGCTGGCGCAGGTCGCCACCGTCAAGCAGCGCGACAAGTTCGTGCCGCAGTTCAGCGAGGCGGTGCTCGCCTTCGACAACCGCCAGGTCCGGCTGCAGGGCTTCATGATGCCGCTCACCACCGGCGAGCAGCACAAGACCTTCCTGTTGAGCGCGCAATCGCCCAGTTGCCCGTTCTGCCTGCCCGGCGGCCCCGATTCCCTGGTCGAGGTTCAGGCGCGCGCGCCGATGCGCTTCGGCGAGGAGCCGGTCATTTTGGCCGGCCGGCTGCAACTGCTGCGCAACGATCCGGGCGGTCTCTACTACCGGCTGGTGGATGCGACGCCGGTGGCGGCGAAGTAGCGGCGGCCCGGGCCTCGCGACAGCGGGGCAGGAGCAGGGAAGGGGAGCGTGCAGCTCCCCTTTTTCATTCTGGCGCCCCACGCGGAGCGTGAGGCGGATGCCGTGTTGCATCTGCAATCCAGTTGCGTTATCGTTCGCGCCAACATGAACATGCAACTGATTTGCATGGACGAAGAACGCGGTGCGCCCTGAGACGGGGAGAGGCGTGCCCAGGGAGAAGCAGATGCACGAGTGTTCGAAGCTCGCCGCGATGGTCGCCGGCGCATTCATCGGTGGCACCGCCTTCGGGCAATCGACGCAGGGCCAGGGCGCGCCGCGTTCGGTGGTCGAGCTGCCGCCGGTCGTGGTCACTGGCAATCCGCTGGGCAGCGCGCTGTTCGACCTTGCCGCGCCGATCACCGTGCTGCAGGGCGAGGCGTTGCGGCAGCGCATCGCGCCCTCGCTCGGGGAAACGCTCAACGGCGAGCCCGGCATCTCTTCCAGCTACTTCGGGCCCGGCGCCAGCCGTCCGGTGATCCGCGGGCTCGATGGCGAGCGCATCCGCATCCTGTCCAATGGCGTGGCGAACCTCGATGCGTCGGGCACCAGCGTCGACCACGCGGTGTCCATCGAGCCCTTGCTGGTCGACCGCATCGAAGTCGTGCGTGGCCCGGCGGCCATCCTGTACGGCGGTTCCGCGGTCGGCGGCGTGGTCAACGTCGTCGACAGCCGCATCGCGACCGAGAACAACCCGCGCGGCGTCTCGGGTGCGGTCGATACCCGCTTCGGGTCGAACGACCGCGAGAAGGCGGTGGTGGGCCGGGTCGACTTCGGACTCGAAGGCGGCCTCAACCTGCACTTCGATGCGTTCCGGCGCGACACCGACGACCTGCGCATCCCCGGCTTCGCGCGTTCCGCCCGCCTGCGTGCCACCACGCCGCCGGCCAATGGCGTCGAGGCCAGCGGCACGCTGGTGAACAGCTCGACCCGGTCTGACGGTGGCGCGGCAGGTGCGTCCTATGTCTGGGCGCAAGGCTACTTCGGCGGCAGCATCTCCACCCTGAACTCGACCTACGGCACGGTGCAGGAGCCGGAAGTGTCGATCAAGCTCGACCAGACCCGCATCGACCTCGCCGGCGAGCGCCGCGACATCGCCGCGTTCGAGGCAGTGCGCTTCAAGTTCGGGCGCAGCAGCTACCGCCATGCGGAGATCGATGCCGGTACCGTGGGCACCGTGTTCCGCAACCAGGGCTTCGACATGCGGGTCGAGGCGGTGCACAAGCCGATCGGCCCCTTCCGAGGTACCGTGGGCTTCCAGTCGACCCGTTTCGAGTTCGAGGCAGTGGGCGACGAGGCCTTCCTGCCCCGGACTTCGAACCGCACCAACGGCCTGTTCCTGTTCGAGGAAGTGAAGATCGACGCCCTGACGCTGCAGGCGGGCGGTCGTCTCGAGCGGAACAGCGTCGGCGCGCTGGACGACCCGAACTTCGGCCCGGCGGAGACGCGCAACTTCACCGCGAAGAGCGGATCGATCGGCGGCGTGTACAGCCTGAACCGGGCGTATGCGGTCGCGCTCAACCTGTCGCGCACCGAGCGTGCGCCCAACTACCAGGAACTGTTCGCCAACGGCCCGCACATCGCGACCAACGCGTTCGAGATCGGCAACCGCTCGTTCGGGCTGGAAGTGTCGAATGCGGTCGATCTGTCGCTGCGCAAGCGCGAAGGGCGCGTGACCGGCAGTGCCGGCGTGTTCTACAACCGATTCTCCAACTTCATCGCGCTGGTGTCGGACGCGACCTTCGTCGACCCTGATCCGGTGCGCAACCTGCCTGGCCTGCGCTACACCGGCGTGCCCGCGGAGTTCAAGGGCGCGGAGGCCTCCGCCCGCATGCTGCTGGTCGATCGCCCGTACCGTGTCGCGCTCGACGTGAAGGGCGACATCACCCGTGCCGAGAACACGGATACCGGCGAGCCCCTGCCGCGCATCTCGCCGATGCGTTTCGGTGGCGGGCTGTCGTTCGAGCAGGGCCCGCTGACCGCGCGCATCGATGCGATGCGGGTGCGTGGACAGGACCGGGTATCCGCGGGCGAGTTGCCGACCGATGGCTACACGATGGTCAACGCGAGCGTCGGCTACCGGATGAACGTGCCCATGGCGAAGCTCGACCTGTTCCTGCGCGGGGTGAACCTGCTCAACCAGGAAGCCCGCAACCATGTGTCGTTCATCAAGGATCTCGCGCCCTACGGGCGGCGCGGCGTCGTCGCCGGGCTGCGCGCGACCTTCTGACCCTGGCGGGCTGCGTATAATCGGGGGCCAGACCCGTCCGGCCCAGCCCCATGCAGCAGTTCGAAGGCACGACCATCCTGTCAGTCCGCCGTGGCCCGGTCGTCGCGCTCGGCGGCGACGGTCAGGTCACGCTCGGCAACATCGTGATCAAGTCCACGGCACGCAAGGTGCGGCGCCTCTACCACGAGAAGATCCTCGCGGGTTTCGCCGGCGGCACCGCCGATGCCTTCACGTTGTTCGAACGGTTCGAGGCGAAGCTGGAGAAGCATCAGGGCCATCTCCTGCGTTCCGCGGTCGAACTGGCGAAGGACTGGCGCACCGACCGCGTGCTGCGCCGCCTGGAGGCGATGCTGGCGGTCGCCGACCGCGAGCATTCGCTGGTGATCACCGGCGCCGGTGACGTGCTGGAACCCGAGCACGGCATCGTCGCCATCGGCAGCGGGGGCGCCTATGCGCAGGCAGCGGCCCGCGCGCTGCTGCAGTCGACCGACCTGCCGCCGGCCGAGGTCGTCAAGCGTTCGCTGTCCATCGCGGGCGAGATCTGCATCTACACCAACCAGAACCACGTGATCGAAGAACTGCCTGCACCCGACGCAGCAACCCTCCCATGAGCGCCATGACCCCGCAGGAAATCGTCCATGAGCTCGACAAGCACATCGTCGGGCAGCAGGCGGCCAAGCGTGCCGTGGCCATCGCGTTGCGCAACCGCTGGCGCCGGGCGCAGGTCGACGATGGCCTGCGCCAGGAGATCACGCCCAAGAACATCCTGATGATCGGGCCCACCGGCGTCGGCAAGACCGAGATCGCGCGCCGCCTCGCGCGCCTGGCCGATGCACCGTTCATCAAGGTCGAGGCGACCAAGTTCACCGAGGTCGGCTATGTGGGCCGCGACGTCGACACGATCATCCGCGACCTGGCCGAGTCGGCGATCAAGCAGGGGCGCGAGGCCGAGATGCGCCGGATGCGGCACCGCGCCTCCGATGCCGCCGAGGAGCGGGTGCTCGATGCGCTGCTGCCATCGGCGCGCGACATCGGCTTCCAGTCCGACGACGCGGAGCGCAACTCGGGCACGCGCCAGAAGTTCCGCAAGAAGCTGCGCGAAGGCGAGCTCGACGACAAGGAGATCGAGATCGATGTCTCGATGCCCAACCCGCAGATGGAGTTCATGGCCCCGCCCGGGATGGAAGAGCTGACCTCCCAGATCCAGGGCATGTTCCAGAACATGGGCGGCGGGCGGCGCAAGACGCGCAAGCTGCGCATCCGCGAGGCGATGCAGCTGCTGACCGACGAGGAAGCCTCGAAGCTGGTCAACGACGACGAGCTGAAGCAGCGTGCGCTGGCCAATGTCGAGCAGAACGGCATCGTGTTCATCGACGAGTTCGACAAGATCGCGGCGCGTGGCGAGGGCAGTGGCGTCGACGTCTCGCGCCAGGGCGTGCAGCGGGACCTGCTGCCGCTGGTGGAAGGCACCTCGGTCACGACCAAGTACGGGCTGATCCGTACCGACCACATCCTGTTCATCGCCAGCGGCGCCTTCCACCTCACCAGGCCGTCCGACCTGATTCCCGAGATGCAGGGCCGGTTCCCGATCCGCGTCGAACTCGACTCGCTGACCGTCGGTGACTTCGAGCAGATCCTCACCGCGACCGATGCATGCCTGACCCGCCAGTACGAGGCGCTGATGCGTACGGAAGGGGTGGGCCTGGAGTTCCGCCCGGATGGCGTGCGCCGCCTGGCCGAGGTCGCCTGGCAAGTGAACGAACGGGTAGAGAACATCGGCGCGCGCCGGCTCTACACCGTGATGGAGCGGCTGCTGGAAGAACTTTCCTTCAACGCCCCGAAGCAGTCCGGTACCAGCGTCGTCATCGACGCCGCCTATGTCGATGCACGGCTGAAGGAACTCGCCGGCAGCGAGGACCTCGCCCGCTACGTGCTCTAGCGTGTCCCGGGCCGAGCCGGCAGGGCTGGATGCCGCCGAGGCCGCCAGCCGGCTCGCCCTGCACGGCCCGAACGAGCTTGCCAGCCGCGACCGCAGCGGCTGGCTGACCCTGGTCGCGGGCGTGGTCCGCGAGCCGATGTTCATGCTGCTGATCGGCGCAAGCGCGGTGTACTTCCTGCTCGGTGACCTCGAGGAAGCGATCGTCCTCGGCGCGTCGATCGGCGTGGTGGTGCTCATCACGCTCTACCAGGAGCGCAAGAGCGAGCGGGCGCTGGAAGCGCTGCGCGACCTGTCGAGTCCGCGGGCGCTGGTGGTCCGGGACGGCATGCAGGTGCGTATCGCCGGGCGTGAGGTCGTGCCCGGGGACATCGTGCTGCTGCGCGAAGGAGACCGGGTGCCCGCCGATGCGCGCGTGCTCGAGGCGAGCGACCTCACGGTCGACGAGTCGCTGCTGACTGGCGAGTCGGTGCCGGTGCGCAAACGCGCGGCGGCCAGGGATGAGACCGGGCCGTTCGCGCCCGGGGGTGACGACCTGCCCTTCGTCTTTTCGGGTGCGCTTGTATCTGCGGGCCATGCGACCGTCGAGGTGGTCTCGACCGGCGCACGGACACAGCTGGGCCTGATTGGCGGCGCGCTGCAGGGCGTCGCCGCCGCACCCACGCCGCTGCAGCAGGAGACCGCGCGCTTCGTGCGCCAGTTCGCGCTGCTCGGTGCGGGGTTGTGCGCGATCGTCGTGCTGCTCTCGGCGCTGACGCGCGGTGGCTGGCTGGAAGGCCTGCTGTCCGGCCTCACGCTTGCGATGGCGGTGCTGCCCGAGGAGTTCCCGGTGGTGCTGACTGTATTCCTCGCGCTCGGCGCCTGGCGCATCTCGCGCTCGGGCGTGCTCACCCGGCACATGCCTGCGATCGAGACCCTCGGCGCGGCGAGCGTGCTGTGCGTCGACAAGACCGGCACCCTGACACAGAACCGGATGCAGCTCGCGCGGCTGGCCGCTTCGGACGGAACGCTGGTCACGGTGGAGGCTGCAGCCAGCGCGCTGCCGGCGACGGTGCACGAGGTTCTGGAGTTCGCTGCGCTGGCGAGCGAGCCCGATCCGTTCGACCCGATGGACCGGGCGATCCGCGACGTGGCGGATGCCGCGCTGGAGCGCACCGGCCAGTTGCATCGCGACTGGAGCCTGGTGCACGAGTATTCGCTGTCGAGCGACCTGCTGTCGCACAGCCATGGCTGGCGTACGCCGGATTCAGGGCGCTTCGTGGTGGCGGCCAAGGGCGCGCCGGAGGCGATCGCCGAACTGTGCCGGCTGCCCGCGGCCGCGCGCGACGCGATGCTCGCGCAGGTCGGCACGCTCGGCGCGGAGGGACTGCGCGTGTTGGGCGTGGCCGGCGCACGGCATGAAGGCGAAGCCTGGCCGGAGAGCCAGCGCGGCTTCCAATTCAACTACCTCGGCCTGGTGGCGATGGTCGATCCGCTGCGCCCGACCGTCGGCCGTGCGATCGCCGAATGCACCTCCGCCGGCATCCGGGTGGTGATGATCACCGGCGACTATCCCGTCACCGCATCGGCGATCGCGCGTGCGGCCGGGCTGCCGAACGCCGGTGACGTGGTCACCGGCCCGCAGCTTGCGGCCATGAGCGACGCCGAACTGGCGGCGCGCCTGCCATCGGCGACCGTGTTCGCGCGCATGGTCCCGGCCCAGAAGCTGCGCCTGGTGCAGGCGCTCTCCGCGTCGGGCGAGGTGGTCGCCATGACCGGCGACGGCGTCAACGATGCGCCGGCGCTGAAGGCGTCGCAGATCGGTATCGCCATGGGCCTGCGGGGCACCGATGTGGCGCGCGAGGCGGCCGACCTGGTGCTGCTGGAAGACGACTTCGACTCCATCGTGAAGACCGTGCGCCTCGGGCGCAGGATCTACGACAACATCGAGAATGCCACCGGTTACCTGGTCGCGGTGCACATCCCCACCGCCGGCATGGCCGTGCTGCCGCTGCTGGCCGGCTGGCCGATGATGTTCTTCCCGGTGCACATCGTGTTCATCGAGTTCGTGATCGACCCGGCCTGCTCCATCGCCTTCGAGGCCGAGCAGGCGGACGATGGCGTGATGCGTCGGCCGCCGCGCTCGCGGGCACGCCGGTTGTTCGACCGACGTTCGCTGGGCATCGCGGCGGTTCAGGGGCTTTCGGTGCTGGCTGCCACTGCCGGCATCTATGGTGGGCTGCTGGCGCTGGAGCAGCCAGCCGACGCCGCGCGGGCTGCCGCATTCGCGTGCATCGTGTTCGGAAACCTCGGGCTGATCCTGTGCAATCGCTCCCGCACCGAGTCGGTCCTGCGTACCTGGCGCCGACCCAACCGTGCGATGGGATGGGTGTTCGGTTGCACGCTGGCGGGGCTTGCCGCGGTGCTCACGGTGCCTGCCATGCAGCGCCTGTTCCAGTTCGCGCCGATCGGTGCCACCGAGGTCGCGGCCGCGCTGGCGGCAGCGACCTCGGCGGTCGTCCTGAGCGAGGGCGTGAAGGCCGCTACCGCGCGCCGAAGCCGCGCGCAGTCCCGGAGGACGGCCTAGCGGACGGCCAGCACCGGCTTGATGTTGAGCCTGCGCATCAGCGTGTCGACCGCTGCACGCGCCTCGCGCTCGCCGGCGTAAGGTCCTACATGGACGCGGTGCAGTCCGCGCGACTGGTACACATGGGCGAGCTTCGCTGCTTCGCCGAGTTCCAGGCGAATACGCCCCAGGAAGGTCTCGGCGTTGTTGCGGTCGCCGAAGGCACCCAGTTGCAGGAACACGCCACCGGCTTCGCTCGCCAGCGGCAGCGTACCGCTGCGTGCTGGCAGGTCTGCCGATCCTGCGATGGCCGTTGCGGCTGGGGCAGGCGGGCCGGATGTGGCGGCAGCGATCGCGACAGGGCCTGCCGGCGACGGCGACGACGGCGACAACGGCGACGACGGCGGGCGTGCAGCCAGGGTACGGGAGTCCGCCGGCCAGTTGATGCCGGGGATCAGCTTCTCGACCTCGACCGTCGCGCTCCCGGCCTCGACATAGCCGAGCCGGAACGCCGCCGCATAGGACAGGTCGATCAGCCGGTCGCCGATGAACGGCCCCCGGTCGTTGATGCGTACGATCACCTGTCGGCCGTTGGCGACATTGGTCACGCGCACGTAGCTGGGGATCGGCAGCGTCGGGTGGGCACCGGTCATCTCGTACATGTCGTAGACCTCGCCCGACGAGGTCTTCTGCGAGTGGTAGCGCTTGCCGTACCAGGTCGCGACGCCGCGTGCGCGGTAGGGGATGCGTTCGGTCATCGGCGTGTAGCCGCGACCGAAAACCACGTATGGCCGGTTTGCGAAGCGGTGCAGCGGCTCCCTGCGCGGCTCGGCGTCCGGGATGCTGTCGAGGTTGGGCGGTGGATTGTCGCCCGGGCCATCGTCAAGATAGAAGGCACCGCCGCGCCGGGCGGTGGTCTTCGCCGGAGGCCGGACGGCACCGGGCGCAGGCCGTGCCGTCCCCTCGTCGGCTACCGGGGGCGGAGCTGGTACTGAGGCCGGCGTCGGTCCGGTGGACGCGCAACCGGCCGCCGACAGCGCGGCCGCCACCGACAGCGCCAGCACGCAAGGGTGGCCCACCCTTGCGGACGAAGGCCAGCGGGTGCACGGTGCCCGGGTCATGACTTGATCAGTCTGCGGTGGGTCGAGATGCTCATCAGCAGTCCGAAGCCGAAGAAGGCGCTCACCAGCGCGGTGCCACCGTAGCTGATCAGGGGCAACGGCACGCCGACGACCGGAAGGATACCCGACACCATGCCCATGTTGACGAATGCATAGGTGGCAAAGGTCATGGTGACCGAACCTGCGACCAGCCGGGTGAACACCGATGGCGCGTTGACCGTGATCATCAGGCCGCGGCCGATCACCAGCAGGAAAAGCAGGAGCAGGATCACGTTGCCGAGCAGGCCGAACTCCTCGGAGTAGACCGCGAAGATGAAGTCGGTCGTGCGCTCCGGCAGGAAATCGAGGTGGGTCTGGGTGCCTTCCAGCCATCCCTTGCCGAACCAGCCGCCGGAGCCGACGGCGATGGTTGACTGGATCGTGTGGTAGCCAGCGCCCAGCGGATCCTGGCTTGGGTCGAGCAGGATCATCACCCGGGTTCGCTGGTAGTCGTGCATCAGCGACCAGGCCAGCGGCATTCCCGCGATCGCCAACGCGCCCAGCGCGAAGATGACCTTCCACGGCAGCCCGGCGAGGAACAGCACATAGCAGCCGGAGGAGGCGATCAGCAGCGCCGTCCCGAGGTCCGGCTGGCGCAGGATCAGCAGCACCGGCAGCACGAACAGCGCGGCGGCGATCGCGAAGTTGCGCAGCCTGAGGGTCGATTCGTAACGGTCGAAATACCAGGCAAGCGCCAGGGGCAGTGCGATTCGCATCAGCTCCGAGGGCTGGATGCTGATCACGCCCAGGTCGAGCCAGCGCCGCGCGCCGTTGCGCACGTCGCCGACCAGTGCCACCGCGACCAGCAGCGCGAGCGCGACCAGGTAGGCCGGCATCGCGAGGCGGAGCATCTGGGTGACCGGCGTGTTCGCGACCAGCCACATGACTGCGAACGCCACCCCGATGTTGAACAGCTTGTTTTCCATCCGGTCGAAGCTCTGGTTGGACGCGCTGTACAGCGTGACCATCCCGACCGCGAGCAGCAGGCAGATCGCGAGCAGCAGCGGCGGGTCGACATGCGCCGTCCCCTTCCGCCAGAGTGTCTCAATCACGTTCCGCACGGGCCCCTCCGTTACCCGGTGTCCCCGGCACGTCGATCGGCGTCACTGGCTTGCCCAACAGGAAGAAGTCGATCACGGTACGCGCGAGCGGCGCAGCATGGGCACCGCCGCCGCCGGCGTTCTCGACCAGCACCGCGAGCGCGATCGTCGGGTTTTCTGCCGGGGCATAGGCGGTGAACAGCGCGTGGTCGCGGTGCCGCTCGTCGAGCCGGCTCGCGTCGTAGCGCTGTCCCTGCTTGATCGCCACCACCTGCGAGGTGCCGGTCTTGCCGCCGACGATGTACTTGGCATCGGCGAACGCCCGGTGGCCGGTGCCGCCGGGGCTGTTGACCCCGACCATCGCTGCCTGCACCACTGCCCAGTTCTCCGGCTTGAAATCGATCCGGCGCAGCGGCTCTGCCAGTACCGCGCGCTGCGCGCGGCTGGTCGCGTCCTGGATCGTGTTGACCAGATGCGGCCGCCATACCGTGCCCCTGTTGGCGATGATCGCGGTGGCATTGGCCAGCTGCAGCAGCGTCGTCACGTTGTAGCCCTGCCCGATGCCGATGGAGATGGTGTCGCCGACGTACCACTTCTGCCGGAACCGGCGCTGCTTCCATTCCTGGGACGGGTTGATGCCGATCGATTCACCTACCAGGTCGATGCCGGTACGCGCGCCGAAGCCGAACTGGCGCATGAAGTTGCTGATCGTATCGATGCCCAGGTCGAACGCGAGCTGGTAGTAGTAGGTGTCGCAGGAGATCACGATCGACTGGTGCAGGTTCACCGAGCCGTGGCCACCGACCTTCCAGTCGCGGTACTGGTGCGAATTGCCGGGCAGCGTGAAGAAGCCCGCGTCGTTGATCGAATACTGCGGCGTGCGCTTGCCCAGTTCGAGTGCCGCCAGCGCCATGAACGGCTTGTACGTCGATCCCGGTGGATACTGCCCGGAGAGCGCGCGGTTGACCATCGGCCGGTCGGGGTGGGTGTTCAGTTCGTTCCAGGTCGGCGGGTCGATGCCGTCGATGAACAGGTTGGGGTCGAATCCGGGCCTGCTCACGAACGCCAGCACCCCGCCGGTGTTCGGATCGATCGCCACCAGCGCACCGCGCCGGCCGCCGAACGCGATCTCCGCGGCCTCCTGCAGCCGCAGGTCGAGGTGGAGCTGCAGGTTGTTGCCCGACACCGGCGCCGTGCGCGCGAGCGTGCGCACGGCGCGACCGCCGGAATCGACCTCGACCTGCTCCAGGCCGGTGGTGCCGTGCAGTTCGCGCTCGTACATCTGTTCGAGGCCGGTCTTGCCGATGTGTTCCGATCCGCGGTAGTTGGACAGGCGGCCGTCTGCCTCCAGGGTCTCCATGTCCTTCTGGTTGATGCGCCCGATGTAGCCGACGACGTGCGAGGCCAGCGTGCCGTTCGGATAGCGCCTGAACAGCCGTGCATTGATCTCGACGCCGGGAAAGCGATAGCGGTTGGCGGCGAAGCGGGCGATCTCGTCCTCGGACAGCCGGGTGCGGATCGGGATCGCACCGAGCTTGCGCGACTCGTCCATCAGGCGCTTGAACCGACGCCGGTCCTTCGGCGCGATCTCGATCAGCTGCGACAGCGATTCGATGGTCGCGTCGAGGTCACGTACCACCCTCGGGTTGATCTCGAGCGTGTAGGCGGTGAAGTTGTGGGCGAGCACGGTGCCGTGCCGGTCGAGGATCAGGCCACGGTTGGGCACGATCGGCACCAGGGAGATGCGGTTCGCCTCGGCCTGGGTGTAGTAGTACTCGTGCTTCATCACCTGCAGGAAGATGAAGCGCGCGAGCAGCAGCGTGAACAGCAGGAGCACGAACAACCCGGCAATGGCCGCCCGCCGCCTGAATTCGGAGCGTTCGCTTTCCAGGTTCTTCAGTTCGACGAATTGCGGCATCCGGGCGATCAGATGGGGTGTTCGGGATCGATGCGCGGAC
>CANGYF010000026.1 GCA_947458265.1 Betaproteobacteria bacterium
ACCAGGCTCGGCACGCTGCTGCTGCGCGAGCCGGAAGACCGCGACCAGCTGGTCGAACTGCTGCGCAGCGCGTCCGAGCGCGAGCTGCTCGACGAAGAGGCGCTGGCGATGATCGAGGGCGTGCTCGAGGTGTCCGAGCTCGACGCAGGCGGCGTCATGCTGCCGCGCGCCCAGATCGAGTTCATCGACATCGGCGACGAACCGGCGCAGATCATCCGCCAGGTGGTCGCTGCCGGGCATTCGCGCTTCCCGGTGATGGACGGCGGCAAGGACGAGGTGATCGGCATCCTGCATGCCAAGGACCTGCTGCGCTTCTATGCCGAAGGCGAAGATAACCTGCGCGGCATGCTGCGCCCGGCGGTGTTCGTGCCCGAGGCCAAGCGGCTTAACGTGCTGCTGCGCGAGTTCCGCCGCAGCCGCAACCACATGGCGATGGTGGTCGACGAGTACGGCGGGGTCGCCGGGCTGGTGACGATCGAGGACGTGATCGAGCAGATCGTCGGCGACATCGAGGACGAGTACGACTTCGAGGACGTCGAGGGCGACATCATCGAGATCGACGGCCAGCGTCGCATCTACCGGGTGAAGGCCGCCACCGCGATCGAGGACATGAACGAGCGTATCGGCTCGTCGTTCGCCACCGAGGATTACGACACGGTGGGCGGCCTGGTGGTCAATGCGTTCGGCAGGGTACCGCGGCGCAACGACCGTATCGAGCTGGGCGACTGCGAGTTCCTGGTGCTGCGTGCAGACCGCCGCCGGCTGCACCTGGTCCAGGTAATCCGCACGCCGGTCGTCGAAGGACAGTGACCGCGTTGTTGCAGCGGCCCGCCGCGGTGCAGGGCGCGTGCCTCATCGCCGGCGCACTGGCGACACTGGCGTTCGCGCCGTTCCACCTGCCCTGGTTCGCGCCGTTCCCGCTCGCGGCAGTGCTATGGTTCGCCGCCGGCGCCCGCAGCAGCCGCGCCGCCGCGGCCTGCGGCTTCGCGTTCGGGCTGGGCTACTTCCTTGGCGGGGTGTCCTGGGTCTACGTCAGCCTGAACGTCTATGGCGCGATGCCGGCGCCAATGGCGGCGATCGCCACGCTCGGCTTCTGCGCCTACCTCGCGCTGTTCCCGGCGCTGTGCTTCTGGCTGCTGCACAGGGTCCGTGCCGACGCGGCCTGGCTGGCGGCCTTCCCGGCGCTGTGGGTGCTCACCGAATGGCTGCGTGGCTGGCTGTTCACCGGCTTCGGCTGGCAGGCGATCGGCTACTCGCAGGCCGCCGGTGCCAGCCCGCTGGCCGGCTATGCCCCGGTCGGCGGCGTGCTCATGGTGTCGCTGGCGGTCGCCTTCAGCGCCGCGGGCCTCTGGTACTGCATGCCCGGCCGCTCCGTTGCGTCCGGCACGTCCGGCCAGCCGCCCCTCGCCCGGCGCGCAGTGGTACTGCTCACGGTGGTCGCCACCTGGGGCAGCGGCGCGCTGCTCACGCGCATCGAGTGGACGACCCCGGCCGGCGCACCGATCGAGGTCGCCCTGCTGCAGGGAAACATCCCGCAGGACCTGAAGTGGCAGGAGTCGCGGGTGATGGAGACGCTCGACACCTACTGGCGTCTGGTCCAGGCAGGTGGCGATGCGCAGCTGGTCGTACTGCCCGAGACCGCGCTGCCGCTGTTCTCGGACCGGCTGCCGAACGAGTACCTCGCGCGCCTGCTCGACCATGCACGCGCCCGCCGCGCCAACATCCTGCTCGGCATGGTCGAGCGTTCACCGGACGGGCGCGAGTACTACAACAGCCTGTTCAGCATCGGCACCGCACCGGTGCAGGTGTACCGCAAGCAGCACCTGGTGCCGTTCGGCGAGTTCGTGCCGCCGCTGTTCGGCTGGGTCATCCACTGGCTGAAGATCCCGATGCAGGACTTCAGCAGTGGCGGCAGCGACCAGCGCCCGATGGAACTGTCGGGCCAGAAGGTCGCCATCAACATCTGCTACGAGGATGCATTCGGGCGCGAGATCATCCGCCAGCTGCCCGAGGCGACGATCCTGGTCAACGTGTCCAACACCGCCTGGTTCGGCCGCTCGCTCGCCCAGCCGCAGCACCTGCAGATCGCGCGCATGCGTGCGCTCGAGACCGGGCGCCCGATGCTGCGCGCCACCAACACCGGGATGACCGCGGTGATCGATCCGCGCGGACGGGTGCTGGCGGTCGCCGATCCGTTCAGCGAGACGGTGCTGCGCAGCCGGGTGCAGGGTCACGAAGGGACCACGCCGTTCGTGCGCGTCGGCGACGGGCTGGCGGTCGGGCTGGCACTGGTGCTGGCCGCAGGCGCATTCGCTGCGGCCCGCCGCCGCCGCTGAACCCGTTCAGCGCGCGCCGTCCTCCGCATCGCCGGCGGCACGATCGAGCGCCGGCAGCAGGTCCTGCCGGTCGTAGCTCGCCAGCAATGCATCGGAGCGCGACACGCGCTTCGTACGCACGAGGTCGACCAGCACGTCGTTGAGCAGGCGCGACTGGCGGTCCTCGGAGCGGCGCATGAAGTCGCGCAGCGTCGACAGCCGCGACGGGTCCTCGATCGCGCGCGCCACCTGCGGGCTGTTGATCAGGATCTCGGCGGCCAGCGCGAAGCCGTCGCGCTGCAGCCGCGGCAGCAGCACCTGGCAGACGACGCCGATCAGCACGTTTTTCAGCACGTGCCGGCTCTGCGCCTGCTCGTCAGGATGGAACAGAGACACGATCTTGCTGATCACGCCGTCGGCGGAACTGGAATGCACGGTCGCCAGCACCAGGTGGCCCGACTCGGCAGCGCGCAGCATGGTGTCGGCGGTATCCCGGTCTCGCACCTCGCCGACCATGATCACATCCGGTCCCTGGCGCAGGGCCTCGCGCAGCCCGTGCGAGAAGCTGGCGGTGTCGACCCCGACCTCGCGCTGGGTGACCACGCCGCGCGGCCGGCGCAGTACGTACTCGATCGGCTCCTCGATCGTGATGATGTGCGGTGGCGCCTCGCGCTGCTCCATGATGTGGCGCAGGGCCGCGAACAGCGTCGTGGTCTTGCCGGCGCCGGTGGCACCGGTGACGATCACCAGGCCCTTGCCGCTTTCCAGCAGCAGCCTGGGCAGGAACGGCGGCAGCCCGGTGTCCTTCAGGGTCGGCGGGTCGCGCGGGATGCGGCGCATCACCAGCCGCAGGCTCTGCCCGGCGCTGGCCCAGTGCACGTTCACCCGCAACCGCGTCTCGGACGGCAGTTCGACCGCGCTGTCGATCGACTGGCAGCCGGCCAGTGCGCCCTGCCAGCCAGGCAGTATCCGATCAAGGAACTGCTCGATCGCGACCCGCGGCACCGCCCCTTCGTCGTCGAGGTTACGCAGGCCGCCGGGCAGCTTCAGCGCAACCGGCGCGCCTTCGACGAGATGGATCTCGCTGAACGGCAGCTCGTCATGCGCCAGGTCGGCGATCAGTTCGAACAGGTCCTTGGCCATCGGGAGACTCCTGTGCGGGCATTCAAATCAGGAACGGTCTGGATTGCAGGGACGCGGCGAGCCGCTGCGGGCGTCCGAACACAGGGCCGGACAGGTGCAGTGCGCCGGCCGCAGCCGCCGCGCCGACGGCCGTACGGTCGGCAAGGCCGGCCACCAGCACCGACAGGTCGGCGGCGCGTGCACGCGCCAGCAGGTCGGACAGGCGATCTCCGGCGAACGCACGCTCGCCCAGCTCGCGCACGAGCGACCGGTGCAGTCGCAGCACACCGATGCCGGCCTGGGCCAGCTGCGGCGGCGGCAGCAGTCCACGGTAGTCATCGATGCCGAGCGTGGCGCCGAGTGCTGCGACCTCGGGCGCGGCATCGATCACGAGGTAGGCGTCGCGATGCACGGCCGCCTCGGGCAGCATCAGGCAGGGCGCGGTGCCACCGCCGGCGTCCAGCAGCGCGGCGACCACCGGCGCCAGGGAACGGATGCGCTGCAGCTGCGCCGGGGCAATGCGCAACTGCAGGCCGTGTGCGAGGGCCGGCCCAGGGGGCAGCGCGCCGCTGCGCAAGGCGGCGGCCAGCCATACGTTGAGCGCATCGGCCGCGGCATCGTCCTCGACCACGTCGGGCAGGTAGTCCACCAGGTCGGCGACCGCGAACAGCGAGCGGAACTCGGCGCGCAGGTGCAGCCCTGCCGCCAGGCCAGTAGGCGCATCGACGATCGGCTCGGCGGCGAGCCGCGCGCGCCCCGAGGCCGCCAGTTCCACCAGCGTACCGGTCAGGGCTTCGCGCCGTTCGTCAATGTCGTGTTCACGCGCACGGCTGCCGACGGCGATCGACAGCCGCGGCGTACGTGCATCCCCCGGTTCGTACACCGCGTCGAGCGCATCGAGCAGGTAGCCGAGCACCGTGCCGTCGGCCGGCATCACGCACCAGGCGGCCGCAGGGCCGACCACCAGCCGGCAGCGGCTGCCCACCAGCGGGCTTGCGGTCATCGCAGCCAGCCAGTGTGCGCACAGCGCCGCACAACCACTGCCCTCGCGAATCCAGACGGTGAGTTCGCGCGTACCGGTACGCGCGGCGACCGCCTCGGTGCCGAGCTGCGCGGCACTGCTGGCCAGGCGTGCCAGCGCCGCCTCGATCCATGGATCGAGGTCGTCGACTGCGGGCAGCCTGGGCAGGGGCACCGGGTGCAGCGCGAAGCGGATCAGCCCGGCAGGCCGGCTCGGCTGCAACGCCACCGTCGCCGCGTACAGCGCGCTGCCGAGGCGCCAGAGGTCGGCTGCCTCGGGCCTGCCGGCCGCGACCGGCAGGGGCGCCAGCGAGGACGCCATGGCCGCAGCGGCATTCGAAGGGAGCGTCGCGGCCGACGCCGTCGGCCGCTCGATGGCGGCCGCGCGATGGAATTCGGCTGCGATGCGTACCGGGCCCGACACGGGCCAGGCAGGACGCAGGCGCAGTTCGAAGGCCGACGCGTCAGCGAAGGCCGATGCGTCCGCGAATGCCGCGGCGGGCGCCAGCTGTGCCGCCTGCGCCCATCGCGCCGTCAGGCATTGCACGCGTACGGGCTCACCCGGCGTGCCACCACCGGCAGCGGCAACGAAGCGGTCGAGTGCCTCGGGATCGCGCAACGCATCGGCCAGCCGCAGGCCGACCTGCAGCCCAGGATGCAGCGCGTCCAGCCACCCGCCGAGCGAGACGATGCGACCCGAAGCGTCGAGACCGGCCCAGCCGAGCAGCGGATCACGCGGGGCGCCGCCCGCAGTCAGTTCATTCACGATGCGCCTATTCTCTCCAGCTACCGGCGTTCCGGCAACGCGGGAAAAACCGGGGGACTCGCGTCCCCCGGCCTTGCTGCACCCACTTCGGCAAGGCAGCCGACACAACCGCTACCGTTGCCGTCCTGCTTCATCGAGCATCCCCGGCCAGGCTCACCGCTCGCGCGGATCCCCCGGCTCCGGCGGACGGCTGTCCGGGCAGTCGCGGTCGACCAGCCAGGCCAACAGCCTGGCCAGCCACCACCACCCGAGGACGGCCAGTGCACGCAGCGCCTCGATGCAGCGCCGACGCCGCGTACCGTCCACCTTCCACAGCCACCACCGGATCTTCAACTGGCGCCAGCGCCAGCGGTCCTGCAGCCAGCGATCGCCCCGCCAGCGACGGTGCCAGTCGTCGAGGCGGCCCATCAGGCCACCTCGTCGGCATCGTCCACCGCCAGCATGGGCTTGAAGCCAGCCACCGCCCGCCGGCGCCGCACGCGGCGCATACGCGCCACCTGCTCGCGGGCATCGACCTCCTCGCTGATCAGGCCGAACAGCAGCCTGCTCAGCTCGGTGTCGATACCGGCCTGCAGCAACGCGATCGCGACCGCATCCTTCCGTTCGATCAGCTCCGCGTCACTCGCCTGCCCCAGCCACCGCAGGTACGACTCCATGAACCACTGATCCATGCGTCCTCCGAACGAAAACGGGGACGCACGGATCCCCCGCCGGGGACGTGAACGTCCCCGAGGGGTTGACACCGCAGGACCGCGACGGCGCCGGAAATGGACCGGCGTCGGCATGGCACCGCGGCTTGCGCGCGAAATGCGCGAGGCACCAGAGGCAATCCCCGGTGGCGAGCGAGGCCAATCCCCGCATCCGCAGCCGCCAGACTAGGCGCGGACGGGCTGCAGGTCGCGGCCGGGAAACGGCCGATGGCAAGCGATAGGTGGCACCGGCCGGCCCGCGTGGAGCCACCTGCGCGCCGTCAGCGGCGCAGGGTCTGTGATGCCGTTCTGAGCCGCACGGGGTCAGAAGTCGTGTGGACAGCTGTCCACATTTTGTGGAGGTCCGTGGCGCAGGGTGTGCCGCGCGGGGTCAGAAATGCTTGCGCAGGTCCATGCCGGTGTACAGCGAGGCAACCTGCTCGGCATAGCCGTTGAACATCAGGGTCTCGCGCTTGAGGAACTCGCCGATGCGCCGCTCTCGCGCCTGGCTCCAGCGCGGATGGTCGACCTTCGGGTTCACGTTCGAGTAGAAGCCGTACTCGTTCGGCGCCGAACGCACCCAGGCGGTGGTCGGCATCTGCTCGACGAAGCGGATGCGCACGATCGACTTGCCGCTCTTGAAGCCGTACTTCCACGGCACCACCAGCCGCACCGGCGCGCCGTTCGGGTTGGGCATCAGTTCCCCGTACAGGCCCAGGCCGAGCAGGGTCAGCGGATGCATCGCCTCGTCGATGCGCAGGCCCTCGACATAGGGCCATTGCAGCACCGGATCCTTCTGGCCGGGCATCTGCTTCGGATCGAGAAGGGTATGGAACTCGACGAACTTCGCGTTCGCGGTCGGCTCGACCTGCTTGATGAGTTCGGACAGCGAATAGCCGGCCCACGGCACGATCATCGACCAGGCCTCGACACAGCGCAGCCGGTATATGCGTTCCTCGATCGGGGCGAGTTTGAGCAGTTCCTCGATGCCGAAGGTGCGCGGCTTGCGCACCTCACCCTCGACCGCGACCGTCCACGGACGGGTGCGGAAGTTCTTCGAGTTGCGCAGCGGATCGGACTTGTCGGTGCCGAACTCGTAGAAGTTCGTGTACGAGGTGATCTGCTCGTAGGTGTTGAGCGGATCCTTTACCGTGTAGGCGGCCGGCGCCGGACGCAGCCCGGCGATCTTCTCGCGCGTCTGGGCATGGGCTTCGCCCGGCAGTGCACCGGTGCCGGCCAGCGCCAGCGCACCGGCGGCGCCGAACATGAACTGGCGACGGTCCTCGTAAACCGACCGGGAGGTGATCTCTGACGGACGGATGTCGTCGGGGCGCTTGATCAGCATCGGGAGTCTCCAGGACACGCTGCGGGTTGTTGCCGCATTCTACGGGACGGATACCGCGGGGCGCCTCAGGATGCGATCTGCCGGTGCCTGCGGGTGGCGATAGACAGAAGTCCGCCGCGAACGGGGTGGAGAACGGGATCAGGGGCGGGCCAGACTCCATACCTTGTTCCAGCCATCGCCGTTACGGTCGCCCGGCCTGGTGTCCTTGATCCAGGTATAGAGCGGCTTGCCCTTGTAAGCCCACTGCAGGCTGCCATCGTCGCGGATGATGATCGTGTAGTCGCCTGCGGCCCGATCGGCAGCGGTGGCGCCCAGCGGCGGCCAGTTCTTCGCACAGCCAGCCACGCAGGCACTCTTGCCACCGGCATCTTTTTCGTAGGTGTACAGGCTCATGCCCCTGCCATCGACCAGCGCACCGCTGGCGACCTTCGCAGGCGCAGCGCCGCCGAACAGCGCGCAACCGGAGAGCGTGAGGGCAAACATCGAAACGACCGCGAACAGCGCGGCACGCACGCGCAGGCTGGCGAGCAGGCTCATCGTTATCAGCTCCTGGACGATTGAAGGATCGGGAAATCCGGGTCAGACACGGATTCTGGCGGCAGTTCTGCAAATCCGGGGCTGAAAACCCGGGTCAGACACGATTTTCCGACCGGAACGCCTGCGGGCGCTGGTAAACCGTGTCTGACCCGGATTTCAGGAGACGATGCGGGGAAGGCGCATCAGATGAGGAAAAGCGTCGCCAGGCCGAGGAAGATGAAGAAGCCGCCGCTGTCGGTCAGTGCGGTAATCAGTACCGAGGAGCCCATCGCCGGGTCGCGGTCCAACCAGCGCCGGCCGAGCGGGATCAGCACGCCGGCCAGCGCCGCCAGCAGCAGGTTCAGCGTCATCGCCGCCATGATCACGATCGACAGCGGGACGCTGCTGTAGAACAGCCAGACGACGACGCCGACGATGCTGCCCCAGACCAGGCCGTTGATCAGCGCGATGGTCATCTCCTTGATGAACAGCTTGCGCGCACTGTCGCGGCTGATCTGGCCGAGCGCGAGTGCGCGCACGATCATGGTGATCGTCTGGTTGCCGGCGTTGCCGCCGATGCCGGCGACGATCGGCATCAATGCGGCGAGCGCCACCAGCTTCTCGATCGAGCCTTCGAACGCGCCGATCACGCGCGAGGCGATGAACGCGGTCACCAGGTTCACCGCCAGCCAGGTCCAGCGGTTCTTCAAGCTGTCCCAGACCGGCGCGAAGATGTCCTCTTCCTCGCGCAGGCCGCTCGCCTTCAGCTTCTCGGCCTCGGACGCCTCGCGAATGTAGTCGACGACCACGTCGACGGTCAGCCGGCCGAGCACCTCGCCCTGATCGTCGACCACGGGCGCGGAGATCAGGTCGTAGCGTTCGAAGGCGGTCGCGGCATCGCGCGCATCGTCGTCCGGATGGAAGCTGACCACGTTGCGGTCGACCAGCGTCGCGACCTCGATCTCCGGCTCGTTCACGAGCAGCTTCTTCAGCGGCAGCACGCCGCGCAGGAGCCCCTTGCGATCGACCACGAACAGCTTGTCGGTGTTGCTCGGCAGCTCGTCGAGCCGGCGCAGGTAGCGCAGCACGACCTCGATCGTCACGTCCTCGCGGATGGTGACCATCTCGAAATCCATCAGGCCGCCGACGCTGTCCTCCGGGTAGGAAAGCGCCTCGCGCAGCTGCTCGCGCTCCTCGGCCGACAACGACTTGAACAGGTCGGCGATCACCTCGTCCGGCAGGTCGCGCGCAAGGTCGGCGATCTCGTCGGTGTCGAGTTGCTCGGTCGCAGCTACCAGCTCGCCGCGGTCCATGTCCGCGATCAGCGTTTCCCGGACCGCGTCGGACACCTCGAGCAGGATCTCGCCGTCCCGATCCGCCTTGACCAGTTGCCAGACGCGCAGACGATCATCGAGCGGCAGCGCTTCCAGGATCAGCGCCACGTCGGCCGGATGCAGCGCGTCGAGGCGCGACTGCAGCTCAGCCTCGTTCTGCTTGTGCACGAGCGAATCGACCAGCGGCTGGCGATCGGTCAGGCTGCCGCTGCGCCCCTCACCCTCGCGATGCGCCAGCGACTCGACCACGCGCTGGCGCCGCAGAAGATCCGTGATCTCCTGCAGGGATTCCTGCACGCTGCGCGGTTCGTCGACGTCGGCCATGGCAATGGCTCGCGGCCCGGTTCAATGGTGGCGCGATTGTATGCGCCCTTAATCCGGGTCAGAGACGATTTATCGCAGAAACCTGCGTCAATAACTCGGGTCAGACACCATTTTCCAAGCGCGCCAGGGCCGATGCTGCGGAGCGCAACGCGGAGCCTCCGACGTGGCCGGACGTATGCCGGACAAGGCAGACCTATGCGCAGGCAAGTCGCGTTTCCCGGGATGGCGTCACTCTCGGTACCAGTACACCCTGCGCAGATGCCCAGGCGCCCCAGACTCCACATCAGTTCGATGCCGCAGCATGTCGTCCAGCGCGGGAACAACCGGGCGACGTGCTTCCGCTCCGACGAAGATCGCCGCCACTACCTGCGATGGCTGGCAGATGCGGCAGGTCGGTGCGGCTGCCATATTCACGCCTATGTCCTGATGACCAACCATGTGCACTTGCTGCTGACAGGCGACAGCGACACGTCCATTCCAGGGCTGATGCAATCGCTGGGCACCCGCTTTGCCCGCTATGTAAACCGACGGTACGAGCGCACCGGTACGCTCTGGGAGGGCCGGTACCACGCAAGCCTGGTGGACAGCGAAAGCTACCTGCTCGGATGCATGCGGTACATCGAGGCGAACCCGGTGCGCGCGGCTATCGCTGCCTCGCCAGCCGCCTATCGCTGGTCGAGCTTTCGCTGCAATGCGATGGGGGAGACGGATGAACGGATCACGCCGCACCCCGCGTACGAAAAGCTGGGCGATCGGCCGGAGGCGCGCTGTGCAGCGTATACCCTCCTGTTCGAGCAGGCCCTGCCGGCAGAGGAGCTCGCCTGCATTCGCGACTCTACCCGAGGCGGGCTGCCCACCGGGAGCGACGCCTTCCGCGAATGGGTGGCCGCCCGCCTCGGCTCGGTTGCTGTCCCGTTGAAGCGGGGGCGCCCGGTTGCTCGGCGCGGAGAAGGTATAAATCGTCTCTGACCCGGATTGTCGTAAATCGTCTCTGACCCGGATTTTCGCGACCCGGGTTTCAGGGCACGGTGGCGCGGGGCATGCGGGACTGGATGATCTCGGTGTAGCGGGCCAGCCAGCGCGAGCCGCGGTTGCGGTCGTAGAAGCGTGGGTTGGGCACCATGGCGGCGAGGCGGGCGGCCTGTGCGGGTGTCAGTTGGGCGGCCGAGACGCCGAAGTAGTGGCGTGCGGCGGCCTCGGCGCCGAACACGCCGTTGCCCCACTCGATCACGTTCAGGTAGATCTCGAGGATGCGGCGCTTGTCCATCGTCTGTTCGAGCATCAGGGTGATCGCGGCTTCCTGCACCTTGCGCGTCCGGGTGCGCGCATCGGACAGGAAAAGGTTCTTCGCCAGCTGCTGGCTGATCGTCGAGCCGCCGCGTACCACCCGTCCCTGCTTGCGGTTCTGCTCGAGCGCCTTCTGGATCGCGTCCCAGTCGAAGCCTTCGTGGTCGACGAACTTGTCGTCCTCCGCGACAATGATCGCGCGCTTCAGGTGGATCGAGATGCGATCGTACGGTACCCACTGATGCCGCAAGCGCGCCTTCGCGTCCTTCTCCTGAAGCTGCTCCAGGCGCAGGCGCATGAACGAGGTCTCAGCCGGGTTCTCGTACTTCCAGTAGACCACGTGCCCGAACAGCCAGAGCTGCCAGGCCAGCAAGGCACCGAGCGCAAGCAGCAGCAGTCGGGCAGTCCAGCGGAAGAGCGTGCGCACGGCAGGATCGGTCGCGGAGGTGGCGGTCTGTCCGTCGACGGACGCGCTCAGTGGCCGGCCCGGGCGCCGCGCCACGGCTGTGCCAGCCCTGCGAGCACGCCAGCCGTGGACGGCCGCACGCCGCGCCAGAGCAAGAACGACTCCGCCGCCTGCTCGACCAGCATGCCGATGCCGTCGGCGATGCGCGCGCCGTCGCGCGCCGCCGCAGCCAGGAACGCCGTCGGCTCGACCGAATACATCATGTCGTAGCACAGCCCGCCCGGCACCAGCCGCGCGCGCCCGGTGGACGGTGCCTCGGAACCAAGGCTGGCCGAAGTGGCATTGACGATGATCTCGAACTCGCCCTCGATGGCTTCGAGCGCCCCGCCGGTGACCGGCGTACCGGCATGGCGTGCCGCCAGTGCCTCGGCGCGCGCAGCCGTGCGGTTGGCCACGTGCAGCAGCCGCACGCCGGCGTCGAGCAAGGGCAGCACCACCCCGGCCGCTGCGCCGCCCGCCCCGAGCATCAGCACCCGCGCGCCGGCCAGTGGCTGCCCGAGGTTGACCTCGATGTCGCGCACCAGTCCGACGCCATCGGTGTTGTCACCGAAGACCGTGCCATCGGGTTCGAAGCGCAGTGTATTGACCGCCTCTGCCGAAGCAGCTCGCGCACTGCAGGTCGTCGCGAGCAACCAGGCCTCGCGCTTGAACGGCAACGTGACGTTCGCCCCGCGTCCGCCATCACGGCGGAACGCCTCCACCGTCTCGGCAAAGCCGTCGATCGGCGCCAGGATGCGCTCGTAGACGATGTCCTGCCCGGTCTCGGCCGCGAACGCCGTGTGGATCGCGGGCGAGCGGCTGTGCGCAACGGGATTGCCGAACACGGCGTAGCGATCGCTCATCGGTTCCTCTGCCTCACTGCCCCATGAACTGCTCGCCCGTGGTGAAGCTCCACGTGCGGGTGATCGCCAGGATGTCGGTGTCCTTCGCGATGTCGGGCGGGAATCTGGAAAACGGCGCTGCCAGTTCGACGATGCGGATCGCCGCCTGGTCGAGCAGCCTGAAGCCGGACGAACGATTGACTTCGATGCTGTCTACCGATCCGTCCCGCCGCACCGACACCGTGAGCACCAGCGTGCCGTACAGCTTCTGTCGCCGCGCCTCGTCCGGATAGTTCAGATTGCCGACGCGTTCGATCTTGCCACGCCAGTCCTCGACATAGCGCGCGAATCGGTCCTCCTGCGCACGCGCACCGACGAACTGCTTGCGCGGCCGCTCCTGGTAGGCGCTGAACTCCTTCGACAGTTCCGCCCGCAGGCGCGCCATCTCGAGGCTGCGCGAAGCAAGGTCGGCCGAACTCGGCGTGGCCGCAGGCTGCGACTGCGGCACCGGCTGCGGGCCCGGAGTGGTGTCGCGGTTGTCGATCGGCACCGCGGACTTGATGCGCGCCATCACGCGCTGCGTCTCGGCCTCGAGTTCCGCCACCCGCGCGCGGGCAGCCGCAGCCGGATCAGGCACGTCGGCGCCAGTTGGCGACTGCGGCAGCGGCGTCTTCGCACGCACCTTCGCATCGGTGTTACCGCCGCCGTCGAGGTTGGACTGCGCGCGCACATCGGCGTTCAGCGGCGCCTGAAGGGTACGCGCGTTGACCAGCACCACCTCGATAGGCGCCGGCGCGGCCGACCGGCCGCTGCTGTCGGGCAGCGTGAAGTGCGTCGCAAGCAGCGTGGCATGCACCAGTACCGACACGATGACCGTCAGCATCAGCGTACGGTTCGCAGGTGCCACGTAGGAGAACGGCGGCGCCAGGAACAGCGCCTCAGGCGCCGGGTAGCGGTTGGGCAACCGGATCAGCGAGGCCACGGCATCGGCTGCGGGAGCGGGCAGGTCACCATGGCGCGGATTCTAGGCGAGCAGCCGCGGGCTGTCATGCGTTATCGGGACGCGGGACGGCCCCCGTTCAGGCCAACGCTTCGGCGAAGGTCAGGTCGAGCAGCAGGTCGTACAGGTCGATGCGATCGACCACCAGCCGGACCCGGGTACCCGCCGCCAGTTCCGGCACCGAAGGCACCCTGGCCACGATCGGCACGCCGGACAGGCGCACGAGGTTGTCGCGGATCACCTCGCCGTCGATCGACGTCAGCCCCTGCTGCCCGATCCACACCAGCGACCAGTAGCGCTCGAGCGTGCGCTGCGCCTCGGCATAGGCTTCATAGGCGAGTTCGAAAGAGCGCATCGCGGCCAGCATCGCCTCGCTGCCGGCCGGATATGGCGGCACCTCGCCACGCACCCAGCTCGCGATCTGCCGCTGGTTGATCAGGTCGACCATCCGGCGCAGCGGTGAGCTGGCCCAGGTGTAGTGCGCGACACCCAGCCCCTGGTGCGGGGAGGCGACGGTGGTCATGAACACCTTGCCGCTCGACTGTGCACGGTAGATCGCCGGCACCTGCGCGCGCGCGAGCTCGCCGCCCCACTGGCTGTTGGCGAAGATCATCAGTTCGGCCACCAGCGTGTCGAGCGGCGCGCCGCGTGCGCGCGGCCGCAGCGTGATCGTCTCGCCCTCGACGATGAACGTGTACTCGACCCGTCCGCTGCCGGTCTCGGCCTGCTTGCCGCGCATCGACTGCAGCTTCTGCGCGAAACCCCAGAGCGTCCACAGCTCGCGTCCGCGTGCATGGTCCAGGCGCGGATCGGGCAACGCAGCCGCCTTCGCCAGCGCGTCCGTGGTGAAGCAGGGTTCGAGGTGCTCCAGCCGCAGGTTGTCGGCCACCTGCACCCGTTCGACCGCAGAACGGGTCGAGCGCACGGTGAAGTCGGCGTCGACATCGACATAGAGCGACACCGCGGGCACGGTGCGCCCTTCGGCCAGCGTGAAGCGCTCGACCACCGCATCGGGCAGCATCGTGATCTTGCGTCCGGGGAAGTAGGCAGTCGACAGGCGCGACAGCGCGACCTCGTCCAGCGCCGAGCCGGCCGCGATGCCGAGCGAGGGCGCGGCGATGTGCACGCCGATACGCCAGCCGCTGCCCAGCGGCTGCACCGAGAAGGCGTCGTCGATCTCGGTGGTGGCGGTGTCGTCGATCGAGAAAGCCGCCACGTCCGCGGTCTCGAGCGCAGGCAGCGGCGCGAGCAGCGCGTCGAGCCCCCCGGACCCTGCACCATCCAGCGCGAAGCCGGTGCCGGCACGGAAGTGCTCGAACAGGAAGCGGCCGAAGTGGAAATCGTGCGCCGAGGCGATCGCCCCGCAGTGCTGCATCAGGTGCGGCACGCTCAGGCCCGACTCGGCACACGCCGCCTCGACCGCCTTCCAGGCGATCGTCTGCTTCTCGGGCGCGTACAGCAGCGACGGCACCAGCGGCCGTATCGCCTCGGGCAGCTCGCCCGCCACCAGCGCGACCGTCCACTGCGCCTGCTGCTCGGCCTCGCGCTTGCGCCGCTCGACACCGGCCAGCGCGGCCTTGAGCGACTCGGCAGGCGCCCGCTTGTACAGGCCCTTGCCGCGCTTGTAGAAGTACATCGGGTTGGCATGCAGCCGTAGCAGCATCGCCGCGCGCTCGATTGGGGATGCGGTCTTGCCGGCGGCCGCGCCGAAGTACTCGCTCGCGGCATCGTCGAACCCGAACTCGTCGGCGGTGATCGCCTCCCACAGGAAACCGGGGTCGAGCGTGTCGGCCAGCGCCTTCGCATCGTCCAGC
Organism: Betaproteobacteria bacterium; assembly: GCA_947458265.1. Taxonomy (GTDB): domain Bacteria; phylum Pseudomonadota; class Gammaproteobacteria; order Burkholderiales; family CAIKXV01; genus CAIKXV01. The sequence goes on from CANGYF010000026.1 coordinate 14,820, forward strand.
AGCGACTTCGGTGCCGGCGCCTCGAAGCGGAACAGCACGTTGGAAGCCTTCACCTTCGAGCGCTTGCCGTGCGGCGCCTCGACCTGCAGCGAGGTGGTGTTGTCGGCGAGCACGCTGCCAGCCCGCAGCTCGCCTTCTTCCTCGTAAAAAACGTTCATCAGGGCCGCAGTCGGTGAAGCGCGCATGAAGGCCGCATTGCAAACGTACGGCATCGGGCAGCCCAGCTGCCCGGACGGACGCGCAGTGCGTCCATGCGCCGGGCGCGCAGTATACCGGAGCGACCTGCTTCCGCCGCCCGCCCGGGCAGGCCGGCGACCGCTACGCTCAGCCGGCGCGAGTCCGCGGCCGTCGGGCGCGCGCCATCGGGTCAGGCGGCGCCAGCATGCCGGCGAAGCGCAGTACGTCGTCGATGTGGTCGGTGAAGCTGGAGAACCCGTGATCGCCGCCCTCGACGATCACCTGCCGGGCACCAGCATACTTCGCGACGGCCTGGCGCCAGTCGAGCACTTCGTCGCCGGTCTCGACCAGCAGCAGGTAGCGCTCCGGACGGGTCACCGGCTCGACCTCCAGCGCCGCAAGCTCCGCGATGTGTGCCGGTGTCAGCGCCCACTTCTCGCCGGAATGAAGGTTCTGCTGCTCGCCGACGAACGGCGCCAGCAGCACATGCGGCTGCACAGCAGGGTTCACCAGTACCGCCCTCGCACCATGCTTCTCGGCCAGGTGGGTGGCATAGAAGCCGCCGAGCGAACTGCCGATGAAGGTGACGCCGGAGGCATCGGCCGGCAGCAGCACGTCGATCGAGGCGATCGCCTCTTTCGGGGAGTGCGGCAGCGCAGGACAGGCGAGCTGGTCGAGCAGGTCGAGGTCGGCCATGCGCGCTTCGACCAGGCGGGCCTTGAGCGACTGCGGAGAACTGTTGAAGCCGTGCAGGTAGACGATCATCTTGGGTGTCGGGTAGGACGCACGGCGGACTGCCGGCCGGCCCCAAGGATAGCTGGTCAGCCGGCCGGTACGCGTTTACGATGGCGTTGAAGCGGGCAGCATGCAGGCGCCGCTCCCGGGCCGGGCATCCCCGTCCGACGGGGGCGCAGGCAAGACCCGCACCGTCCGACCCTGGAGGAGTACCCATGCAAGCCATCATCCGACGCTGCCTGACCCGTTCTGCAGCGCGCCTCGCGCTGGCCACCGCGCTCGCCCTGTCCGTCCTGCTGGGCGCTGCACTGCCGGACGCAGCCCATGCGCAGAAGTGGTCCAGCGCTGCCCCGATCCCGGTCGGCGCCGAAGAGGTCTACGGCATCGCCGCCGGCGGCAAGCTCTACGTGTTCGGCGGCCTCGCGCCAGGCTGGAAGCCGATGGGCATGGTGTTCGAATACGACCCGGCAGGCGACCGCTGGACGCGCAAGCGCGACATGCCGGCCTTCCTGCACCACGTCGCGCTGGCCACGGTGAACGGGAAAATCTACATGTTCGGTGGCTTCGAACTGCCGGCCAAGGGTGCGCCGGCCTGGGCGCCGGTGCGCACCACCTGGGAATTCGACCCGGCCACCGACACCTGGCGCCAGATGGCACCGGCCCCGATGGCGCGCGGTGCGCACAACGCGGTGGTGATCGACAACCGCATTCACCTGGTCGGCGGCGCCGGCCTGCATCCCGGCTCGAAGGAGACCGCGCTGCATCCGGCGCGTCCGCACCGGGCGCTGGGCACGCACGAGGTGTTCGATCCGGCGACCAATGCCTGGTCGACCCGCGCCGACATGCCGACCGCGCGCAACCATGCCGCCGCGGGCGTGGTGGATGGCCGCATCTACGTGATCGGCGGGCGCCTCGGCTCGGTGTTCATCACCACCGCGACCAATACCGACCTCGTCGAGGAATACGACCCGGCCACCGACAGCTGGGGACGGCTGCTCGCGCCGATGCCCAACCCGCGCAGCGCGGTGGCCTGGGGCGTACATGGCGGACGCATCTACGTGATCGGTGGCGAGGTGCGGCATCGCGACTACTGGGCGACGTTCGCGGCGGTCGATGCGTTCGACCCGAAGTCCAACAGCTGGACGCGCATGCCGCCGCTGCCGATGCCGCGGCACGGGCTCGCAGCGGACTTCATCGGCAACCGGCTGCACGTGGTGAGCGGACAGGTGCAATCGGGCACCAACACGCCGGGGCTGGTCGCGAACACCGACCGACATGATGTACTGACGCTGGGCGGCAACTGATGCATACGGGCGAGCGGCGGGCGGTGCTTGAGCGCGCTCGTACGGCGGAGGCACGCGCGGCAGCGGGGAGGACCCCTGCGGCCGTTCTGCTGCTCGTGCTGGCGTCCGTGATGCCGTCCGCTGCGTCCGCGCAGCCAGCCTCGCCGCCAGCGGGTGCCGCGGCGCCTGCTTCCAGGGCGATCGAGTGCGCCAGCGGCTTCCCCGGCGGATCGCGTGCCACGTCGGCCGGATACACGATCGCCTGGCGCGCCGATCCGCAGAAGATCCCGGTCGGCCGCCACTTCGCCATCGACCTGCTGGTCTGCCCGAAGGCCGGGCCTGCCGGGGCTGCCGGGACTGGCACGGCGCCGGGTTCACCGGCCGCCGTGCCGGTAGCGGTAGCGGTCGATGCGCGCATGCCATCGCATGGCCATGGCATGAACTACAAGCCGACCCTGAAGCTGGTCGGCGAGAACCGCTACCGCGCCGAGGGGCTGATGTTCCACATGCCGGGGCAGTGGGAGCTGGTGTTCGACCTGCGCACCGGGGATAAGGTCGAGCGGGCCACCCAGGCGGTGACGGTCCGCTGATGCGGGCCGTCGGCGCGAGCGCGATGCGGCTGCGCAGGCTCGCGCTCGCTGCGGCGCTGGGCGCCACCTGCGCCGCAGCGGGCTGGCCGCCCGGGGCGGTATCCGCGGCGGCCCTGGCGCCAGGGGCGCGGTCGTCGCCTGAATCGTCGCCCCTATCGTCGACCATCGCGTCGACCGCAGCCGACCCACGCCGGCCAGGGCGGATGGATGCCGACGTCCGGGACGCGATCCTCGGCCATGGCCCGTGGCCACCACCGCCGGTACGCGATCCGAGCAACCGGGTGGCTGCATCGGCTGCGGCGGCCGTGTTCGGCCGCACGCTGTTCTTCGATCCGCGGCTGTCGACCGACGGCACGATCGCCTGCTCCACCTGCCATCTGCCCGAGTTCGGCTACACCGACCGGCGACCGGTCGGCATTGGACTGGCAACGACCGATCGCAACACCAAGTCGGTCGTCGATGCCCGCTTCAACCGCTGGTACGGCTGGTCCGGGGCGACCGACAGCCTGTGGGCGGCGAGCCTGCGGCCGCTGCTCGATCCGCGCGAGATGGGCAGCGCCGAGCGCCATGTGGTCGAGCGGCTGCGAAACGAGCCCGATCTCGCCGCCGGCTACCGGCGCGTGTTCCGCGAAAGCCCCGACCGCGTCGACGACGGCCGCCTGTTCGCGGATGTCGGCAAGGCCCTGGCCGCCTTCCAGAACACGCTGATCAGCCGCCGCAGCGCGTTCGACGACTATCGCGATGCACTCGCCCGCGGCGACCAGCGCGCGCAGTCACGCTACCCTGCCGACGCGCTGCGCGGCCTGCAACTGTTCGTCGGCCGCGCCCAGTGCAACCTCTGCCACCTCGGGCCGCAGTTCAGCAACGGCGAGTTCGACCGCGTCGGCATCAGCGTGCGTCGGCCGGACGGACGCATCGACTGGGGCCGGCACGACGGCATCAAGGCGCTGCAGTCGAGCCGTTTCTCGCTGCTCGGCCGGTTCAACGACGACCCGTCACGCTCGACTGCCGGCAGCACACGGCATGTCGCGCTGACTGCGGAAAACTACGGACAGTTCCGCGTTCCCAGCCTGCGCAACGTCGCCCGCACCGCGCCGTACATGCACGACGGCTCACTCGCCACCCTGACCGAGGTCGTTCGCCACTACTCCACGATCGACGCCGTGAAGCTGCACCTGGCGATGCCGCATGCACACGGCGAACCGGGCGACGACCTGCCATCGCGCCCGATCGAGACCTTCCCGCGCACGCTCGACCTGACCGAACGCGAGATCGCCGACCTCGTCGCCTTCCTCGAGTCCCTCACCGAACGCCCGCGCCGCTGACCAGAAAAACCGTGTCTGACCCGGGTTTCCTAAAATCCGGGTCAGACACGGTTTTCCGGAAAATCGTCTCTGACCCGGATTTTCGACCCGGATTATCGCGGCAGGGGCTAGGCGAGCTTGCGGGCGAGGTCGAGCAGGAGGGTGTCGTTGCCGCGCCCGGCGATCAGCGACAGGCCGAGCGGACAGCCGTCGAGCGTGGCCATCGGCAGGCTGACCTGAGGCAGGCGAGCGAGACCGGCGATGCAGAGGATCGCCAGCGCACGCGCGCGGAAGTCGTCGATCTCGGCCGAGGGCGCGCCGATCTTCGGGGCGATGCCGGGCGAGGTCGGCAGCACCAGCACGGCATTGCCGGCGAGCAGGCGTTCCATCCGGCGTGCGATCTCTTCGCGCTTGGACGCTGCGGCGAGCAGCATGCCGCGGTCGACGGTCGATGCCCAGGCAAAACGTTCCTTCACGCCCGGGCCGATCTGCGGCTTGTGTTCGGTGATCCAGGCCCCGAGCGACTGCCAGGCCTCGTGCGCCTGGACCACGCGGAAGACGTTCATGCCCCAGTCATCGAGTCCTTCGGCTGCGAGGGTCACGGCCTCGGCCTTGCCGAGCATCGACTCGACCTTGGCAACCGCCGCCTGCAGCGCGGCACCGACCGGCGCGCCCGCCCGCTCGAACGCGTCGGACGCCAGCAGCAGCCGGCCCGGCGTGGCGGCCGGCGCCGTGTCGCCAAGCAGCACCCGCCCGACCTTCTCCAGCGCGGCGGCATCGCGGGCGAACCAGCCAGCGGTGTCGAACGACGGCCCAAGCGGACAGGCGCCGTCGAGCGACACGCGCCCATGCGACGGACGCATGCCATACAGGCCACAGAAGCTCGCCGGCAGGCGCACCGAACCACCGGTGTCGCTGCCCAGCGCGAAGTCGACCAGCCCAGCGGCAGTGGCCGCGGCCGATCCGCTCGACGAGCCACCGGTGTCGCGTCCCGGCGCGTTCGGGTTGAGCACCGATCCGTAATGGACATTCTCGCCGTTCAGACTGTAGGTGAGCTCGGCGGTCTGGGTCTTGCCGGCCAGTGACGCACCCGAATCGACCAGCTGCTGGACCGCCACCGCGGTGCGCGCAGCCGGGCCATGCGTCTCGAGCCAGGTCGGGCTGCCGAAGGTCACCCGGTGTCCGGCGACGTCGTAGATGTCTTTCGCACCGAAGGTCAGCCCGGCGAGCGGACCGGACGTCGCACCGGCGAGCTCGGCATGGGTTTCGCGGACGAAGGCATTGAAGGTATCGCGGTCGAGGATCGAGGGCATGGCAGTCGCGGTAGTGGACGGGAACTCAGGGACGATGGAGGGTAACCGGCTGCCGGGAAAAGGTCATCCGCCCGCGCTTGAAGCCCATCAGCACCGGCGGCAGCTCGGCGACCGCATGCTCCGGTGCGGTGGTGTCGATCACGACGAGGTCCGCGGAGAGGCCCACCTCCACACCGTAGTCGGCCCGGCGCAACAGCCTGGCCGAGCGGCGGGTGACCATGTCGAAGCACTCGCGGATGTCATCTCGCCGGCCGACATGGCAGACGTTCGCGTACAGGTTGGCCATGCGCAGCAACGAGCAGTCGCCGAACGGCGTGAACGGATTCAGGATGTTGTTGCTCGACAGGTTGCCGTTGACCCCGTGCGCCAGCAGCTCGTGCACCGGCAACACGCAGCGCAGCTTCTGGTATGCGCGGTCGCGGCCCATCAGGTAGAGGTCGGTGGCCGGCAGCACCGTGACCGCCACGCCGGAATCGGCCAGCCGCTGCGCGATGCGCGCGAAGCGTTCCGGCTCGACCATCGCCAGCTTGGTCACGTGCCCGATCGCCACCCGGCCGCCGTAGCGGTGCTTCTCGGTCATGTCGCACACGTACTCGATGTCCATGTGGTCGGTGGCCATGCCGAAGTCCAGGTGCATGTCGATGTCCGCGTCGAACTCGCGTGCGATCTCGAAGATGCGATCGATCTGCGCATGCGGGTCGGAGTCGCAGTAGGGTGCCGCCCCGATCACGCTCGCGCCCTGCTTCATGGCGGCCACGAGCAGTTCATCGGTCCCCGGGTTGCTGATAAGCCCCTCCTGGGGGAACACGCAGACCTCGATTTCGATCGCCCAGCGATACTCCTGCACCAGCGCGAGCACGCCCTCGAATCCGCGCAGCCCGACCACTGGGTCGACCTCGACATGGGTGCGCATCACGCCGGTGCCCTGCGCGATCGCCTTCTCAAGCGTACGCCGTGCGCGTTCGGTCACGTCCTGTTCGGTGAACGCCTTCTTCTGCAGCGCCACCTGCGCGATCGCCTCGTCGAGCGTGCCCTGCTCGGACGTGCAGCGGTCCAGGATGCAGCTCTTGTCGAGGTGGATGTGGGTTTCCACGAAGCTCGGCGAGACCAGCCTGCCCTCGACGTCGATCGACTGCGCCGCCGGCGTGCCGATCGCGCCCGGAGGTTCGATCGCGACGATGCGCCCCGCCTCGATGCCGATGTCGAAGGTCGCCTCATAGTCACGTCCGAGGACGCGTGCGTTGCGCAGCAGGGTATCCATCTCGCCATTCCTTCCGAAAATCCGGGTCAGAGACGGATTTTCCGGGAAAATCCGTCTCTGACCCGGATTAAGACCCGATTTTCGTTTGACGGTAAGCTCGGGGCAGGCTTCATCCACTGCGGAGCGGCATCTTGGCGATCCAGACTTCCCGCGCGACGCGCGGCATGGCGACTGCGCCCCATTCCCTCGCGAGCGAGTCGGCCATCGCGGTGATGCGCGAAGGCGGCAATGCGGTCGAGGCGATGATCGCGGCGGCTGCGACCATCTCGGTGGTCTACCCGCACATGAACGGCATCGGCGGGGACGCGTTCTGGCTGGTGCACGAGCCGGGCAAGCCGGTGACGACGATCGATGCCTGCGGTCCTGCCGCGATGGCCGCGAGCCGGGACTGGTACGCCGCACGCGGCGTGCAGTCGATCCCGTTTCGCGGGCCGATCGCTGCGAACACGGTCGCCGGGACGATTGCTGGCTGGGGACTGGCGCAGCAGTTGTCGGCGCAGCGCTTCGGCGGCCGCCTGCCGCTGTCGCGGCTGCTCGCAGATGCGATCCACTACGCGGCGCATGGCCATGCAGTCACCCACAGCTACACCAACACCACGCGCACCAAGCTCGCAGAGATCCGCGACCAGCCCGGGTTCGCCAGCCGCTTCATGCCGGGCGGCGAGATACCGCAGCCGGGCACGCTGATGGTGCAGTCGAAGATCGCGGCGACGCTGTCGCGCATCGCGCAGGCTGGCACCGACGACTTCTATCGCGGCGAACTGGCGGCCAGCATCGCCGCCGACCTGAAGGCGCTCGGCAGTCCGGTCGCCGCCACCGACCTCGCAGCCTATCGCGCCACCGAGCGGCCGCCGGTCCACCTCGCCCACTCGCGCGGCACGCTGTACAACATGGCCCCGCCGACGCAGGGCATGGTGTCGCTGGCGATCCTCGGCATCGCAGATCGCCTCGGGCTGGAGACTGTACCCGCCGACAGCGCCGACTACCTGCACCGGATGGTCGAGGCGACCAAGCAGGCGTTCTTCATGCGCGACCGGCATGTCACCGATCCGAAGTACATGACGGTGGACCCGCAGTCGCTGCTCACGCCGGACGAGATGGATCGCCGCGCCTCACGCATCGACCTCGCCCGCGCACTGCCGTGGCCGGCACCGCAGCCGCCCGCCGATACGGTCTGGATGGGCGTGATCGACGGCTCGGGCCGCGCGGTCAGCTTCATCCAGAGCATCTACCACGAGTTCGGCAGCGGCATCGTCCTCGACGGCACCGGCATCAACTGGCAGAACCGCGGCGCGTCGTTCTCGCTCGATCCGTCCGCACTGAACACCCTGGAGCCGGGCCGCAAGCCGTTCCACACGCTGAACCCGGCGATGGCCCACCTGTCCGACGGCCGGGTGATGGTCTACGGCACGATGGGTGGCGAGGGCCAGCCGCAGACCCAGGCAGCGGTGTTCACCCGGCACGTGGTGTACGGCCAGGACCTGCAGGCGGCGATCAGCGCACCGCGCTGGCTGCTCGGACGCACCTGGGGCCAGGCCACGCAGTCGCTGAAGGTCGAGTCACGCTTCGATCCGGCGCTGGTCGATGCATTGCGCGCGATGGGCCACGAGGTCGAGGTGTACGGCGCGTTCGACGAGACCATGGGCCATGCGGGCGCGATCGTCGCGCACCCGGGCGGGGTGCTCGAGGGGGCGAGCGACCCTCGCAGCGACGGGGCGGCAATCGGCTGGTAGGGCTGGGGGCTGACCCCAGGGTCAAACCCCAACGTCAGCCCTGCGGCGCGGGCTGGTTGTGCGAAGGCTATTCGACCCGCGCGCCCGAGGCCTTGACGATCTTCGCAATGCGATCGACCTCGCTTCGGATGAAGCGATCGAACTCCTCCGGCGTGCTGTAGCGGGGATCGACGCCCTGCCCGAGCATCCGCTCGCGCACCTCGGGCAGTTCAAGCACGCGTCGCACCTCGGCGCTGATCAGGTTGACCACCGGCCTGGGCGTCTTCGACGGCGCAAGAATACCCAGCCAGAGGTCGAACTCGAAGCCAGGAAGTCCGGCCTCAGCCACGGTCGGCAGTTCCGGCAGCGCGGGCGCCCGCCGCTGCGTGCTCACCGCCAGCGGCAGCACGCGCCGGTCGCGCACGAACGGTAGCGCGGGGGACAGCGGCGCGAAGAACATCTGGACACGGTTGGACGCGACGTCGTTGAGCGCCTCAGGCGTACCCTTGAACGGCACGTGCACGATGTCGATGCTGGCGGCAAGCTTGAACTGCTCGCCGTTCAGGTGCGTGCCCGTGCCGATGCCGGCAGAGGCGAAATTGAGCTGGCCGGGCCTGGACTTCGCCAGCGCGATCAGGTCGCGCAGGTTCTTCGCGGGCACCTCCGGCGACACGACCAGCACGTTGGGCGTGCTGCCCACCTGGGCCACGCCCGCGAAGTCCTTCAGCGTATCGAATGGCAGCTTCGCGTAGAGCGACGCGTTGACCGCATGCGAGATCGAGTTGAGCATCAGCGTGTGCCCGTCGGGCTGCGCCGACACCAGCATGTTACCGGCCACTGTGCCACCCGCGCCGGGGCGGTTGTCCACCAGCACCTGCTGGCCCCAGTTCTCGCTCATGCGCTGGCCAAGCAGCCGCGCGACGATGTCGGTCTGGCTGCCCGCCGAAACGGGGATCAGCACGCGCACCGGGCGCTGCGGAAAAACGGCTGATGCCGGCTGCGCAAGGACCGGCATCGCAGCGGCGAGACCGGCACCCAGACCCATGAACAGCACCGACGCGCGTGCACGCCGCGGGCGTGCGGGCAGAAGCCCTTCCATGATCTTCCTCCTCCGTTTACCGATGACCCGGTGGATCCGGGTTCCTCTGGTTCAGCCGAGCGTCACCGTCACGCTGCCGGCAGGGTCCAGCGTGTAGCGCACCATGTCTCCGGCGACGCCGAGCACCGGCGGCACGATCGACCCGGTGATCACGACTTCCCCCGCACGCAGCCGCCGTCCGCAGCCGGCAAGCACCTTCGCGACATGCCGGACGATGTCGACCGGATCGCCGGTCAGTGCATGCAGCCGGTCGGGTACCGCCAAGCTGGATTCGACCGGCGACCCACACTGCACGCCCCGGTGCCACACGGACGCGGCCAGAGCCGGATGCAGCGCCTCGCCACGGTCGTCCGGCCGCGGGACGATGGCAGGACCGAACACCACATGGCGCTGGTAGATGTTCGCCGCGACGATACGCTCGACATCGTCGGGCGCGAACGCGAGGTCGGCCAGCTCGAGCGCAGGCGCAATCGTACCGATCGCCGCCAGCGCAGCGGCTCGGTCTTCGCTGCCGTCCAGGTCGCGGGCCAGCGTCACCGCGACCTCTGGCTCGACCACCGGCTTCACCCAGCCGCGCACGTCGACGAGCGCGCCGTCGGCCAGCCGAGCGCTGGCGAGCAAGTGCCCGATCACTGGCGCCTCCAGCCCCAGCTTCGCCATCGCGGCCGGGGCGCCGAAACCCACCTTCCAACCGAGCACCGCCTCGCCGCGGGCCTGCGCCTCGTCCAGGGCGACCATCTGCCTGGCGAACCCGCGCATCGCCCGATCATCGCTCCAGCCGACATGCATGTGCAGGCCTCCTGCGGTCAGTGCGTGCGACCGCCTTCGATGGACTCGTACCCGGCCGCCTCAAGCGACCCGGCGCCGCTCCATCCCCAAACCAGCACGACGTCCTTGTCCGACGTGTTCTTGAAGCCGTGCCAGTGGCCGCGCGGCGTGAACACAACGTCGCCCTCGCAGGACTCCCGCTCGGTGCCATCCTCGAGGTACATCACGCCGCGGCCGCTCACCACGATCCAGAACTCGTCGCAGTTGAAGTGCCGGTGCCGATCGTGCTGGGCACCGGGCGGGAGTACCGTCCAGCCCACCAGCAACTTGTCGCTGTTGCAGTTCTGGGCGTTGATCAGGAACTGGACCTGCATGTCGACCCAGCCATCCTTGGCCTTGAGGCCGCCGACCTTCGGGACGTCGGCAAGGCGGGTCATGAAGGGCTTCGCGCCCTGCGTGAACTCATCAGGTTTCATCGGCTCATGCCTCCAAGTCGCCGGTAGGCTTCGTGCGCGACCACGAAGTCGTGGTGGTCGATGCCGAAGCCCCGGCAGGCGTTCATCATCTCGTTGGCCGCGGCAGCCAGCGGCGCGGGCATGCCCAGCTTGCGCGCCAGTTCAAGCACCATGGTCATGTCCTTCTGCTGCAGCGTAACGTCGGCCAGCGGCACGGCGGGCATCTTCCCTTCGAGGATGAACGGCCCGCGATAGCCGAGCACTGGTGAAGCCACCACGCTCGCGAGCATCGCCTCGACCGCAACCTCGCGGTCGACACCGCCCTTCTCCGCCAGCGCGACGCCCTCGCAGAAGGCGATCACCTCGACCATCAGCACGAGGTTGATCGCGAGCTTGAGTTGCACCGCGAGCCCGCGCTCGCCGATGTAGGTCGCCTTAGCACCAATGGCCAGCAGCACCGGCTTGACCTTCTCGAACGCCGCGCGGTCGCCACCGACCATCACCGAAGCCTTGCCCTGCACCACGGTGACCGGGCTGCCGGAGATCGGCGCATCGAGCATCGTGCGTCCGGCCGCCACGAAGGCCGCCGATACCTCGCGGCTCGACTCAGGCGTGATCGTGCTCATATCGAGGTAGACCGCATCCTCGCGCAGCCCGGACAGGATGCCGTCCGGTCCGAGCGCCACCGCGCGCACCGCTGCAGCATCGGTGAGGATCGAGAAAACGATGTCGCTGCCTGCGGCGAGCGCGGCCGGCGTGTCCGCCCAGCCCATGCCCTGCGCGAGCAGCGGCTCGGCCTTGTCCCGGCTCCGGTTCCAGCCGGTGACCTCGTGCCCCGCAGCCAGCAGTCGCGGCACGATGCACTGGCCCATGGCGCCCAGCCCTGCGAATCCGATGCGCATTGACCTCCTCCACGGCACTCCGGCCGTCTTCGTTGGCCGACAGTATAGGATCGGCGTTAAGTGGCAGTCAACGGCTGTCGCTTGTCACTTAACACGCCGCGCCGCACGCCTGCGCGGCGCATCCAAGCCGCCGCCGCGCATCACAAGCCAGACCGCCACGGCGGGCTGGTCACCGATCGCCCACAACCGGTGCGGCCGCTGTGAATCGAAGCTCACCGCGTCGCCGGGGCCGAGTTCGTACTCGTCGAAGCCCACGGCCACGCCGAGCCGACCGCTCACCAGGTAGCCATACTCGCGTCCGTGGTGGCGCAGCATCTCGCCGGATTCAGAAGACGAGGCCCCGACGGCATAGGTGACGAGCACGAAGTCGGCGTCCGGGTCGCTGCCCGCCGTGAGCTGCTGCCACTCGACACCGCGGGCAAGGCCGATCTTCTTGCCGGCACTGGCTCGCACCACCGGCAAGGGCACCGCCGCAGCGGCCTGCGCAGCCACGCTGGGCTCGCGCGAACCAAACAGGTCGTCGAGCGAGATCGACAGTTCGCGCACGATGGCCCACAGGGTATCGACCGACGGCTTGACGTTGCCGCGTTCGATCTGCGAAAGCAGGCTCGCCGATACGCCGACTGCACGCGCCAGCTCCCGCATACCAGTCCCAGCCCGTTCGCGCGCATCCCGGATGCGCGCGCCGAGCGCCACGGTCATCGCCTCGGACAACCGGGGCGATTCCGCCTGCACGGAGGGACGCGGGCGGGTCGCAGGCCTCGCCACGACCCGCTTTGCCGGTGCAGCCAACTCAGAAATACGCCTGCCCCGGCTTGACCGTCGGCTCCCACTCGCACGCCGACCACGGTCCGTCGCCCTGCTCGCCGACATAGGCGATGCGGCCTGCCTTCTTCGGCACGCGCTTGCCGCTGAACAGGCCCTGCAGCCAGTCCATCACGTAGTCATGGCAGTCCATGCCGCCCAGGTTGGGGATGCCCCAGAGCGGGTGGTACTGGTTCTCCATGATCCACATCTCCTTCGGCACCTTCAGGTCGCCGTAGGCTTCGATGGCTTCCTCGAGCGGACAGAGTGGATCGAACTCGCCAGTGACCAGCAGCGTCGGGCACTTCACCTTGTCGAGGTAGCCGCGCACAGTCATCGGCTGCGCCACCTCGATGTCGAACTTGGCCTCGTCGTCGTAGCCGGCCATGTACATGAACATCTGCTTGAAGCGCGGCGAGGACTGCGTGAAGATCGTGTTGTTCGGGTTGAAGCAGGCCACCGAACTCACCACTGCGGCGGCGCGATGGTCGTAGCTCGACAGGCGCAGGCACCAGTAGCTGCCCATGCTGATGCCGTAGATCGCGATCTTGTTCTTGTCCACTTCCGGGCGCTTCATCAGCCAGCTGATCACCGCAGCCCCGGCACGCTCGTAGTTGTCGCCGACCGCACGGATCTTCTGCATGTTCGAATTGCCCTGCCCCGGGCCATCGATCGCGATCACGTGGAAGCCACGCGCCAGTGCGATGTTGTGCGAGACCTTGGGGAAAACTTCCTTGCTCTGGTCCATACCCGGCACGTAGATGACGACCGGCGCCTTCGGCTTGCCAGGCAGCATGTGGTACAGGCACGAGATGGTCTTGCCATCGTCGAACGGCACCTCGACGCGCTCGATCGGGTACGACGCCGTCTCGATGCGACGGTCAACCATCTCGCTCAGCTTCTTGTACAGCGCCTTCTTCACCGGATGGTTGTCGAAGAAGATCGGGTGCTGCGCCATGCGATAACCCTCGACCGCATGGTCGTAGTGGTGCGTCGCGGTCGCATTCGCGCCCATCGCCTGCGCCTTCTTCGCGAGGCGCTCATGGCGCTCGGCCGACTTGCGCCAGACCTTCGGCAGCATCCGGTAGTTGCGTGCGCGCGTGCCGGCTGGCACCTCGATGTCGTCGCGTTCGAAGTTCTGCACGCGGCCGCGCATGTTCAGCGCGAGGTCGAGCATCCACTGTTGGTCATCGCGCTGGGTGCGCAGCTTGCGGATCATCGGTGTCATTCCTCCTAGTATGGAAAACAGCCCCACGAATATAGCCGAACCCGAAACCCGGGTCAGACACGGTTTACCGGGAAAACCCGTGTCTGACCCGAGTTCAGAAAAACCGTGTCTGACCCGGGTTTCGGGCGGCGCGGGTTTCAGGCGGGGACGCAGCGCTCGCGGGCCCAGGCGCGCAGGTCTTCGACCTTCTCGGCCATCATGACCGACAGCGGACGGGTACGGCCGATCTCGTCGAGCAGGTGCCGGGTCGACAGCGGCACCTTGTGCGCATGGGCTTCATACATCGAAGCCACGATCGCCTGCTCGATCTCCGCGCCGGAGAAGCCCTCGGTGGCGGCAGACAGCCCTGACAGGTCAAAGTCGACCGGATCGAGCTTGCGCCGCTTCAGGTGGATGCACAGGATGTCGCTGCGCGTCGTGGCATCCGGCAGGTCGACGAAGAAGATCTCGTCGAACCGCCCCTTGCGCAGCAGCTCGGGCGGCAGCCGCGAGATGTCGTTCGCGGTGGCGACCAGGAACACCGGCTCCTTGCGCTCCGACATCCAGGTGAGCAGCGTGCCCAGGATGCGCTTCGATACCCCGCCGTCGCCGCCCGATTCGTCGGAGGCCAGCCCCTTCTCGATCTCGTCGATCCACAGCACGCAGGGCGACATGCGCGCCGCCCCCTTCAGCGCCTCACGCAGGTTGCGCTCGGTCTCGCCGGTGAACTTGTTGTACAGCGTCGCGAAATCGAGCCGCAGCAGCGGCAGCTTCCACGCCCCGGCGACCGACTTCGCCGCCAGGCTCTTGCCGCTGCCCTGCACCCCGAGCAGCAGGATGCCCCTGGGCGGCGGCAGTCCCTCGGTACCCTGCTCGCCGGCGAAGACTGCCCTTCGCAGGTTGAGCCAGCGCTTGAGGTTGGGCAGGCCACCGACCTGCCCGAAGCTGCCGGTATCCAGCTCGACATCGAGTACGCCCGCCGCCGACAGGCTCTCGCTCTTGAACTGCACGATGCGATCGACATCGGCCATGTTCAGCGCCCCGTCCTCCTCCAGCCCCTGGCGGATCAGACGGCGCGCATCCTCGACCGGGATCCCGGTCAGGTGTTGCGTCAGCAGCGCGATGGCCGCCGGATCGCCCTTCGGCTTGGCACCGTTGCGCGACTCCCAGAGCTGCGCCTCCTCGCGCACGATCTGCCGGATGCGCGCCGCATCGGGCAGCGCGAACTCGAAGCGTGCGGTCAGGTGGTGCAGCTCCGGCGGCAGCTCCAGCTGTGGGCTGACGAACACCAGCGTACGCGCGCACTGGGCATAGCCCTGCGCGATCTCGCGGATCAGCCGCACGTTGCCCGGATCTTCCATGTACGGATGCGCATCGAGCAGCGTGTACACCCCGTTCTGCGGCGTCTTGTCGATGTGGCGCAGCGCATCGACCAGGTTCTGGGTTCCGGCAACGCGGTCGGTGCGCGTCGTGCGCCGCAGCCCGTCCACTACCGACCACGAAAACGAAGCCCACCCCAGCAGGTTCGCGCTCTTCTCGATCACGCCGAGCATCCGCGCTTCCTCGGTGGTCTCGATCGTCACCAGCGGAAAGCGCGACTCCAGAATGATCGAGAGGTCCTTCGAATCGTTCAAGCCGGTGCCCCGCCCGCGCCCTCGAGCACATCCTCCAGCCGCCCGAGCAGCTTCTCGTGGATGCCGCCGAAGCCGCCGTTGCTCATGACCAGCACATGGTCGCCGCTGCGCGCCTCGGCCACGATCGCCTCGATCAGCGACGGCAGGTGGTCGTACGTTGCGAGCTTCGGCCCGAGCGAGGCAAGGGCACCATCCGCATCCCATCCGAGGTTCGCGGTGTAGCAGAACACCCGATCGGCCTCGGCCAAGCTGGTCGGCAGGGCATCCTTCAGCATGCCCATGCGCATCGTGTTCGAGCGCGGCTCGAGCACTGCCAGCAGGCGTGCCCCGCCAATACGCGCACGCAGTCCCTTCAGCGTGGTCTCGATCGCGGTCGGATGGTGTGCGAAGTCGTCGTACACGGTGACGCCACCGACCACCCCGCGCGTCTCGAGCCGCCGCTTGACCCCCCGGAACTTCGCCAGGGCTGCGAGGCTGATGCCGGGCGAGATGCCCGCATGCCGCGCTGCAGCGATCGCCGCCAGCGCATTCTGAACGTTATGCTCGCCGGCAAGAGACCAGCGCAGGTGCCCGCACGACTCCCCACGGAAGCCGATCTCGACCGCACCATCGGCCGCAGCCTCGCCAGCATGCCAGCCACCCGGGCTGTTGAACGACTCGCCCGGCGTCCAGCAGCCGCGCTCCAGCACCCGCTCGAGCGCCTCCGCCCGCGCATTCCAGATGATTCGCCCCGCTCCCGGCACGATGCGCACCAGGTGGTGGAACTGCTGCTCGATCGCAGCCAGGTTGGGGAAAATGTCCCCGTGGTCAAACTCGAGGTTGTTCAGCACGACGGTGCGCGGCCGGTAGTGGACGAACTTGGACCGCTTGTCGAAGAACGCAGTGTCGTACTCGTCGGCCTCGATCACGAAGAACTGGGAATTGGCCAGCCGCGCCGACACCGGGAAATCGTGCGCGACGCCACCGACCAGGAAGCCGGGGTTCAGGCCCGCCTGCTCGAGGATGAACGCCAGCATCGCGGTGGTCGTGGTCTTGCCGTGGGTGCCGGCGATCGCCTGCACCCACTTGCCGCGCAGCACCTGCTCGGACAGCCACTGCGGCCCGGACACGTACGGCAGCCCGCGGTTGAGGATCTCCTCCATCAGCACGTTGCCGCGCGACACCACGTTGCCGACCACGAACACATCCGGCTTCAGCCGCACCTGCGACGGCTCGTAGCCCTCGATCAGCTCGATGCCCTGTTCGGCGAGCTGGGTGCTCATCGGCGGGTAGACGTTGGCGTCGCAGCCGGTGACCCGGTGGCCGGCCTGGCGGGCAAGAACGGCAACCCCGCCCATGAAGGTGCCGCAGACGCCGAGAACATGAATATGCATGGCACGGAGAGTGTAGACGAACCCTAAAGAAATCGGCGCATCTACCGAAGAAGAACAGTAGAGACGCCAACCCGGCGCCGTCAACCACCTCCCAGCGACCTTGACCTCCCCGACCGACGCAGCCCGAACCGCGCTCCGGCGCCTGTCCGAGCTCGGACTACCGCCCACGCCCGACAACTTCCAGCGCTTCTACGCGGAGGCTGGCGGCGAAGGTTCGACCGCGGCTGACGCCCCGGCAGCACCGGCAGCCCCGGCAGAACCGCCCGTCGCCAATAGCGAGGCCGAGGTCCTGATGGACGCCGTACGCCAGTTCGCCGAGGAACTGGCAGAGACCACCGGAAGCCTCGCCGAGGACATCGGCCAGCACAACGCAGACCTGCTGAAGACGATGGCAGCGGCAACACCCCCACCATCGTCGCTCACGCCACAGGTGGCCACGCTGCTCTCCAGCGTGCTGTCGATCACCTCCACCATTCATTCTACCGTACAGGCCTCGCATGCCGAACTGATGCGGGCACGCGAGGAAATCGACGACCTGCGCCGCGACCTGAAACAGAGCCGAGACTGGCTGCTGCAGGACCCGCTGACCGGCATGCAGAACCGGCGCGGGATGGACTCGACGCTCTTTCACGAGGTCGCGCGCGCGCGCCGCAGCGGTACGCCGCTGTCGATCGCCATGCTCGACATCGACCACTTCAAGCAGCTCAACGACAGCCACGGCCACCACGCCGGCGACCGCGCGCTGATGCACCTGTCAGAGGTCGTCCGCTCGGTGCTGCGCGACAGCGACACGACGGTACGCTACGGCGGCGAGGAGTTCGTGATGATCCTGCCCGAGACCGACCTCAACGGCGCCCGCTTCGTGGTGGACCGGCTGCGGCTGGTGGTACGCAAGTCACCCCTCATCCACGAAGGCCAGCGGATCCCGCTCAGCCTGTCGGCGGGCATTGCCCAGCTTCAACCGGCCGAGAACGGGTCGGCGCTGCTGCTGCGCGCCGACCGGGCGACGCTCCAGGCCAAGAGCGAAGGACGGGACCGGGTGGTGGAGTCTGTAGCTGACATGGGCTGATCCTTAGTTTCAGTGCCGATCGAAGCTACAGTCACGGCATGCGCACACGCTGCAACCTGATCACCGGCTTCCTTGGCGCCGGCAAGACAACGCTGATCCGGCACCTGCTGTCGCAGCGCCCAGAGGGGGAGCGCTGGGCGGTGATCGTGAACGAGTTCGGGGTGGTGGGCATCGACGGCACAACGCTGGCCTCCACCGGCGCTGCGGCCTCCGGCATCGAGGTGCGCGAAGTCGCCGGCGGCTGCATCTGCTGCGCGGCCAACGTCCCGCTGAGGGTGGCGATCACCGACGTGCTGCGCAGGATCCGGCCAGGCAGGCTGCTGGTCGAGCCGTCCGGCCTCGGCCATCCGGCGGCAATCCTGTCTACGCTGGCCGAACCGGGGCTCGCCAGTGCGCTCTCGATCGGCCCTGTCGTCTGCGTCGTCGATCCGCGCCATGCGCTGCCCGGCGAAGGACCACAGGACCCGCTGGACGACACCTGGCTCGACCAGGTCGCTCTGGCAGATGTCATCGTGGCCAACAAGCGCGACCTGGTGGACGACGCTCGCCATCGAACGTTCATCGACTGGCTCGACACCCTGTACCCGCCAAGGCAGGCCGTCGTGTCCACCGTGGAGGGCCAGATGCTGGTGGACCTGCTGGACGCGCCCCGCGCTCCATGGCGGCCAGTGCTTGCAGGCGGCCACGATGCGGGCACCGCCGCGGCCCTCGAGCCGCCGGTCGCCGTACGCGGCCTCGGCACCCGCCACGCTGCGACCTCGGGCAACAGCAGCAGCATCGGATGGCTGTTCGACGACCCGTCGTGCGAGCGTGCGGTCTTCGATGCCGATCGCATCGACAGACTGATGGTCGGTCTGTCCACGCGGGTAGCTTCGACCGGCGGCAGGTTGCTGCGCGCGAAGGCGGCCCTGCGCACCGACCATGGCACACGGCTGATCGAGTGGTCTTCAGGGCAGGTACGCAGCAGCCCCCTCTCGTTCACCGGCCCAGCCCGCTTCGAACTGCTGTTCGACGCGGGCGACAGCGCCAGCAGCCTCCTGCCTGCCGGGATCGCCACGACGCTCGTCAGGCAGATCGAGACAATGCTCGTCGAGGCCCTCGCCCGCCAAGGGGAGCACTGACCGGGGCGCAGCTACCCCGGTCAGCGAAGGGATCAACCCTTCCCGAGCAGCTTGCGGGCCTCCTCGATGCCGGGGAACGGCACCTTCGACTCCACCGCCCGCTGCAGCACTTCACGCGCCTCGCGCTCGTCGCCCTTCTTCATGAGCGCCAGGCCCAGGTGGTACTTGTGCAGGCCTGCAGTCGGATCGCGCTCGACCGCGCGCCGCAGCACACGGATCGCCTGGTCGAGCTGGCCGTTCTTGAAATACACCCAGCCCAGCGTATCGAGGAAGGCCGCGTTGTCCGAGGTCTCGAACCGGTTGGCGAGGGTCAACGCACGCTTGTGGCTCTCCGGGTCGGTGCGATGGTCGACCAGCAGCGCAGCGAGGTTGTTCGCCGCAATCTGGTTGTCCGGGCTGCGGCGCAGCACGCCCTCGTAGACCTTGACCGCAGGTTCCCATTCGGCGAACGCCATATGAAACTCGGCCAGCGCCAGTTGCATGCCGATGTTGTCCGGTACCGCGGCCATGCCGTCCTGCAGCCACTTGATCGCTGCCGGACGCTGGCCCTGCACCGCAGCCAGGCGTGCCAGGTTCAGGTAAGCCGCCGGCGCCTTGGGGTCGAGCGTGTTGGCCTTGCGGAAGGTGACCTCGGCCTCCTTGAGCATCTTTCGCTGGATCTGCAGCTCACCCTGCGCGACCAGCAGCGGCACCGACTCCGGCCGAGCGACGACGGCTGCATCCATGCGCGCCGCCGCGGCCGACGGATCGCCCTTCGCCAACAGCGTATTCACGACGAGCAGCACCGGCTCGGGCGCGTTCGGCACGATCTTGCCCGCTTCCTCGAACTCGGCGATCGCCCGGTCGAACTGCCTGCGCGCCACGTAGAACTGGCCAAGGCGGATCAGCACCTGGGGCTGTTTCGGCGCGAGCTGCTTCATCTGGCGCAAGGTCTCTTCCGCACCAGCCTCATTCTTCTGCGCGATCTGGATGCGCACCTTCAGGTCGCGCGCCTCCAGGCTGTTGGCGTTGACCTTGATCACCTCGTCTACCTGGCGCAGCGCGGCTGGGAAGTCCCCGGAGGATCCCAGGTATTCCGCGTATACGAAGCGCAGCTGCGGACGGTTCGGGAACATCTCGACCGCGCGGCCGATGGTGTCACGCGCGAGTTCCGGCTCTTTGTTGATCAAGTGGACCCGCGCCAGCGCACCGACGATCGCCGGCGAATCCGGCTGGTCGCGCAGCACTGCGCGCAGGTCGGTGATCGCCGATACCGGGTCGCCACGATCGACTGCGAACTGAGCGCGCATCAGCAGCGCCTGGTTGTCGCGCGCGTTCTCCTTCAGTACCTCGTCGACCAGCTTCTGCGATTCGTCGCGCTGCCCTGAGGCAAGCAGCATGCCGGCCAGCTCGACGCGCGCCCGGATGCCGTTAGGCTGCAGCTTGTCGCGCTCGATCACACCTCGATAGACCTTGATCGCTTCGTCGGCCTTGCCGTTGGTGCGCAGAAAGCGCGCGAGCTGGAACTGCAGCTCGTAGGCACGCGCGTCTTCTGCCACCTGGGCGCGCGCTTCCTTCTCGGCGATCTCCATCGACCGGAAGGTCGACATGAACTCGAGCAGCGCGAGCCGCCGCTTCACATCCTTCCTGTCGGCCGCGATCGAATCGCGCAGCACGGCCTCACCTTTGTCCAGCTCCTTGCCGCGCGCATGGAACGCGGCCAGGTTGTTGCGGTGTTCGGTACGCGCCGGCTCGAGCACGACCACTTCACGCAACTGCCTCTCGGCCGACTCGCGGTCGTTCATGCGGGTGGCGATGGCCGCACGTACGATGCGCAGCGCGGTGTTCTTCGGCGTCGCCGCGATCGCCTTCTCGAGCACCGCGATTGCCTGCTCGTTGCTCTGGGTGGCGACATACAGCCCGGCCAGGAAGTTGGCGGTCTCGACCTGGCCCGGGTCCTTGTTCAGGATGGCGGTCGCCTCGGCGATTGCACCTGGGATGTCCTTCTTCGCCGCGAGCACGGCCGCTTTCAGGTTGCGGGTCTCGAGGTTGTCGGGCGCGAGCTTGGTGATCTCGGCCAGGGTTTCGTCAGCCTTCGCGATATCGCCGCCGAGCAGGTAGTAGCGGCCGACTCGGGCACGGGCGGCAATGTTGTTCTCGTCGAGTTCGGCGGCGCGCATGAAGTGCTGGAATGCGCGACGGTAGTCCTCGCCGCCCTTTTCGACGATCAATCCCGCGACGAACATCGCCTCTGAATTCTTCGGGTCGATCTGCATGGCATTGCGGGCCTCGACGCCGGCGGTGTCGAGCTTGCCAGCCTCGAGCATCGAGCGGCTCTTCTCGAGGTGCGACTGCAGCCGCTCTTCCTTGCCACCGCAGCCAGACATCGACAGCACGAGAGCGGCCATGCCTGCCGCCGTTGCGATCTTCAACCGTCCGTCCATGAGTGACTCCGTAGCGCAATGCGCGTCTGGTGGACCGGCCCACCCGTTGGCGGCCACAGCCCGAATGCTTCGACTACCTACCGACTGGCACCGGCGAAGCGACCAAGGAAATCCTGGTACGCCAGCCCGATGCCTGCTTCGAGCGACACCCTGGGTGACCAGCCTGTCGCACGGATCCTGGACACATCCATCAGTTTCCTCGGTGTTCCGTCCGGCTTCGAACGGTCATAGACAAGCTGCCCCCTGAAACCCACTACCCTGGCTGCGAGTTCGGCCAGCTCACTGATCGTCACATCCTCGCCGCATCCGACGTTGACGAACTCACCCAGCGTCGATGCGGACGCGTTCTCCAGCAGGAACACGCAGGCGTCGGCCAGGTCGTCGCTGTACAGGAACTCCCTGCGCGGCTGGCCTGAGCCCCAGATTTCGACCGTCGGGAGCCCCGCGACCTTCGCGTCGTGCATCTTCCGGATCAGGGCCGGGAGCACGTGCGAGTTCTGCAGATCGTAGTTGTCGCCAGGGCCGTACATGTTCGTCGGCATGGCGGCAATGTAATCGGTGCCGTACTGGCTGTTGTAGGCCGCGCACAACTTGATCCCGGCGATCTTCGCGATCGCATAGGGTTCGTTCGTCGGCTCGAGCAGGCCGGTGAGAAGGTGCTCTTCCTTCAGCGGCTGCGGCGCAAGCTTCGGGTAGATGCAGCTCGACCCGAGGAACAGCAGCCGCTGCACGCCGCTGAGGTAGGCGCCATGGATCACGTTGTTCTGGATCGCCAGGTTCTCGTAGATGAACTGCGCCCGGTAGGTGTTGTTCGCGACGATTCCACCGACCTTGGCTGCAGCCAGCACCACGGCATCCGGCTTCTCGGCCTCGAAGAACGCCTTGACGGCCGCCTGGTCCAGCAGGTCGAGCTCGGCATGGGAGCGCACCACCAGGTTCCGGTACCCGCCCGCCTCCAGCCGCCGCAGGATGGCCGACCCGACCAGCCCGCGATGGCCGGCGACGTAGATCCGATCCCCGATGGAAAGCAGCTTATTCATTGAACGTGAACGCCTTGTAGCCATGCTTCTTGATCAGCTCGTCACGCTCTGCCGAGCGGAGGTCTTCGTGCACCATTTCCTTCACCAGTTCGGCGAACGTGGTGCGCGGCGTCCAGCCGAGCTTCTCGCGGGCCTTGGTCGCATCGCCGAGCAGCGTTTCCACTTCCGCCGGCCGGAAATACCTGGGATCGACCGCGACGATCCTGCGGCCCGACCCGTCTAACCCGACCTCGTCGGCGCCCGTGCCCTTCCAGCTGACGGCGATGCCGAGTTCGGCTGCTGCGATCTCGACGAACTCGCGCACGCTGTACTGCACGCCGGTCGCGATCACGAAGTCCTCCGCGTTCGGCTGCTGCAGCATCAGCCACTGCATCTCGACGTAGTCACGGGCATGGCCCCAATCCCGCTTCGAATCCATGTTGCCCAGGTAGAGGCAGTCCTGCAGCCCGAGCTTGATGCGCGCCAGCGCCCGGGTGATCTTGCGCGTGACGAAGGTCTCGCCGCGGATCGGGGACTCATGGTTGAACAGGATGCCGTTGCAGGCATACATGCCATAGGACTCGCGGTAGTTCACCGTGATCCAGTAGGCGTACAGCTTGGCGACCGCGTAGGGCGAACGGGGATAGAACGGGGTGGTTTCCTTCTGGGGAATCTCCTGCACCAGGCCATAGAGTTCCGAGGTCGACGCCTGGTAGAAGCGGGTCTTCTTCTCGAGGCCCAGGATGCGGATCGCCTCGAGCAGGCGCAACGCGCCCAGCGCATCGGAATTCGCCGTGTACTCGGGCTCTTCGAAGGACACGGCCACATGGCTCTGTGCAGCCAGGTTGTAGAGCTCGTCTGGCTGCACCTGCTGCACGATACGGATCAGACTGGTGGAGTCGGTCAGGTCTCCGTAATGGAGGATGAAGCGGCGGCTCTCCACGTGCGGATCTTCGTACAGATGGTCGATCCGGTTCGTATTGAACAGGGACGAGCGACGCTTGATGCCGTGGACCGTGTAGCCCTTGTTCAAGAGAAACTCGGCGAGGTAGGCGCCGTCCTGTCCGGTCACGCCGGTGATCAGCGCGACTTTCCCATTATTCGCTTGCGTAGCCATCAATTCTCCCGGGGACAATTCATCAATACGGTTGCGCGACTCGGCGCGGCACTAGCCGGCGGTTCGCAATGCTATCAACAGGACACTGAGCGCAGCAGCGGCCG
>CANGYF010000027.1 GCA_947458265.1 Betaproteobacteria bacterium
GGAAGCGCTGCTGATCATCGACGAGAGCCATGTGAGCATCCCGCAGGTCGGTGGCATGTTCCGCGGCGACCGTGCGCGCAAGGAGAACCTGGTCGAGTACGGCTTCCGGCTGCCGTCCGCGATGGACAACCGGCCGCTGAAGTTCGAGGAGTTCGAACAGTTGATGCCGCAGACCATCTTCGTGTCGGCGACGCCCTCGAACTACGAGCACGACCATGCAGGGCAGGTGGTCGAGCAGGTGGTGCGGCCCACCGGCCTCGTCGACCCGCAGATCGAGGTGCGGCCGGCGACCACCCAGGTCGACGACCTGCTGATGGAAGCCAAGCTGCGCATCGCGAAGAATGAGCGGGTACTGGTGACCACGCTTACCAAGCGCATGGCCGAGGACCTCACGGAGTACCTGTCGGAACAGGGCATCGCGGTGCGCTACCTGCATTCGGACATCGACACGGTCGAGCGGGTCGAGATCATCCGCGACCTGCGCCTGGGCCAGTTCGACGTGCTGGTCGGCATCAACCTGCTGCGCGAGGGTCTCGACCTGCCCGAAGTGTCGCTGGTGGCGATCCTGGATGCGGACAAGGAGGGCTTCCTGCGCTCCGAGCGCTCGCTGATCCAGACCATCGGGCGGGCGGCCAGGCACCTGAACGGACGCGCCATCCTGTACGCCGACCGCATCACCGATTCGATGGAGAAGGCGATCGGCGAGACGAACAGGCGCCGCGCGCGGCAGGAAGCGCACAACCTGGCGCAGGGCATCACGCCGCGCGGCGTGAAGAAGGAGATCCGCGACCTGATCGACGGCGTCTATGACACCGAGCATGCGCACCAGCAACTGAAGGCTGCCCAGGACGATGCCGGCTACGAACTGATGAGCGACCGCGAATTGACGCGCGAACTCAAGCGCGTGGAGAAGGAGATGATGGAGCGCGCGCGCAACCTCGAGTTCGAGAAGGCGGCACAGGCTCGGGACCGTCTCAATGCGCTGAAGGAACTGCTGTTCGGCCGTGGCCGCACCGCCCTGACGGACACCGACGGCGCCGCCGACTGAGGCACCCGGGAACGCACGGCCGAAAAAAACCCGGTCCCTCCCGGGACCGGGCTTTCGCCAAGCGTTGCCGCGCGGCTACTTGCGCGTCTCGATCTGCACCAGAGAATCCGCTTCAACCACGGCTGCAGGAACCACCGGACGCGGTGCGCGCCGCCGTACAGGCGCCGCTTCCGCCGCTGGCGCAACGACCGTGGCAGCAGTGGACTTGGTCTCGATCATCACCAGGTCGGCTGGCAGCACGACCGGCTCGCTTACCGGTGCAGCCGGCTTGCGGCGCTCGGCAGGCTGCGCTGCGACGGGAGCCGGCTCGACCATCGCCGGTGCCCGGACGACCGACTCCACCTGCACCAGGTCGCTCGCGATCGGTGCCTGCGCAACCGCCGCAGCAGGCTGCGCGGCAGGCGCCGGGGCTGCTGCCGGAGCTGGCTCGACCGGTTGCGGCGCCAGAGCTGCGGCCGGCGGTACCTGCTCCGGCACGGGAGCAGAGGCAACGGACGCCGTTTCTGCCGGAGCCGCGACCGGGGCTGCTAATGGGGCTGCGACCGGGACCACGCCCTGAGCTGCGGCTGGCGTTGCAGCTTCCACGACAGGTGCGACCGCAGCGACCACCGGCTGCGACACTGGCTGCGACACCGGTGCCACCGCCGCTTCGATCGCCATCGGAGACACGAGTCCGGCAACAGCCACCGGAGCAGCCGGGGCTGCCGCGACCGGGGAACGCGGCGGCTCGCCGGCGATGCTGGCAGCCTCCTCGCCCGCTGCGGCCGTATCGACGCCACCAGCATCGCCCTCGTTACGACGCTCCGCGCCACCACCACGGCGGCCACGGCGGCGACGCGGACGACCTTCCCGCGGTTCGCGCAGTTCACCATTCGCATCGGTCGCTTCGATCGACGGATCGACCACCGTACCCGCTGCACCCTCTGCAACCTCGACCTGCTGGGCACGATCCCGTGGCGGACGCGGCTCGCGCTCTCCACGCGGCTCGCGAGGCTCCCTCGGTTCACGCGGCTCACGCGGCGGACGTGCGTCCAACGCCACGCCTTCCGCACCTGCAGCGGCTGAATCCATCCGCGGCGCGCCATCGCGGCCACCGCGGCTTCGATCGCCACGCTGCGGCCGATCGCCGCGCGGTTCACGCTGCGGATCGCGCGCGCCTTCGGCGCGACCGTCGCGCCGGGCGTCGGCGGATCGCTCGCCACGCTCCGGGCGATCGCTGCGCCCGCCTCGGCGACGGTCACCGTCGCGGCCACCGCTGCGGCGTGCGCCGTCGCCGTGGGTCGCGCGAGCGACCGGGGCGGCCGCTGCCGAGGGTACGGGCGCCGGCTCGACGGCCGGTGCCGGTGTCGAGGGCTTGCCGCTGAGCCAGCCGAACATCTTGTCGAACAGGGAGCGGGGTGCCGGTGCAGGCGCAGCCGCCACGGGCGCCGGCTGGGCCACCGGTGCCGGTGCCGGCATCGGCGGCGGAGCCTCCGGCGTGATGCCCTGCACCGCGGCCTGCGGCCGCTGCGGCCGCTCGGCCGGCATGCCGGGCAGCGTCTCGGGTGCTTCCGGGGCCGCCACGAGCTGGTAGCTCGCTGCCGGCGGCTCGGACGCGTTGAGTTCGTCGTGGCGCAGGCGGGTGACTGTGTAGTTCGGGGTTTCCAGGTGGAGGTTCGGCACCAGGACGACATTGACCTTCTGGCGCAGCTCGATGCTCTGGATGTCCTGGCGCTTCTCGTTCAGGAGGAAGGTCGCGACATCCACCGGCACCTGTGCATGGACTGCGCCGGTGTTCTCCTTCATCGCCTCTTCCTGCAGGATGCGCAGGATGTGCAGCGCCGTCGATTCGATGCCGCGCACGAAGCCGGTGCCATGGCAGCGCGGGCACGGGATGTGCGCCGATTCACCCAGCGACGGACGCAGCCGCTGGCGCGACAGTTCCATCAGACCGAAGCGGGAGATCTTGCCCATCTGAACCCGCGCGCGATCGACATGCAGGGCATCGCGCAGCCGGGTCTCCACCTCGCGCTGGTTGCGCGCGTTCTCCATGTCGATGAAGTCGATGACGATCAGACCGCCGAGGTCGCGCAGCCGCAGCTGGCGGGCGATCTCGTCCGCCGCCTCGCAGTTGGTGTTGAAGGCGGTGGTCTCGATGTCGCCGCCGCGCGTGGAGCGCGCGGAGTTCACGTCGACAGACACCAGCGCCTCGGTGTGGTCGATCACGATCGCGCCGCCCGACGGGAGGGTCACCTGACGCGAATATGCGCTCTCGATCTGATGCTCGATCTGGAAGCGGGAAAACAGCGGCACATCATCGCGGTAGTGCTTGATCAGATCGAGGTTGCCGGGCATGACGGCCGCCATGAACGACCGTGCCTGGTCGTAGATGTCCGGCGTATCGATCAGGATCTCGCCGATGTCCTGGCTGAAGTAGTCGCGGATCGCCCGGATGACGAGGCTGCTCTCGAGGTAGATCAGCGACGGGGCGGATTCCCGCTTGGCTGCCGATTCGATCGCCTCCCAAAGCTTCAGCAGGTAGGCCAGATCCCATTGCAGCTCATCGAGCGTGCGGCCGATGCCGGCCGTGCGCGCGATCACGCTCATCCCGGACGGGACATCGAGCTGGGCGACCAGTTCGCGCAGCTCGTTGCGGTCTTCGCCTTCGATGCGCCGCGAGACCCCGCCGCCACGCGGGTTGTTCGGCATCAGCACGATGTACCGGCCGGCCAGGCTCATGTAGGTGGTGAGCGCCGCGCCCTTGGTCCCGCGTTCGTCCTTGTCGATCTGGACGATGACTTCCTGGCCTTCGCGCAGGGCGTCCTTGATGGTGGCGCGGGCGGGGTCGGTTTCAGCGCCGTTGCGGAAGTTGGAGCGCGCAACTTCCTTGAACGGCAGGAACCCGTGCCGGTCAGCGCCGTAATCGATGAAGGCGGCTTCGAGGCTGGGTTCGACCCGGGTGATGGTGCCCTTGTATATGTTGCTCTTGCGCTGCTCTTTTCCTGCGGTTTCGATATCGAGGTCGATCAGCTTCTGGCCATCGACGATTGCGACGCGGAGTTCTTCAGCCTGCGTCGCATTGAACAACATGCGTTTCATTGATTCTGACTCCCGCGATCAAGCACGGGGTCGCGCGAAGCCGGGCGCGCAGGGCAACCGGAGGCCGGTTGCAGATGCGGCAGGTCAGTGGTGAGGGTCTCGCACCTTTTCTGTCGAGGACACGCTTCTGACGGACATCCGGGTACCGACGCTCGACCCTGAGTCGATGTGCGCGGGAACCCGATTGAATGACCGGAAGCAAAGGAAAGACATCGAACGGACCAGCCAGGCTTCTGCGTCTGCATGCCGCGTTGGGGCGCTGCGGAAAGACCGCTGCAACACTCTCCCGCGGTGTTACGCACTTGATCGAGTAAGATCGCTGCTTGTTCAGGTGAGCGAAAGTAACCTGTGGATATCAGGGAAGACCGGTTCGGGTGTACCACTTTGGCCGGAAGGTTGTCCAGCACCTTGATCGCGCCTAAAGACTTGATCGTTCAGCAAGTCTCCCGTGTACGAGGACTGTCCGCGGGTGCCGACCCGTGGCGAGTATAGCAAGATGGACCCCGCAGGCAAAGCGGCCGTCCGGCTGGAAATCGTTGACGAATCAAGCGCAAACCAGCGACTCGACAACTTCCTCCTGAAGATCCTGAAGGGGGTTCCGAAGAGCCACGTCTACAGGCTTCTGCGGCGTGGCGAGGTGCGCGTCAACGGCCAGCGTGCGCAACCCGAGCGCCGGCTGGCGCTGGACGACAAGGTCCGGGTGCCACCGGTACGACTGGGCGGCACGAGCACCGGCACCGCAGCGCGCAGCGGCGGCGAGACACCGGTGCTGCAGGCCCATGTTCTTTACGAGGACGATTGGCTGCTGGTCCTCGACAAGCCATCCGGCTGGGCTGTCCATGGGGGCAGCGGGGTCGCACGTGGCGTGATCGAGCAGTTCCGGGCCGAGCGGCCGACGGCGAAGTTCCTGGAGTTGGTGCACCGGATCGACCGTGACACCTCCGGCCTGCTGCTGCTCGCCAAGAAGCGCAGCGTGCTCACCGCACTGCACGAGGATCTGCGCGAGGGCAGGGTCACCAAGCATTATCGCGTGCTGGCTCATGGCACCTGGCGCAAGGGAGAGCGGACGGTGGATGCACCGCTCCAGGAAACCTTGCAGGGCGTCGCGGAAAAACGCATGCGCGTGCCGGCGGCGGGCGAGGGCGGCCAGGCAGTCAGCGCAAAGACAGTGTTCAAGCCGCTGGCGACCTGGAAAGCCTTCAGCCTGCTGGACGCGCACCTGTTTACCGGCCGCACGCACCAGATCCGTGTACACCTTGCCCACGTCGCGCATCCGATCCTCGGAGACGATAAGTACGGCGATCCAGAGCGCGACAAGCCGCTGAGGAAGCTCGGTGTCCGGCGGCTGATGCTGCACTCGTTCAGCCTGCGTTTCAGGCACCCGGGCACCGGCGAGCCGATGACCATCGAAGCCCCGCTGCCGCCCGATTTCAACGCCTTCATCGGACAGCTCGACGCGCGCGCAGCCGAAGAACGACAGTTACGTACCCCGAAAGCCCCGGATGCCCAGACAGTTTGACCTCATCGTATTTGACTGGGACGGCACCCTCGCCGATTCCGCCGGCCTGATCGCCGGTTGCATACAGCAGGCCTGTATCGATATCGGCGCGCCGGTACCCAGCGATCAGCAGGCGCGCTACGTGATCGGCCTGGGCCTGGGCGATGCGCTCGCCTACCTGGTGCCCGATCTGCCGCAGTCGGAGTACGTCCGGCTGGCCGAGCGCTACCGCACGCACTATTTTGCCGGCGATGCGCAGATCCCGCTGTTCGAAGGCGCGCAGGCGGCGTTGCACGACCTGCGCGCCGAGGGGTTCAGGCTCGCAGTCGCCACCGGCAAGACCCGGCGCGGCCTCGACCGGGCGATGCACAACCTCGGGGTCGCCGACTGCTTCGATGCGACGCGCTGTGCCGACGAGACCGCGTCCAAGCCGGATCCGCTCATGCTGCACGAGCTGTTCGCGGAACTGGGCATCGGAGCGCCGCGCAGCCTGATGGTCGGCGACACCACCCACGACCTCGACATGGCACGCGCAGCCGGGGTCGCCGGCGTGGCGGTCACCTACGGCGCCCATCCGGCGCCCCAACTGGCAGCGGCCGAGCCGCTGGCCTGCATCGACCGCTTCGAAGAACTGCACAGCTGGCTCAAGCTCAATGCCTGACTCAATGCCTGACCGGCCGCAGATGATGCCTTCTGGAGGAAACACCGAATGAGCCAATCCGACGGCAACCCGGGGAACTGGGAACGCAAGGTCCTCGAGAATCTTGCGACTTCCGCGCTGCAGGAGCAGCGCCGCAGCCGCTACTGGGGCATCTTCTTCAAGTCCCTGACCTTCCTGTATCTTTTTCTGCTGCTGTTCATCGCGGCCGGCTGGTTCGACGGGCACGACATGACGTCCCCTGGCAAACACACGGCGCTGGTGCAGGTGAACGGGGTGATCGCCACCGACAGCGCCGCGTCCGCGGAGCAGATCAGCGCCGGACTGCAGGCTGCGTTCAAGGACAGCAACACCCAGGGCGTGATCCTGCGCATCAACAGCCCGGGCGGCAGCCCGGTGCAGGCAGGGCAGATCAACGACGAGATCCGGCGGTTGCGCGCGCAGCATCCGAACATCCCGCTCTATGCGGTGATTGAGGACGTGTGCGCGTCGGGTGGCTATTACATCGCGGTGGCCGCCGACCAGATCTTCGTCAACCGGGCGAGTCTGGTGGGTTCGATCGGCGTGCTGATGGACGGATTCGGGTTCTCCGGCGTGCTGGACAAACTCGGGGTCGAGCGCCGCCTGCTGACCGCAGGCGACAACAAGGGCTTCCTCGATCCGTTCTCGCCGATCGACCCGAAGCAGCGCGCGCATGCACAGCAGATGCTCAACGACATCCATTCGCAGTTCATCGAGGTGGTGAAGCGCGGCCGCGGCGACCGGTTGAAGCCGGACCCGCAGATCTTCAGCGGGCTGATCTGGACCGGCGAGCGAAGCATCGCTCTCGGGCTCGCCGATGCGCTGGGCAGCGTCGAGTACGTGGCGCGCGAGGTGATCAAGGCCGAGACCATCGTCGACTACACGCCGCGCGAGAACATCGCCGAGCGCGTCGTTCGACGCTTCGGGGCTGCATCGGCCGAGGCGCTGTGGGGTGCGGCGACCGCGCCACGGGCCACGCCCGTGCGCTGAGCGCCGGGGCGGTCCGCTAGAGCACCTGGACGCCGAAATCCGGCAGCCGGCGCGTCAGCGCGATCAGGGGCAACCCGACCAGGGCGGTCGGGTCATCGCCCAGGATGCCGTCGGTCAGCACGATTCCCAGGCCCTCGACCTTTGCACTGCCGGCGCAGTCGTAGGGCCGTTCGCGCAGCAGATAGCGCTCGATCGCAGCGTCGTCCAGCATCCGGTAGCGGACGGTCGTGGTGACGACGTCGTCGACGCTGCGCTCCGGCACCCGCCGCATCACGCACAGTGCGGTATGGAACCGGACAGTGCGTCCGACCAGCCGCCGCAACTGGGCGACTGCGGCCGGGTGCGTGCCCGGCTTGTTCACTGGCTCACCGTCCAGATCGGCGACCTGGTCGGAACCGATCACCACCGCATCCGGCACCGTCGCGGCGACCGCCATCGCCTTGGCGCGCGCCAGCCGCCGGGCCAACGCGGCCGGCGCTTCGCCGGCCTGCGGCGTTTCGTCGACCTGCGGTGCGACGATATCGAAGACGATGCCCAGCCGCTCGAGCAGGGCCCTGCGATAGGGAGAGGTGGAGGCGAGGATGAGCCGGGGCGGGCTTGGCGGGAGCATCGCGGAGATCTTTGACATCGGGAGGAAAGGGCAATATTATCCGACGTTTATGTCGCACACCCCCGTTATAGACAGCATCGCTTTCGCGCGTGCCGGCAGTCGCTGCCAGGGCACGATGCAGGGTGACCGGCTGACCAGGCTCGACGACAGCCTGGTCGACCGCGCCGGTGAGGTCAGCTACGAGGTGAGCGGCATTCTGTGGGACGAAAAGCCCGCGCTCGAACTGAAGATTGAAGGCTGGCTGATGGTCCGCTGCCTGCGCTGCCTCGGGCCGATGCGCTGGCCGGTGCATATCGAGAACCGGGTGCGGCTTGCCCGCGATGACGCAGATCTCGATGTGGCCGATGAAGAAGGGGTGGATGCGATTCCGGCGTCGCAGGAATTGAACGTGGCAGAGCTGGTGGAAGACGAATTGCTGCTGCAGTGGCCGATCGCACCGCGTCATGATGTTCATGGCATGACACAGTGTGCTGCCGAGCTACCTGCCGGCGGCGGCCAGGCGATCCATCCGTTCGCGGCACTCGAAAAGCTGTCGCCAGGGCGCGGCGGTACCGAACAAGGCAATCAAGACTAAGAGGTTCATCATGGCAGTCCAGCAGAACAAGAAATCGCCGTCCCGCCGCAACATGCGCCGTGCACATGACTTCCTCACCGCAGCACCCCTCGGCGTCGAGCCGACGACCGGCGAGGTTCACCTGCGCCACCACATCAGCCCGTCGGGCTACTACCGCGGCAAGAAAGTCACGGCCGGCAAGAAAGACTGAGCGGCGGGTTCTGCATCACCGACAGCACGCGAGTATCTGAATTGAAGCTCGGTGTATCGGCAGTCGGCGTCCGGCCCGGTGCAGGGCTGTCCGTGGCCGTCAGGCGCTGACGATGGCGAGAGTCGTCGTTGCAATCGACTGCATGGGCGGTGATCACGGGCCGCGCGTCACGGTGGCCGCGTCCATCGCCGCGGTCGACGCCGATCCCGACCTGTCGATCATCCTGGTCGGGCTGTCGGACGCGATCGGAACCGCGCTTCAGGCGGCTGGTCGCAGTGAAGGCGACCAACTGCGCGTCGTGCACTCGCCCGAGGTGGTCGCGATGGACGAGCCGCCGGCCAGCGCGCTTCGCAACAAGAAGAAGTCTTCGATGCGGGTCGCCATCAATCTCGTGAAGTCCGGCGAGGCGGATGCCTGCGTCAGTGCCGGCAACACCGGCGCGCTGATGGCCACCTCGCGCTTCGTGCTCAAGACCCTGCCTGGCATCGAGCGACCGGCGATCTGCGGCGTACTGCCGTCGGTCAACGGGCGCACTTACATGCTCGACCTGGGCGCCAACGTCGACTGCACGCCAGTGCAGTTGTTGCAGTTCGGGATCATGGGCGCGAGCCTGGTAGGCGCACTCGAGCACGTCGAGTCGCCGAGCGTCGGACTGCTCAATATCGGCGTCGAGGACATCAAGGGCAACGACACCGTGAAGCAGGCGGCCGAGCTGATGCGCCTCAGCGGTCTGAACTTCTACGGCAACGTCGAGGGCGACGACATCTACAAGAGCACGGTCGATGTCGTGGTCTGCGACGGCTTCGTCGGCAACGTGGCACTGAAGACGTCCGAAGGCCTGGCGCAGATGCTCGGCATCGTGCTGCGCCGTGAAGTCAACCGCAATCTGTTGACACGGCTGGCCGGGCTCTGCTCGCTGCCGGTCATGCGCGCGTTCAAGCGCACGGTTGACCATCGGCGCTACAACGGCGCCAGCCTGCTCGGGCTGCAGGGCGTGGTGGTGAAGAGCCACGGCTCGGCCGACGCGTTCAGCTTCGGTTTCGCGATCGGCCGCGCAGTCGAGGAAGTACGCATGGGCCTCGCCGAGCGCATCAGCGAACGGGTGAACCTGCTGCAGCGGGGCGCGGCGTGAGTCGCCCCGCAGACGCGCGCATGCAGGTGAATTCGAGGATCAGCGGCACCGGCAGCTACCTGCCGCCAAATTGCGTGAGTAACGACGAGCTTGCGCGGCGGGTCGACACGTCGGACGAATGGATCTCCACCCGTACCGGCATTCGCCAGCGCCATTTCGCCGCCGAGGGCCAGCTGGCGAGCGACCTCGCACTGCCGGCGGCCCGCCAGGCCATCGAGGCGGCCGGCCTGCAACCGTCCGACATCGGGCTGCTGATCGTCGCCACCACCACGCCGGACGTCGTGTTCCCGAGCACAGCCTGCATCCTGCAGCAGAAGCTGGGTATCGCTGGCTGCCCGGCCTACGACCTGCAGGCAGTATGCAGCGGCTTCGTGTACGCGCTGTCCTCGGCCGACCTGGCGATACGCGCCGGTCAGTGCCGCCATGCACTGGTAGTCGGTGCCGAGGTCTATTCGCGCATCCTCGACTGGAACGACCGCTCGACCTGTGTGTTGTTCGGCGACGGCGCCGGCGCGGTGGTTCTCAGCGCCACGGACGGACCGGGTATCCTGTCGTCGCACCTGCATGCCGACGGCAGCTTCAACGGTATCCTGGGTGTGTCGGCACGCATCGACCAGGGCCGCGTCTCGGGTTCGCCGTTCGTGCACATGGACGGCAACGCGGTGTACCGGTTCGCCGTGCGCGTGCTGGCCGAAGTTGCACACGAAGCGCTCGATGCCAACGGCTTCGCCGCGGCCGATGTCGACTGGCTGATACCCCACCAGGCGAACATCCGGATCATCGAGTCGACCGCGAAGAAGCTGGGCCTGCCGATGGAACGCGTGGTAGTGACCGTCGACCGGCACGCCAATACTTCGGCAGCATCGATCCCGCTGGCCCTCGACGTGGCAGTGCGCGACGGCCGCATACGGCCCGGGCACCTGGTACTGCTCGAGGGCGTGGGCGGGGGATTCACCTGGGGCTCGGTGCTGCTGCGGTGGTGAACCACCGCAGGCACGCCGGGCAGGTTCGATCAATGGAGCGTTCGATCGCATGACTGCTTCGACAAGACCCTTTTCCATCGTCTTTCCCGGCCAGGGCTCGCAATCCGTGGGCATGATGCGCGGCTTCGCCGACCGCGCCGGCGTGCGCGCGACCTTCGAGGAAGCGTCCTCGGCGCTCGGCGAAGACCTCTGGGCGATGGCCGAGAACGGCCCGGATACCGTGCTGAACGCGACCGTGAACACCCAGCCGGTGATGCTCACTGCGGGCGTTGCAGTGTGGCGCGAGTGGCTCGCGTGCGGTGGGCCGACGCCATCGGTGGTCGCCGGCCACAGTCTGGGCGAGTACTCGGCCCTGGTCGCGGCGGGTGCCCTGACTCTGGCAGACGGCGTGCGCACCGTGCGCTTCCGCGCGCAGGCGATGCAGGATGCCGTGCCGATGGGCACCGGCGCGATGGCGGCGATCCTCGGCCTGGACGACGATGCAGTGCGCCAGGCCTGCGTCGATGCCGCGCAGGGCGAGGTGGTGGAAGCGGTCAATTTCAACGCGCCCAGCCAGGTGGTGATTGCCGGGCACAAGGCCGCCGTCGAACGCGCAGCCGAGCGCGCGAAGGCGGCCGGTGCGAAGCGGGCGGTGATGCTGCCGGTCAGCGCGCCATTCCATTCGACGCTGCTGGCACCGGCCGCTGAGCGCCTGGCCGGTTTCCTGCGCGAGGTGGCTCTGTCCGCCCCGGCCATCCCGGTGCTGAACAATGTAGACGTGGCCACCGTGTCGGACCCGGACGCGATCCGCGACGCGCTGGCACGGCAGGCACGCTCGCCGGTACGCTGGGTGGAGACGGTTCGCGCGATCGCGGCGATGGGTGCAGCCACGATCATCGAATGTGGTCCCGGCAAGGTGCTGAACGGGTTGACGCGGCGCATCGACGGCAACCTGCAGGGCTTCGCAATGGTCGATGCCGCGTCGCTTGACGAGTCGCTGAAGGCGGTGTGCGCATGAACGAACATGAACTGCTCAAGTCGGAAGTGGCGCTGGTCACCGGTGCGACGCGCGGCATCGGCCAGGCGATCGCCCAGGCCCTGGCCGGCGCGGGTGCGCGGGTGGTCGGTACTGCAACCACCGCCGAAGGTGCGCGGTCGATCGATGCGGCCTTTGTCCAGGCGGGGCTCTCGGGACGCGGCGTGCAGCTGGACGTGAACGACGGCACTGCAGTCGACGCACTGCTGGAGTCGATTGCCAGCGCCGAGGGTGGGGTGTCGATCCTGGTCAACAATGCCGGAATCACCCGCGACAACCTGCTGATGCGCATGAGCGAGGACGAGTGGGACTCGATCATCGACACCAACCTGAAGTCCGTCTGGCGCCTGTCCAGGTCGGTGCTGAGGCCGATGATGAAGGCGCGGCGCGGACGGATCGTGAACATCGGTTCGGTGGTGGGTTCGATCGGAAATGCCGGCCAGGTGAACTACGCCGCCTCGAAAGCTGGCATGCTCGGCTTCACACGTGCGCTCGCCCGGGAGGTCGGCAGCCGGAACATCACGGTGAACTGCGTGGCCCCCGGATTCATCGATACGGACATGACGCGTGCCCTGAAGCCGGAACAGAAGACCGCACTGCTCGGGCAGGTGCCACTGGGTCGGCTGGGCGAGGCGTCCGATGTCGCCGCGGCGGTCCTGTTCCTCGCATCCCCGGCAGCGGGATACGTCACGGGAAGCACCCTGCACGTCAATGGCGGGCTGTTCATGGATTGAGCAACGCGGCGTGCCGTCCGGGTGGCAGGTTTCACCTGTCAGGGCGGCGTTCCGATGATCGCGGAGCAACGGTTCGTTTTTGGTAGAATCCGCAGCCGTTTCGCTGTGGGCAGTCCGGGGATACTCCCGGTGCCTTCAAACGATTCACACTAGAAGAGGGGTCTGGAATGGAAAACGTGGAAAATCGTGTCAAGAAGATCGTCGCCGAGCAGTTGGGCGTGAACGAAGCCGATGTCAAGATCGATTCGCGTTTCGTCGACGACCTCGGCGCCGATTCCCTGGACACGGTGGAACTCGTGATGGCGCTCGAGGAAGAGTTCGAGACCGAGATTCCCGACGAGGAAGCCGAGAAGATCACCACGGTGCAGCAGGCGATCGACTACGTCACCTCGCACAAGAAGTAAGCGAAGCAATTACGAACCGGCAGGCTGGCGAATGACGCGTCGTCGTGTAGTGGTGACAGGGCTGGGGGTGGTTTCCCCCGTGGGCAACAGCATCCCGGAAGCCTGGGGCAACCTGGTCGCCGGGCGTACTGGTATCGGCGACGTGACCCGGTTCGATACGACCGGCTTCTCGTGCCGGTTCGCTGGCGAGGTGAAGGGCTTCGACGTCGAGCAGTACATGCCCGCGAAGGAAGCCCGGCACATGGACACCTTCATCCACTACGGGATGGCGGCGGGCATCCAGGCCTGGGCGGACAGCGGCATCGAGGTGACCGAGCAGAATGCCGAGCGCATCGGCGTGATCGTAGGCTCGGGCATCGGCGGCCTCCCGCTGATCGAGCAGACCCACGGTGATCTCGTCGCGAAGGGGCCTCGGCGCATCTCGCCGTTCTTCGTCCCGGCCTCGATCATCAACATGATCTCCGGGCACCTGAGCATCCGCTTCGGGCTCAAGGGACCCAGCCTGGCCGTGGTCACTGCCTGCACCACAGGCCTTCACTGCATCGGCGAGGCAGGGCGGCTGATCGAGTACGGTGACGCGGACGTGATGCTCGCCGGCGGTGCAGAGTCGACGGTTTCGCCGCTGGGCATCGGCGGCTTCGCAGCCGCTCGCGCGCTGTCGAGCCGTAACGACGATCCGAAGACCGCGTCGCGTCCGTGGGACAAGGATCGCGACGGCTTCGTGCTGGGCGAGGGTGCCGGCGTGCTGGTGCTCGAAGAGTACGAGCATGCACGGGCCCGCGGTGCGCGAATCTATGCCGAGCTGTCCGGCTATGGCATGAGCAGCGACGCGTACCACATGACCGCTCCGAACATGGACGGTCCGCGGCGCTGCATGGTCAATGCGATGCGCAATGCCGGCATCGATCCTTCGGACATCCATTACCTGAACGCACACGGCACGTCCACGCCGCTGGGCGACAAGAACGAGACCGAGGCGATCAAGGCCGCTTTCGGCATCGAGGTCGCGAAGAAGCTGGTCGTGAACTCGACCAAGTCGATGACCGGCCACCTGCTGGGGGGCGCTGGCGGGCTCGAATCGGTGGTGACCGTGCTGGCGGTGCACCACCAGGTCTCGCCGCCGACGATCAACATCTTCAACCAGGACCCGGAGTGCGATCTCGACTACTGCGCCAACGAGGCGCGCGAGATGAAGATCGACGCCGCGCTGAAGAACAACTTCGGCTTCGGCGGCACCAACGGGTCCCTGGTGTTCCGGCGCCTGCGCTGACCGCTCCGTGCCTGCGCGCGATCGGGTGATTACCCCGGCGTGCAGCGCGGGCAGCCTACGATGAGCGGCGACGGCACGCTGTTCCTGCGCGTCGATGGGGTTGAGATGGACCCTGAAACGGCTTCCGTGATGGCGTCGGATCGCGCCTTCGGCTACGGCGACGGCGTGTTCCGCACGATGAGGCTCGCCGCGGGGCGCGTCGTCGCCTGGAACAGGCATGTGCAGAAGCTGCAGGCGGACCTGTCGCGGCTGGGCCTCGCCCGCGTCGACATCGGGCGGATCGAGGCCGATCTCGCAGCACTGGGCGGCAGGTATCCGGACTGTGTCGCACGGATCACCGTCAGCGCGGGGCTGTCGGCGCGTGGCTACCGGCGTGCTGCCGGCGCTCCACTGGTCACCAGCGTGCGTGCGACACCGCTGCCTGCGTGGCCTGCCGACGTCGCGCAGGCAGGCATCGAACTGCACCTGTGCCGTCTGCGGCTGGCCGACCAGCCGGCGATGGCAGGCGTGAAGCACCTGAACCGCCTGGAGCAGGTGCTGGCGCGCGCGGAGTGGGACGATGATCGTATCGCCGAAGGATTGACCCTGGACGGCACCGGCCATGCCATCTGCGGCACGATGAGCAATCTGTTCATCGTCGAGGACGGCCGGTTGGCCACGCCCGAACTCGCCCGCTGCGGCGTCGAGGGCGTGCAGCGGGCGCGCATCATCGACTGGGCGAGGCAGCGCGGGCTTGCGCTCGAGGTGGCACCCTTGCCGCTCGCGCGCGTGCAGGCAGCCGACAGCCTGCTCGTCTGCAACAGCGTGATCGGTGCCTGGTGGGTGCACCGATTCCAGGGCCGCGTCCACGCACGACCCGCATGGCATGGCGAGCTGTTGGCCGAGCTGGCACGCGATGGCTAGGAAGCGCCGCGGCCGGGTGCGATGGGCGCTCGCGCTCGTCCTGCTGCCACTGCTCGCCGCCGCGACGGTCGCCGCCGCCATCGCCCTGTACCTGTTCGCCTGGCGCCCGGCCCTGCCGTCGTCGCCGGTGGAGTTCACCATCATGGAGGGCAGGGGTCTGCGCGCCGCGGCCAACGCGATGGTGAAGGCGGGCGTGCTGGAACATGCATTGCCGATGGTCCTGCTCGGCCGCCTCAGCGGCGCCGACACCCGGGTCCGCGCTGGACACTATGAACTGCAGGCCTCGGCATCGACCTGGGAACTGCTGCAGAAGGTGACCAGCGGAGACGTCACCCTGAGCGGCATCACGTTCGTGGAAGGATGGACACTGCGCCAATGGCGGGCAGCGATCGCCGCCAGCCCGGACATCCGCCGGGATGCGGCAGTCGTCTCCGACGCTGATCTCGCGAAGGCACTGGGCATCGACTCCGGATCCCTTGAAGGGCGGCTCTTTCCCGACACCTACCTCTTCACCCGCGGCAGCAGCGAACGTGCGCTGCTCGCCCGGGCCCTGCGCGCGATGGACCAGCACCTCGAGCGGGAGTGGAGCGCCCGGGCGGCCAACCTGCAGGTACGTACGCCATACGAGGCGCTGGTGCTCGCCTCGATCATCGAGAAGGAGACAGGCAGCGCCGCCGACCGCAAGCGTATCTCCGGCGTGTTCCACAACCGGCTGCGCATCGGGATGCGCCTGCAGACCGACCCCACGGTCATTTATGGCCTGGGCGACGCGTTCGACGGCGACCTGCGCCGGCGCGACCTGCGCGAGGACACGCCGTTCAACACCTATACGCGCGCCGGGCTTCCGCCAACCCCGATCGCCATGCCTGGCCTTGCATCGGTGCGCGCGGCGCTGCACCCGGAGGCGACCCGTGCACTGTACTTCGTCGCTAGGGGCGACGGCACTTCGGAATTCTCCGAGACGCTCACCGACCACAACAGGGCCGTGAGAAAATACCAGCTCGGCCGCGGGGCAGGGCGCTAGGCGGCGAATCCGATCGGACATGCCATGACAGGGTTGTTCATCACGCTGGAGGGCATCGACGGTGCCGGCAAGAGCACGCATGTCGACTACCTCGCGCATCGCTTCGCTGCGGCCGGGCGCACCGTGGTGCGCACGCGAGAGCCGGGCGGCACCGCCGTCGGCGAGCGGATCCGTGAACTCGTGCTCGACCATGCGATGGACGTGCTTGCCGAGACGTTGCTGATCTTCTCGGCCCGGGCCCAGCACCTGCACGAGGTGGTGCGACCGGCGCTGGCTGCCGGATCGGTCGTGCTGTGCGACCGCTTCACCGACGCGACCTTCGCCTACCAGTGCGGCGGCCGCGGAGTGCCGGAGCCCAGCGTCGAGGCTCTTGCAGCGCTGACGCATGGGGACCTCGCGCCGGACCTCACCCTGCTGTTCGACACCGATGCGTCGATCGCGCGTGCACGCGTGGTCGCGCGAAGCGCGGCCGATCGCTTCGAGCGCGAGGACCTTGCGTTCTTCGAGCGGGTACGGGCGCGCTACCTGGCCCAGGCAAGGCGCGAACCGGGTCGGTTCTGCGTGCTCGATGGTGGCCGCTCGATTGCCGAGGTGCAGGCATCGATCGAGCGTGTCATCGCGCGCCACGTCGGCTGAACGTATCCATGGCACGCGCCCCGGCGACTGCGATGCCCCACCGTCCCGGCATGCCGGTGCCGATGCCCTGGCATGCCGCCGCGCTGCAGGCGGCCGTTGCCTCCGGCGTGCCGTCGATCCTCGTGCATGGGACGGCCGGGACAGGCGAACGCCGCTTCGCGCTGGCGATGGCGGCGCACTGGCTGTGCGAAGCCGCGGCAGGGCCGCGGCCCTGCCTGGAATGCGCGGGCTGCAAGCTGGTCGAGGCCGGGAACCATCCCGACCTGCGGATGATCGAGCCAGCCTCGATGGCGGCGGAGGCGGGCGAGGGCGAGGGTGACGGCGAAGACGAAACAGTCGAGGAGAAGGGCAAGGGCAAGGCCGCCAGCCAGGCGATCCTGATCGGGCAGTTGCGCCCGCTGACCGAACTCGCCCGCATCACCAGCCATCGCGGTGGCGCACGGGTAGTGGTTATCCACCCGGCCGATGCGATGAACATCTCGGCGTCCAACGCACTGCTCAAGCTGCTCGAGGAACCGCCGCCGGGCATGCGCTTCCTGCTGGTAGCGCACCGGCTGCAACGTGTCAGCGCAACCGTGCTCAGCCGCTGCATGCGGATCGCACTGCCGATGCCCACGGCCACGCAGGCAGTGCCGTGGCTCGAGGCGCAGGGCATCGAGGATGCAGAGACAGTGCTGGCGCTGGCTGGCGGTGCCCCTCAGGCTGCGCTGGAGGCTGCCGATCCTGTCCGTGCCGCCCTGAGCAAGATCTGGCTTCGCTGCGTGTCGGAAGCGTCCACCACGGCGCTGTCGGCTGCGCGCGACACCAAGGATGTCGGCGCGCCGCAGGTGCTCTCGTGGCTCGTGCAATGGACGCACGACCTGGCGCGGGTGAAGGCGGGTTCTCCACCGCGCTATTACCCGCAGCAGGCCGCAACGCTACAGCGCCTCTCGGCGACGATGACGTTGCGCGCGATCACCCGGCTGCACCGTACACTCGCGCTGCGCCAGCGCTGGATCCGGCACCCGTTGAACCCGCAGCTGGCCCTCGAATCGCTCTGGATCGACTACCTGCAGGCCATGGGCGGGCGCTGATCGAGCGCTCGTTTGTGGTCGCGCCGCATCCTCCTGTCAAACATGTACATAGACTCGCATTGCCATCTCGATTACCCCGCGCTCGCCGCAGACCGCGAAGGCGTCCTCGCGCGCATGCGCGACGCGGGGGTCACGCACGCACTCTGCGTCGCGGTAAACCTCGAGGATTTTCCGCGGCTGCATGCGCTGGCGCTGGACCACGCGAACCTCTATGCATCGGTGGGCGTGCATCCGGACCAGCCGGCCAGCGACGCCACGACGGTCGAACGACTGCTGGAACTCGCGGCCTTGCCGAAGGTTGTCGCCATCGGCGAGACCGGGCTCGACTACTTCCGACTCGATGATCCGTCCACGCCTCCGGCCGCGGCACAGCAGGAGCGCTTCCGCCGACATGTGCGCGCGGCCCGCGCCTGCGGGAGGCCGCTGATCGTGCACACGCGCTCGGCAGCCGACGACACGCTGGCGATCCTGCGGGAGGAGGGTGCAGCCGAGGTCGGTGGCGTGATGCACTGCTTCACCGAGACGCTCGAGGTGGCGACGGCTGCGATCGCGCTCGGCTTCATGATCTCCTTCTCGGGCATCGTCACCTTCCGCAATGCGGCTGCCCTGAAGGAGGTCGCGCGCCAGGTACCTCTCGACCGGCTGCTGATCGAGACCGATTCGCCCTTCCTGGCACCGGTGCCGCATCGTGGCCGCACGAACGAACCGTCCTACGTGCCACTCGTCGCCGCGGAGATCGCGCGCCTGCGCTCGCTGCCGGTCGAGGCGATCGCCGAGGCCAGTACGCGCAACTTCCGCACCCTGTTCAAGGTACCTGCATGACGTCCAGCACCTCCACGCAATCCGTCCTGCGACGAAGCACGCTGCACAGGCTCGCTGTCCTGGCATCGATCGCCATGGCCTGCATGTCGGCTGCGTCCGTCCATGGGCAGTCGGCGTTCGAGCGCGTGTTCGAAGCGGTCGATGCCAACCAGCCGGCCGAAGTACGGGCATTGCTTGCGCGCGGCATCGACGTCAACACGGTCGACCGCGACGGCAACACGCTTCTCGCGCGGGCAGCACAGCGCGGGCACCGCGAGGTGTTCACGCTGCTGCTCGGCTCGGGTGCGCGCATCGAGACGCGCAACCGGTTCGGCGAGACACCGATGATGTACGCGGCGCTCGGCGGCAATGAAGGGATCGTGCGCGAACTGATCGGCAAGCAGGCGCGCATCAATGCCGACGTGCCGGCCTGGACCGCGATGCATTACGCGGCGCTGCGCGGGCATGCCGGCGTGCTCGCGCTGCTGCTCAATGCGGGCGGTGACATCAATGCAGCCTCCGACAACGGGACCACGCCGCTGATGATGGCGGCTTCGGAAGGGCGCATCGACGCCGTCGCGCTGCTGCTGCAGCGAGGTGCCGATCCTGGCCGAACCACCGATGCCGGACGCACTGCAAGTGCCTGGGCGCGCGCGTCCGGCCATGCGCGCATCGCGGAGACGATCGAGGCCGCGGAGAAGAAGTAAGGCCAGGGCATGACGGCTGCAGGCTCACTGGGTCTATCCCGTTCGGCCAGCCTGCTGACTTCCCCGCAAGCCCTGTCGATGAAGGTTCATCGAGTAACGCCGATCGTGGCGCCACGACTATCCAAACGCGATATTCTCGCGGTGATGGTGGCGGGGTGCGTCGCCGTCAACAACTGGGAGAACTACACATTATGATGCACAGTTTCCGCGGCGCAGCCAGCGTGCTCGCAATCAGCCTGGGCCTCGCCTTGGCCGGCCCGGCTTCCGCACAGCTCTATACCGAAGACCAGCGGCCGTCTGCCTGCCACAAGAAGTATGACGACACCGGGCCGGGCCGTGACGTCATCTACGTGCCGACGCGCCTGCAGACCGTCGAGCGCATGCTCGACTTCGCCGAACTGAAGGCCGGCGAAACGCTGGTGGACCTCGGTTCCGGCGACGGTCGCATCGTGCTGGCCGCGGCCAAGCGCGGCGCGGTTGCACGTGGCATCGAACTGGACGAGGGCCGCTTCAACATCGCCAACTGCTGGGCGAACGAGGTTGGCCTGGCCAGCAAGGCGCGCTTCCTTCAAGCCAACATCTTCGAGCACAACTTCACCGATGCAGCGGTCGTCACCATGTACCTGCTGCCGGGCCTGAACCTGAAGCTGCGCCCGACGGTACTCGACATGCGTCCGGGCACGCGCGTGGTATCGCACGCATTCACGATGGGCGACTGGGAAGCCGACCGTACCGAATCAGTGGCGGGTAGCAACCAGACGATCTACCTGTGGATCGTGCCGGCCAAGGTCGCTGGCTCGTGGACGATCACGCCGGCCTCGGGCTCGCCGGTCACCGTTACGCTGAACCAGCAGTACCAGAAGTTCGAAGGCGGCGGCGGTTCGGTGAAGGTCGCCAAGGGCAGCCTGCGCGGCGACCAGATCAGCTTTGCTCTGGTCGATGGCAGCGGCGCGTCGCGCGACTACACCGGA
The DNA here is from genome assembly GCA_947458265.1 of Betaproteobacteria bacterium. Lineage (GTDB taxonomy): Bacteria > Pseudomonadota > Gammaproteobacteria > Burkholderiales > CAIKXV01 > CAIKXV01. The sequence goes on from CANGYF010000027.1 coordinate 20,321, forward strand.
CGCGTGATGGGCGACCGCATCGAAGGCAAGGGCTGGACGGCCGTGCGTTCGCGGTGATCCAGTAGCAGCGTGCAAGGGGAACGCGCTTCGGCGCGTTTCTCTTTGATAACACTGTTTACATAATCATCATTCACTGGTCAATATCCATGCAGCCTGATCCAGGACGTTGTACGTTACCTTGATGCACCTGGAGCGCATGACAGACATGGCCGTACTCGCGGCATATCTGGCCGCCCAGCCTGCAACTTCTTTCAGGGAACGACACACATGACAAAGCTCAATGGCGCGCAAGCCATGGTCCGCATGCTGCAGGCACATGGTGTTCGGCACGTGTTCGGCCTGTGTGGAGACACCAGCCTGCCGTTCTACGACGCACTGGCGACGCTCGACCACGGGATGCAGCACATCCTCACGCGCGACGAACGCTCTGCCGCCTACATGGCCGATGCCTATGCCAGGGTCAGCGGGCGCGTCGGGGTGTGCGAGGGTCCGAGCGGCGGCGGTGCCACCTATATCCTTCCCGGTATCGTCGAGGCCAACGAGAGTTCGATCCCGGTGCTGGGCATCACCACCGACATCGCGACCACCTCGCGCGGACGCTATACGCTGACCGAGCTCGACCAGAAGTCGCTGTTCCGTCCGCTCACCAAATGGAACGCGGTGATCGACCGGGCCGATCGCCTGCCGGAGACGGTGCGCGCCGCGTTCAGGGCGATGACCAGCGGCAAGCCGGGGGCCGCGCACCTTGCACTGCCGTTCGATACCCAGAAGGATGCCACGGTCGAAGCCGACGACATCTGGGCACAGCCGGAACACGCCACCTATCCATCCTGGCGCTGTGCACCCGACCCGTCTGCGGTGACTGCTGCAGTCACCGCGCTGCTGTCGGCACGGCAGCCGCTGATCATCTGCGGTGGCGGCGTTGTCATCGCGGGCGCGGAGGCCGAACTCGCGAGCGTCGCTCAACGGCTGGGTGCACCGGTGGCCACGACGATCTCAGGACAGGGATCGCTGCCCGAGACCCATCCGCTGTGTGTCGGCGTCGTCGGCAGCAACGGTGGCACTCTTCCCACCCGAGCCGTCGTCGAGCAGTCCGACCTGGTGATGTTCATCGGCTGCCGTGCCGGTTCGGTGACCACCGAGCGCTGGCGCTTCCCGGCGCGCGGCACGCGCATCGTGCACATCGATGCCGACCCGCAGGTGATCGGCGCGATCTACCGGACCGAGGTGGCGCTGGTGGGTGACGCACGTCTCGCGCTGCATGCGATCGACGTGGAACTCGGTCGCCGTGCATCGGAGGTAAAGCGGCAGGACGGCGCAACGCGGGTCGCGCGCGCACTGCAGGAGAAATTCTCCGCCTTCGACCGGCTGGCCACCAGCGGCGAGACGCAGGTGCTGCCGGAACGGCTGGTTGCGACGCTGAACGAAGTACTGCCTTCAGATGCCGTGGTGGTGTGCGACCCGGGTACGCCCTGCCCCTATTTCTCCGCGTTCTACCGATTCCGCGAGTCAGGCCGCCACTTCATTTCCAACCGTGCGCACGGAGCACTCGGGTACTCGATGTCGGGGGCGATCGGTGCGCACTTCGGGCGCCCGCAGTCGAAGTGCGTATCGGTGATGGGCGACGGCAGCTTCGCCTTCACCGCCGGCGAACTCGAGACCATCGTGCGCCTGCGGCTGCCGATCATGATGATCGTCGTGTCGAACAGCGTCTTCGGCTGGATCAAGGCCGGGCAGAAGACGGGCTTCGACCAGCGCTACTTCTCGGTCGACTTCACCCGCACGGACCATGCACGGGTCGCCGAAGCCTACGGCGTACGCACCTGGCGCGTCACCGAGCCTTCGATGCTGCGCGCCGCGTTCGCCGCCGCCGCAGAGCATGGCGGACCTACCCTGGTCGACGTCGTCACGCAGCCGCTGCACGAGGCCAGGGCACCGGTGAGCGAATGGGTCGCCTAGGCCGCAGGCAGTATCGACTCGAGGGGACGCTGCTGCGTCACCCTGCCTTCAGTGCTGCTTGTCGACCAGGTGGGCCGGCAGCGGCAGCACCGGGATGCCCTCCTCGACCAGCGCGCGCGCCTCGGCCGGGGTAGTCACGCCACGGATCGCCCGTTCCGGCGCGTCCTGGTTGTGGATGCGGCGGGCCTCTTCGGCGAACGCCGAACCGACATCCTCCGTCGATGCGACCCAGTGGCGAAGCTTGTCCATGGCTGCACGCAGTTCGGCCATCTCGGGCGGCAAGGCAGACGCCGCTGTCGTCGGCGCTGCCTGCGGTGTACCACGATTGGTTTTCTCAACCGGTACCGACGCACGCATGTCACGCGCAGGGCTCTTCACATGAAGGGCACTGGGCAATCGCGCCACGGTCGAGGAGTCACAGACCGGGCAATGGACCTGCCCGGCCTTCACCTGACGCTCGCAATCGTCCTGCGAGCTGAACCAGCCCTCGAACCGGTGTTCGAGTTCGCAGTGGAAGTCGTAGATGATCACGGTGACTGGTGCCCGGAACCGGACTCGAACCGGTATGCCCACTCAAGGGCGACGGATTTTAAGTCCGTTGTGTCTACCAATTTCACCACCCGGGCGGCGAAATCAATATGGAGGCGGGGGTCGGAATCGAACCGGCGTACACGGCTTTGCAGGCCGCTGCATAACCACTCTGCCACCCCGCCCTGCTTGGCCGTCGAAACGGTACGGGCCGGTGTTCGATCAGCGCGCCGGCTGCTGGAAACGCTGCAGCCCTGGGCAATGCACATCGATCAAACAAAAATGGGAAGCGCGACATGCGCTCCCCAGGGAATGAATTGGAGCGGGAAAGGAGGCTCGAACTCCCGACCTCAACCTTGGCAAGGTTGCGCTCTACCAGCTGAGCTATTCCCGCATCACAGGAGGACGGATTATAGATTCGGCGGGAAGGAAGTCAAGATGTATGCGCTCGAAAAATGCAGACAAGCGCCCTCGGCCGCACCAACGCACTCAACCGTCATCGTCAGGGCCGGCCTTGCCTGGCTGTGCGCGGCGCAGGTAGTACACCATCGACCAGAGCGTCAGCACCGCTGCGAGGTAGATCAGCCAGGTGCCCAGCGCCTGCACGTCGATACCGAACAGTGGCTCGTGGTAGAGCAGCATCGGGATCGCGGTCATCTGTGCCGCCGTCTTGACCTTGCCGATCATCGAGACCGCGACGCTGCGGCTGCCGCCGATCTTGGCCATCCACTCGCGCAGCGCGGAGATCGTGATCTCGCGGCCGATGATGATCACCGCGACCACAGCGCCCACGCGATCCAGTTCCACCAGCAGGATAAGCGCTGCAGCGACGATCAGCTTGTCGGCGACCGGATCGAGGAAGGCCCCGAACGGGGTGGTGAGCTGGTACCGGCGCGCGATGTAGCCGTCCAGCAGGTCTGTCAGGGCGGCCCCCACGAACAGCGCGGTCGACAGCAGGTTCTTCTGCTGGGCGCCGAGCCAGTCGCCGGGCAGGTAGAAGATGCCGATGAAGATCGGGATCGCGACGATACGCGCCCACGTGAGGTGGTTTGGAAGTGCGGGATACATGTGCTCAGTGTAGCGCCCGATAGATGCGTTCAGCGAGGGAATGGCTGATGCCATCGACTTGCATCAGGTCCTGTGCGCTCGCGGCCGCCACCCCGCGCAGCCCGCCGAAGCGCGCCAGCAACTGCTGCCGGCGCTTCGGCCCGACGCCGGGGATACCGTCCAGCGCCGACCCGACCCGCTTCTTGTCACGCCGCGCACGGTGTCCCTGGATCGCGAAGCGGTGCGCCTCGTCGCGGATCTGCTGCACCAGATGCGCGCCCGGATGGTCCATCGCCAGCTGAAGGCCTTCGCGGCCGTCGGTGAAGACCAGTGTCTCCAGACCGGGCTTGCGTCCCTCTCCCTTGGCTACTCCGACCACCGGCAGGTCGTTCACGCCAAGGTCGTCGAGCACCTCGCGTGCGATGCGCGACTGACCGGGACCACCGTCGATCAGCAGCAGGTCGGGCAGCCGCCCCTCTCCCGCCACCGCGCGACGGAAGCGGCGCTCCAGCGCCTCGCGCATCGCGGCGTAATCATCGCCAGGCGCATCTGGCGCGACGTTGTAGCGCCGGTACTCGCCAGGGCGCATGCCATCTCCGTCGTACACCACGCAGGAGGCCACCGCAGCCTCGCCCATCGTATGGCTGACATCGAAGCATTCGATCCGCCGCACGGCATCGCCCAGGTGCAGGGCCTCCTGCAGCGCCGACAGCCGTGCCTCCTGGTTCTGCTGGCTGGCCAGCCGGCGTTCCAGCGCCAGGCGTGCGTTCTGCATCGCCATCTCGAGCCAGCGGCGGCGCGTCTCGCGCGGATGCGTGGAAAGCTGCACCTTGCGGCCTGCCTGCTGCGAAAGCACCTCGAGCAGGTCGTCCGCCTCGATCGGTGGATGGACGATGATCTGTTCCGGCACGTCTGCACCGAGGTAATGCTGCGAAAGGAAGGCGGACAGCACCTCGGCTGCCGTGGCGCCTTCTGCATGGTCCGGGAACAGGCTGCGATCGCCGACATGGCGGCCGGCGCGGATCATTGCGATGTTCACGCAGAAGCGCCCGGAGATCGATTCGCAGGCAACGACATCCGCATTGGTCGCCGTGCCGGCATCGACGAACTGGGACTCGCGCACCTTGCGCAGCGCCTGGATCTGGTCGCGCAGGACCGCGGCCTCCTCGAACGCCAGGCGTTCTGCGGCCGCCTCCATCCGGCGCACCAGCTTCTCGATCACCAGGTCGTCCCTGCCTTCCAGGAACAGCGTCGCGTCGGCCACGTCTTCCGCGTAGGCCGCGCCATCGACCAGCCCGACGCACGGACCCGTGCAGCGATGGATCTGCTGCAGCAGGCAGGGCCGCGATCGGTTGCGGAACACGGTGTCTTCGCAGGTGCGCAGGCGGAACACCTTCTGGATCAGCTGGATGCTCGCCCGCACCGCGCCGGCGTTCGGGAACGGTCCGAAGAAGCGGGACTTCTGGTCGAGTGCCCCCCGGTAGAAGGCCAGGCGCGGAAAGTCGCCCGGACCGATGCGCAGGTACGGGTACGACTTGTCGTCGCGGTACAGGATGTTGTAGCGCGGCTGCAGCGACTTGATGAAGTTGTTCTCGAGCAGCAGCGCCTCCGACTCGGACCTCGTGACGGTGACGTCGAACCGATGCACCTGGCGCACCATCAGTTCGATGCGTGGCGACACATGCCGCCCCGACTGGAAGTACGAGGCCACCCGCTTGCGAAGGTCGATCGCCTTGCCGACGTAGAGCACCTTCTCGTCCGCGCCGATCATCCGGTAGACGCCAGGCAGGTGCGGCAAATCGGACACGCGCCGCAGGAGCGCATCGCGTTCCGGCAACAGGTCGAGCGCGCCGGCCCCCTCGTCCCGTGGCGCACCGCCGTCCGGCGAAGCGTTGGTACTCATCTGCGCGAGACGTCTGGGTTCGAGTTCAGGATACAGCTACAAGCCATTGATCAGAATGCGCTCTCAACACTACGTCTTCTGCCCGTCCGATGCGGGTCTGGATGCCTGCCGAAACGGGATCACGGTTGCCATCCGCAGTTCGACCTGCTTTCGCGCCACCGCGCCGAGCGCGCCGGACCTCTGTACATCGGACAGTTCGGCCAGCGCATCACGCAGCTTGTGCAGGCTGTCCCACATCATCGACTGTGCCTTCAGGCAAGCCGCGAGATCACTCCCTGCCCGCGCCCGCTCCATGTCCACCCGGAACTGCAGGCCGCGCAGGCGCGGCTGCAAGGATGCAGGGGCGGATTCGATCACCGACTCGAGCGCTTCCTTGCGGCGCGCCTCGAAGGCCACCGGATCGGCTTCATGCAACTGGCGCCAGTCGTCGAAGGCGTAATCCTGCGGTTTCAGGTTCGAAAGGTCGGACATGGGGTCGACGGGCAACGGTCGGACAAGGCATGCAGGCCGGACGGGCCGGAAGTCAGACTGCGAAGGCGATGCACGAGAAGGCAACTGGATGAGCGAGGGTGCCCTGCCCGACCCTGCGGCAATAAGGTAACAGTTCCGGCGCCGTACAGGTCATGCGACGAAAACGCCGCACAAGCCCATCCGCACGTGCCGGCCTGGCCCGATCCCTTGGGCAGCCAGGATCCGGGCGCGACGATCCATGCGGTGGTGGCCGACCTGACGACCAGCAGCCCCCCTCAGTCGCATGCAAGCGCCCGGATGTCCGCCGCATGCGCGTCTGAGGCCTGCAGCCGGGCCAGGTCGAGAATCGTACCGTGCATGTGCGCCCGCCCGCGCAGTGCGGACAGGCGGCGGGCGCTGACCGCATCGACCAGCGGCAGCGGTGCCGCCAGCAACTGGTCGGCGAGATCCGGACGATTGCAGACCAGCACGAGGTCGCATCCGGCGGCAAGCGCGGCCCTCGCACGCTCGCAGACGTCACCGGCTACCCGCGCCCCTTCCATCGACAGGTCGTCGCTCAGGATGGCGCCGTCGAACCCCAGCCGCCGGCGCAGCACTTCCTGCAGCCAGTAGCGGGAAAAGCCTGCCGGCATCGGATCGACTGCCTCGTAGATCACGTGCGCCGGCATCACGGCGGCCAGGTCGCCCGGGGCCAGCCGCACATACGGCAACGCATCCGCAGCCAGGATCGCGTCCAGCGGCCTGGGATCGACCGGCACATCCACGTGCGAATCGGCCTCCGCATAGCCATGACCGGGGAAATGCTTGCCGACCGAACCTATGCCAGCGCGGCGCAGACCGCGCACGAGTGCACGTCCGAGCGCCGTGACCGCCTGCGCATCGCCATGGAAGGAACGGTCGCCGATGACGCCACTGCGCCCGAAGTCCAGGTCGAGCACCGGTGCGAACGTGAAGTCGACGCCGCATGCTCGCAGCTCGGCTGCCATCACGTAGCCCGCCAGTTCGGCGCGCCGACACGCGCCAGCGGCATCCTGCGACCAGCGCGTACCGATCGAGCCCATCGACGGGATGGCGGTGAAGCCGCTGCGGAACCGCTGTACGCGTCCGCCCTCGTGGTCGACGCCGACCGGCAGTGCCGGCGTGCGCAGCGCATGGATCGAAGCCACCAGCGCCGTCAGCTGCGCCGGCGACTCGTAGTTGCGCGAGAACAGGATGACGCCACCGCAGGACGGATGCGACAGGCGCCGACGGTCGTCGGCATCGAGCGCGAGCCCGGCGACATCCAGCATCACCGGACCCAGGGGACGCGGGGCGCCAGTACCGACGCCGGAAACGGAAGTGTCGATGCTCATTGCAGGGCTCCTGTATCGGCCCGTTCCAGGACCACCATCGCACACACCATTCCGCGTTCATCGGTCAGCGATACATGGCCGCCCAGCACGCCCTCGCGTGCGGCATGCTCGGCCAGCGCCGATCCGAAGACCAGCAGCGGCTTGCCGCGCGGATCGCTGGCCACGCCCATCTGGTGCAGCGTCGCCGGGAACCGCAGCCCGAGCCCGAATGCCTTGGAGCACGCCTCCTTCGCCGCGAACCGCTGTCCCAGGAAGTTCACCGGCCGCCGCGACCGCGCGAACGCCTCCCGCTCCGCGGGCATCAGCACGCGCTCGACGAAGCGGTCACCAAAGCGGGCCAGCAGCCGTTCGACCCGATCAAGCGCGACCAGGTCGGTACCGATGCCGTAGATCATGCCGCCCCCCTGTCCGTCGAGAGCGCTGCCACGTAGGCTCGCACCGCTGCATCGAGGCCCATGTCAAGCGCATCGCCCACCAGAGCATGGCCGATGGAGACCTCGTCGACGGGGGCTGCCGCGGCAACGAAACGTCCCACGTTGGCAAGGTTCAGGTCGTGGCCGGCATTGACACCGAGCCCGGCGGCGCGCGCTGCATGGGCGCTGTCGACATAGCGAGCCAGCACCGCCGGGTCGTCCGGCTGCCGCGCATACGACTCGGTGTACAGCTCGATGCGGTCCGCGCCGAGGTCGCGCGCGAGGCGCATCGAGGCGGGCTGCGGATCCATGAACAGGCTGACCCGAATACCAGCGTCCTTCAGGGCCTTGACCAGTGGTTCGAGTTCGGCGGCACGTTCCGGCAGCGACCAGCCGAAGCTGGAGGTGAGCGCACCTGCCTCGTCGGGTACCAGCGTGCACTGGTCGGGCCGGGTCTCGAGCGCGATCTTCAACAGGTTGTGGAAGGGATTGCCTTCGATGTTGAACTCCACGCCCGGGTAACCTTCGAGCAGCCGGGACAGGTCGCGCACGTCGCCGGGGCGGATATGCCGCTCGTCCGGCCGCGGGTGCACGGTGATTCCGCGTGCCCCCGCAGCCAGCGACACCTCCGCCGCCCGGGTGACGCTCGGTAAGCCACTCTCGCGCGAGTTGCGCAACAGCGCGATCTTGTTCAGGTTGACGCTCAGTCGGGTCATCGTGTTGCAGGTCGCGGCGCTGCCGCGCGCCTGGCTCAAGGGGTCAGAGGGTCTGCAGCGAACGCAGCAGGTCGCGGGTATGCAGCGGCTGGTCGCCCAGGTAGTGCGCGAGCGCATGCCGTGTAAGCAGCTTGCTCTCCTGCAGGCTCTGCGCATCGGTATAGCGATCCTGCGCCATGTCGACCAGCGTCTGCCCCGCCAATTCTATGCCCTCGCGCTCTCCGTCCGCAGGCATCGGTCCGGTGCCGACCTGGTAGACGTATCGCGCAGCCGGGTCGATCGGGGCGCCGGTGGCGGCGTCGCGGTCGAGCATCAGCCCGTATCCGATCCCGGCGAGCAGCTCGCGTTCGAACCGGCGCAGCGTTGCCGAAAGCCCACTGCCGGCCGACAGTTCGACCAGCACCTGCGCATAAGCCTCGAACAGCTGTTCATGCGGATCTTCACGGCGCAGCAGCCGCAGCAGCAGTTCGTTCACGTAGAGCCCGCACAGCAGCGGCGTCGCCCTCAGCGGCGGCAGGCCGCCGATCCATTCGACCTTGTGCAGCGTGCGCAGCTCGCCACGCCCCCCCCAGCTCGCCGCCATCGGCTGGAAAGGCAGCAGCAGGCCACGCATGGCCGACCCGGCGCGGCGCGCACCGCGCGCGACCCACGCGATGCGCCCGAACTGGCCGGTGAAGGCCTCGACGATGAGGCTCGTTTCGCGGAACGGATAGGCGTGCAGCACGAAGGCCGGTACCTGCGTGACCCGGGTTCCGCCGCCCGCCATCGTCAGTCCTGCCCGGGGTCGCCCGGAAGGGCGATGTCCTCGCTGGCGGACGGCCTCGCACGGATGCGCTGGATCTTCACCCACAGTTCCATGAACACCTTGCAGCCGAACAGCGCTTCCATGTCGTGCCGGGCGGCGGTGGCGATCGCCTTCAGCTGTGCGCCCCGCTCGCCGATCACGATGGCCTTCTGGCTGGCCTTGGCGACGGTGATGGTCGCGTAGATCCGGCGCAGCCTCGGCAGCTCCTCGAACTGTTCGATCGAGACATCGCACTCGTAGGGCAGCTCGGCACCGAGGAACCGGAACAGCTTCTCGCGCAGGATCTCGCCGGCGAAGTAGCGTTCACCGCGATCGGTGAGCGTATCGGGCTCGTACAGGGCCTCCTGCTCCGGCAGGTGGATCGCCAGCGCATCGAGCAGCGGATCGAAGGTCGTATCGTGTTCTGCGCTGACGGGCACCATCGCGGAGAAATCCCGCTCCTGGCGCACGCGGTCGATGAACGGCAGCAGCCTGCGCTTGTCCTGCAGCTGGTCGATCTTGTTGATCACCAGCACGACCGGCAGCGACGTTGGCAGCGCACGGCTGACCGCGCGGTCCTCGGGCCCGAAGCGGTCGGCCTCGACCACCCAGGCTACCGCATCGACGCCATCGAGCGCCTGGATGGCCTCGCGGTTGTAGGTACGCGACTGGTGGCCGCTGCGGTTGTCCTGCAACCCGGGCGTGTCGACGAAGCCGAACTGCTGTTCGCCGCGAGTCAGAATGCCGAGCAGGTTCGACCGGGTGGTCTGCGGCCGCTTCGAGACGATCGCCAGCCGGGTACCGATCAGCCGGTTGAGCAGCGTCGACTTGCCCACGTTCGGGCGCCCGACGATCGCGATGCGGCCCGACTGTCGCGGCGTGGTCATGGCCGCTCCGCCAGCTGCCGCCATGCAGCCTCGGCAGCGGACTGCTCTGCCGTACGGCGGCTGGTGCCGCTTCCACGGCTCCGCAGCGCCGGCGCTTCGATCGTGCATTCGACCTCGAAGCGCTGCGCATGCGCCTCGCCGCTGATCTCCACCACCGCATAGCGCGGCAACGGATGGCGCCGTGCCTGCAACCATTCCTGCAGTCGCGTCTTGGGATCCTTCGCCGGGGCGTGGATGTCGATCGCGCCGAGGCGGGAATCGAAGTTGGCGACCACGAAGGCCGATGCCGCATCGTAGCCGGCGTCGAGGAACACAGCGCCGACCACAGCCTCGAACGCATCGGCCAGGATCGATGGACGACGATGGCCGCCGGTGCGCGCCTCTCCCTCGCCCAGCCTCAGCGATGTGCCCAGATCGAGCTCCAGCGCGACCTCGAACAGCGCCTGCTGATTGACCAGGTTCGCGCGCAGGCGCGACAGTTCCCCTTCAGCGGCCCGAGGGAAGCGATCGAGCAGCGCCTGCGCCACCACGCAATTGAGCACGCTGTCGCCGAGGAACTCGAGGCGCTCGTTGTTATCCGCACCGTAGCTGCGATGCGTGAGGGCGCGTGCGAGCAGCGACCGATCGGAGAATGGATGCTGGATCGCGCGGGACATCGTCGACTGGGGGGGCGGATACGGCGCGACGCGGAAACGCCGCGTCAGCGCGAGGATGCCTCGAAATCCACCAGCAGGCTTACATTCGCGACCAGCGGGATCGTGACCTGGTACTGGGCTTCGATGACCAGTTGGCCGGCATCGCGCGAGATGGCGAGGTCGCCCGGGCCGATCGCACTCACCGAATCGACCGACACCTGGCGGCTGAAGGCTGCCCGCACGTCGGCAGCAGTCGCGTTGGCGAACTCGGGGTTCTGGACGATCTGGCGGAAGATCTTCGTGATCGTGTACTGCTGGAGGTAGGCCGGCACCAGCTTGAGCGAGAAGATGACAACGACCACCAGGACGATGCTGACCAGGATGAGACCGATGAGCGAAAGACCTTGCTGCCGGTTACGCATGGACGTGGCCTTTACTGTATCGGTGTGCCGATGCGGCCCATCGCGTCGAAATTCCACCAGATCATCACGGCCTTGCCGACGATGTTGCGCTCAGGCACGAAGCCCCAGTAACGACTGTCGGCGCTGGCGTCCCGGTTGTCGCCCATCGTGAAGTAATGGCCGGGCGGGACGGTGCAGGTGAACCCGGCTTCATTGTATTCGCAATTCTCCCGCAACGGAAAGCGCCGGACCCCACCCAGCTGCAGCGTTGGAAGCTCGGCCTGGACCAGGATGTCGTGCGGCTTCTCGCCGATCGACTCGGATAGCCGGCGCGCGTTGACGAAAGACAGGCCACCCTCGACATAGCTGTAGTCGCCGATCTGTTTCATCGGCACTGGCTGGCCATTGATCTCAAGCTGCTTGTCCCGGTAGGACACCTTGTCGCCGGGGATGCCGACCACCCGCTTGATGTAATCGAGCGAAGTGTCTTCCGGGTACCGGAACACCATCACGTCACCACGCTGCGGCGAGCCCATGTCGAAGACCTTCACGTTCGCCACCGGAAGGCGGATGCCGTAGGTGTACTTGTTGACGAGGATGAAGTCACCGACCAGCAGGGTCGGGATCATCGAGCCGGAGGGGATCTTGAACGGCTCCACCAGGAACGAGCGCAGCACGAAAACGACCAGGATCACCGGGAAGAAGCTCTTTGGATACTCGATCCACCACGGCTCTCCCTTGCCCGCGGGCCGGTTGCGACGCAGGACCAGCCTGTCCAGGAGCCAGATGCCGCCGGTGATGACCAGCAGCACCAGCATGATCAACGGGAAATTCAATGTCTGCTCTCTTCCATCGTCACTTGCTGTCGGTACGCAGGACGGCCAGGAAGGCCTCCTGCGGGATCTCCACCCGGCCCACCTGCTTCATGCGCTTCTTGCCTGCCTTCTGCTTCTCCAGCAGCTTGCGCTTGCGGCTGATATCTCCGCCATAGCACTTCGCCAGCACGTTCTTGCGCAACGCCTTGATCGTCTCGCGCGCGATGATGTGTGCACCGATGGCTGCCTGCACCGCGACGTCGAACATCTGGCGCGGGATCAGTTCGCGCATCTTCACCGCCAGTTCCCTGCCCCGCTGCTGGCTGGTCGAACGGTGTGCGATGACCGACAGTGCGTCGACCTTCTCGCCGTTGATCAGGATGTCGAGCTTGACCAGGTCGGATGAACGGAAGTCGGTGAACTCGTAGTCGAGCGATGCATAGCCCCGGCTCACCGACTTCAGCTTGTCGAAGAAGTCCATCACCACTTCGTTCAACGGCAATTCGTAGGTCAGGATCACCTGGCGCCCGGAATAGTGCATGTCCTTCTGCGCGCCACGTTTCTGGTTGCAAAGGGTCATCACTGGCCCGACGTAGTCTTGCGGCACGATGATGGTTGCCTTGATCATCGGCTCGAGGATGTCCTCGATCTTCGACGGTTCGGGGAGCTTCGACGGATTGTCGATCTCGATGGTCTCGCCATCGCGCATGAGGATGCGGTACACGACCGTCGGCGCGGTCGTGATCAGGTCGATGTCGTATTCACGCTCCAGCCGCTCCTGCACGATCTCCATGTGCAGCAGCCCGAGGAAGCCGCAACGGAAGCCGAAGCCCAGCGCCTGCGAGGTTTCGGGTTCGTAGCGCAGCGACGAGTCGTTCAGGTGCAGCTTCTCGAGCGCGTCGCGCAGGGCTTCGTAGGCGTTCGACTCGACCGGATAGAGGCCGGCGAAGACCTGCGACTTGATCTCCTTGAACCCCGGCAGCGGCTCTGAAGCCTGACGGTCGGCCAGCGTCACCGTGTCGCCCACCATCGCGGCCTTCAACTCCTTGATGCCCGCGATGATGTACCCCACGCCGCCGGCCGACAGCGACTCGGTTTGCCGCCCCTTGGGCGTGAACACGCCGACCTGCTCGCAGTTGTAGACGGCGCCGGTGGCCATCAGCAGCAGCCGGTCCTTCGGACGCAGGGTGCCGTCCTTGACCCGCACCAGCATCACCACGCCGACATAGTTGTCGAACCATGAGTCGATGATCAGTGCCTTGAGAGGCGCATCGGGGTCGCCCTGCGGCGGCGGGATGCGCGCGATCACCTGCTCCAGGATGTCGTCGATCCCGAGGCCAGTCTTCGCGCTGGCACGCACCGCATCGCGGGCATCGATGCCGATGATGTCCTCGATCTCCTGGATCACACGCTCCGGCTCCGCCGACGGCAGGTCGATCTTGTTGAGGACAGCGACCACCTCCATCCCGAGTTCGGTGGCGGTGTAGCAGTTGGCGACGGTCTGCGCCTCGACCCCCTGCGACGCGTCGACCACCAGCAGCGCGCCTTCGCACGCGGAGAGCGAACGCGACACCTCGTAGGAGAAATCGACGTGTCCAGGCGTGTCGATCAGGTTCAGGTTGTAGGTCTGACCATCGCGCGCAACGTACTTCAAGGCTGCGGTCTGCGCCTTGATCGTGATGCCGCGCTCGCGCTCGAGGTCCATGGAGTCGAGCACCTGCTCGTCCATCTCGCGGTCCGACAGCCCCCCGCAGCGCTGGATGAAGCGATCGGCCAGCGTGGACTTGCCATGGTCGATGTGGGCAATGATCGAAAAATTGCGGATGTGCTGCATCGGGTGTTCGACGTTTCCTGTGTGACTGCGGAGCTGCCCGCGCAGGCCGCGAGGCCGCGAGTACGGCGCACGCGGATTCTAGCCAAGTTGTTGTGCCACCGGGGCTTTTGCTCGCACGGCTGGCACTCGCACCTGTGCTGTGAGAGCGGCTGCTCAGCGCATCATCGCGCGAGCGAGCGCCATCCGGTCGAGCTGTCCGAAGCAGATCAACTGACCGTCTTCATGGGTAAGTACTGGTATCCGCTCGGCATGCACGGCCTGCAGGTCGGGGAAGTCGTCGAGATCGACGACGCGCAGCAGGAGACGACCGGCGTCAACCAGCGGCTGCAGCTGGTCGATCATCGTCTCGCAGAGATGGCAGTAATCGTGGACGTAGAGCACGAACGTCGGGGTCGGCATGGTCCGTCACCTCTGGGCTTGGTAGCCTGAAACGAAAACGCCCCGATCGGGAGACCGGGGCGTTGTAGTCAGGGGCCTGGATGAGGCGCCTGAGGAGGGGAGTCTGACGATGACCTACTTTCACGCGAAAAAGATCGCACTATCATCGGCGCTGGAGCGTTTCACGGTCCTGTTCGGGATGGGAAGGGGTGGTTCCACTCCGCTATGGTCGTCAGA
>CANGYF010000028.1 GCA_947458265.1 Betaproteobacteria bacterium
CGCCGCGCCAGTAGGCACCGGCCAGCTTCATCAGTTTGAACACCTTCAGCTTGCCGGTCGACGGGACGTGCGGGCCACGACACAGGTCGACGAAGCTGCCTTCGCGGTAGAGCGAGATCGGTTCGTTGCTCGGGATGGACGCGATGATCTCGGCCTTGTAGTGCTCGCCCAGGCCCTTGAAGAACGCCACCGCCTCGTCGCGCGGCATCTCTTCGCGAGTCACCGCGATGTCGCGCTTGGCCAGCTCGACCATCCGCTTCTCGATCGTGGCCAGGTCGTCCGGGGTGAACGGCCGCTTGTACGAGAAGTCGTAGTAGAAGCCGTTGTCGATCACCGGGCCGATCGTGACCTGTGCATCCGGGAACAGTTCCTTTACCGCATAGGCAAGCAGGTGTGCGGTCGAATGGCGGATCACGTCCACCCCATCTGCATCACGGTCGGTGATGATCGCCAGTTCGGCGTCCGCCGCGATCAGGTGCGAGGTATCGACCAGCCGGCCGTCCACCTTGCCGGCGAGCGCCGCGCGGGCCAGCCCCGCGCCGATGCTCTGCGCAACCTGGGCGACCGTTACCGGCGCGTCGAAGTGGCGTACCGAACCGTCCGGGAGTCGAATGTCTGGCATGGGGTAACCCCTGGTCGCAAAAAAAAGTGCGGTCGAGCCGCACTTTTTCAGACGATGGCGTTCTCGACCAGTACAGTCAGGACGAGGGCGTGCAAGTTCGGGAACGGTGCAGCGACTGTCGCGCGGGGATACCCACCATCGCGACCCGATCACCTTCCACGAAAGACTCCCGTAACCCGGGTGGATGTTGGTAGGCGCGATTGGACTCGAACCAACGACCCCCACCATGTCAAGGTGGTGCTCTAACCAGCTGAGCTACGCGCCTGCCGAAGCTGCGCATTGTAGCGCAAACTGCGGCATCGGCGCACGCCGTTCTCGGCGCCATGTTGTCATGCGATGTTCACGAGGCGGCAGTAGCCTGACCGAGCAGAGCGTGCACGCCCTGTTGCACGCTCGACCAGTCCAACGCGGAGCCCCCGATGAAGCCAGCCCTCCCCACCGATCGCCTCGCAGTCGGAGGCCCCGCGTCCGACGATGACCGCATGCCCGATGCCGGCCGCCGCGGCCTGCTGAAGGCCGCAGTGGCCGGGACCGCGCTGGGTGGCCTGCCCTTCGCCGGCTGCGCCACCACGACGGGCACGCGCTGGCAGGGACCGCCGGCGCTCGGCTTCCGCTCGATCGCACCAATGGTCGATGACACGGTGCGGGTCCCGCCGGGCTACCAGGTGCGCGTCCTGAGTGCCTGGGGCGATCCGATCGGATCGCCGCTCGGGGCACCGGCATTCCGGCAGGATGGCTCGAACACCGCAGCCGAACAGTTGCTGCAGTCGGGCATGCATCACGACGCGATCGAATACTTCCCGCTGCCCTTCGGATCCAGCCAGTCCTCCCGTGCGCTGCTCGCCATCAACCACGAGTACACAGACGACGGGCTGCTGCATGTCGGCGGTATGGAACCGTGGACGGCCGAGAAGGTGGCCAAGTCCCAGGCTGCCCATGGCGTATCGATCCTGGAGGTCGAGGCGACCGGCAAAGGCTGGCAGGTCGTGAACCCGTCCCGCCATGCGCGTCGGATCACTGCCCGCACGCCAATGGCCATTTCCGGCCCTGCCGCGGGCAACCCTGCGCTGCGCACCAGCTACGACAGCAGCGGCACCCTCGCCCGCGGCACGATGAACAACTGCGCCGGCGGGCATACGCCGTGGGGCACCTACCTCACCTGCGAAGAGAACTGGCACTTCTATTTCAATGGGGGCAGCGCGCCGATCCCCGAGGCCCTGCGCCGCTACGGCGTCCGCGCCAAGGGTGCGACGCGCTGGCACGAGCACGACGCACGCTTCGACCTGGCCCTGGAGCCGAACGAACCGAACCGCTTCGGCTGGGTGGTGGAGATCGACCCCTACGATCCGGAATCCGTGCCGGTGAAGCGCACCGCGCTGGGCCGGTTCAAGCACGAAGGGGCGATGCTCGCGATCGCACCGGACCGCAGGCTTGCCTGGTACATGGGCGACGACGAGGCTTTCGAGTACGTGTACAAGTTCGTGACGCGCGATCCGTACAACCCGCGCGACCGTGCCGCGAACCGCAACCTGCTCGACCACGGCACGCTGTATGCCGCCCGGTTCAACGACGACGGCAGCGGCGAATGGCTGGAACTGGTCCACGGCCGCAACGGGCTGACCCGCGAGAACGGCTTCGCCGACCAGGCGGACGTGCTGATCCGTACGCGCGCCGCCGCCGACCGCGTCGGCGCGACCCGGATGGATCGTCCGGAATGGGGCGCCGTGCACCCGACCACCTTCGAGGTCTACATGACCATGACGAACAACGCATTGCGCGGCACGCCCGGCCGCCCCGGTCCGGACGCTGCGAACCCGCGTGCGCGCAATGTCTTCGGGCACATCCTGCGCTGGCGCGAGGCTGGACGGGACCCGAAGGCGACGCGCTTCTCGTGGGACATCTTCGCGCTCGGCGGGGATCCGTCGTCGGCCGACGCCGGCCAGCACGGCAACGTGAAAGGCGACAGTTACGGCAGCCCGGACGGCCTGTGGTTCGATCCGTCGGGCTACCTGTGGATCCAGACCGACGTCTCCACCAGTGCACTCAACCGGGGGGACTACCAGCGCATGGGCAACAACCAGATGCTGGTGGCCGATGTGGTTACCGGCGAGACCCGCCGCTTCATGACCGGACCGAACGGCTGTGAGGTGACCGGTTGCGCGATGTCGCCCGACGGTCGCTCGCTGTTCGTGAACATCCAGCACCCGGGCGAGCCGGCAGGCGATCGCAGCAACCCGGCACGGCCGAAGGCGATCAGCAGCTGGCCCGACGGTGCAGCCGGCGGAAGGCCCAGGTCGGCGACGGTGGTGGTCACCCGCATCGACGGGGGCCGGATAGGAACCTGAGAGGAACCTGAGAGGAACCTGAGAGCGACCTGAGAGCGACCTGAGCGCAGCCAGGCGGCAACGGGTCGCAATCCGGAGGGTGGGCCTGCCAGCCCGCCGTCTCACTCCAGCACGAGCGTGTCGTTCGCGTTGTCGATGGACCAGGACTTCAGCTTGCGCAGGAAGCTCTGTCCGAGCAGGAACGGGCTCGACAGCGCCCCTGCGGTCGCCACCACGTCTTCGACCACCCGTCCGCCTATGCGCAGCGAGCGGATGCGGAAGATCTCAGCCGAGATCCGCGAACCATCGGCCAGTACATAGTCGCGGCGGCCGAGGAAGTCGCTGCGCGACAGGGCACCACTTGCCAGCATCCCGGCCACCACGTCGGACGGGATGTTCACGTCGGATGCGCCGGAATCGACGATGAAGCGCAAGGTCACCCGCTCGTTGACCTCGGCAGGCACGGTGAAGGTACCGCCCTGGCGCCGGATCGGCACCGAGACCGAGCCGCCCGGGGCCGTGCTGCGCGGCCCGGCAGGGCCAGCCGCCGCCGACGCAGGCGCAGCGGAGCCTGCGCCCGCCGCCGGTGCCCCGGCCACCGCGCCGGTGGCCGACGGATCGCCCGCATCGCAGGCCCAGCGGCGCAGTACCTCGTTCGCGCTGCCCGGGCGTACATAGTCCCAGGCGCTCGACGCGGCGATCGGCAGGGACAGTTCGCTGCCGACGCCCATCGGCGACGCATGCAGCGTGCGCGACACGATGCGCACGCGTGTATCGAGGCAGTCCGCCTCCAGCACCACGCGCATCGACTGCACGCGCTGCCCCGGCGTCCTGGCATTGAACAGGGCGAGCACGGTGCGACGCGTACGGTCGCCGCGCAGCGAGGCCGGGTCCACCGAGTAGCGGAAGGAGCTGTCCTCCCCCAGGTCGACCCACTGGGCGAGCGTCGGCCAGGACAGGCCCAACCCGGCCAGCGCCGTCAGCGCAGCGACCGCCGCGCGAAGGTTCAATCCGCCCAGTAAAGCACGGCGGGATTGACCACCAGCACCTGCCGACGCAGCGCCTCGTCGGTGACCGTACGCGCGAACAGGTTGACCAGCTCACCGTCGTTCGGCATGTCGGCGCTGATGTTCGGATGCGGGAAATCGGTGCCCCACAGCACGCGATCGGGCGCCACCTCCACCAGCGCGCGTGCGAACGGAATCGCATCGTCGAACGGCGCCTGGCCCGCGGACACCCGCTCGGAACCGCTGATCTTCACCCAGGCCTTCGGATTGCTGCGCATCAGGTCGAGCAGTTGCACGAACGACGGCTGGCTGGTGCCCGCCCCCGCCTTCACCCGCGCCATGTGGTCGATGATGAAGGGCACTGGCAGCGCATCGAGCAGCGCTCGATACTGGGGGATGTCCACCGCATCGAAGTGCAGCTGCAGGTGCCAGCCGAGCGGCGCCAGGCGCGCCACCGTCTCGTGGAAGAACGCCATGTCCGGCGCGCCGCCCAGGTGCTTCACGAAGTTGAAGCGCACGCCGCGCACGCCGCCGGCATGCAACCGCGAGAACTCGGCATCGGGCGTGCCGGGATCGACCATCGCCACGCCCCTGTAGCGTCCGCCGCTGCGCGCGATCGCATCGAGCATCGCGGAGTTGTCCGCGCCGTGGCAGCTCGCCTGCACCAGCACGGCACGCTCGAAACCGAGGAAGTCGTGCAGGCCGCGCAGGTGGTCGTAGCCAGCATCGGTCGGCGTGTACGTACGGTCGGCCGCATACGGGAAGCGGTCGGCCGGCCCGAAGATGTGGCAATGCGCATCGCAGGCCAGCGGGGGGGGAACCCAGGACGGCTTGACCGGGTTCGTGTCGTAGGGACGGCAGGGTTTCATCGCGCGGGGACTCCGGGTCGCTCTGTGTCGCTCTGTATCGCAATCGTGCCGGGAACGCCTGCCCGGCCGTCCCTGCCGAGTTTACTGCCGCTCGATCTTCGCCTGCGTGACCACGTCTCCCCAGCGGCGGATCTCGCTCACCAGCAGCTTCGACAGGTCCTCCGGGCTGCCGCCAGTCGGCGTCACCGCGAGCTCGGCCATGCGCTTGCGCATCTCGGGTCGGGCGAGCGAGGCGTTGATCTCGGCGTTGAGCCGGTTGACGATCGGCCGCGGCGTACGTCCCGGCGCGGCGACGCCGTTCCAGGCCGTGACGTTGTACTGGGGCATGCCGCTCTCGATGGCGGTCGGCACGTTCGGCAGCCCTTCGAACCGCCTGCCGGCGGTGACCGCGATCGCGCGCAGCGCACCGCCGGTGATCTGCGTCAGCACCGGGCCCAGCACCTCGAAGCCGACCTGCACCTCGTCGCCCTGCAGCGCGGCGACCAGCGCCGGGGTGCCCTTGTAGGTCACCGCATTCATCGGTACGCCAGCCTGGGCGCGGAACAGCTCGGTGGCCAGGTGCTGCGTGCTGCCGATGTTGATCGAACCGAGGTTGAGCTTCTGCGGCGCGGTGCGCGCCAGGTTCAGGATGTCCTTGATCGAATTGATCTGCGAGTTCTTGCCGGTGACGATCACCAGCTCGAACGAAGCCAGCGGCGCGACCATCGCGAAATCCTTGACCGGGTCGTACGGCAGGGACTTCATCAGCGTGACCGCCGCTGCATTGCCGTTGGTGAGAAGCAGCAGCGTGTAGCCGTCGGGCGCCGACTTCGCGACCGTCTCGGCTGCAATGATGCCGCCGGCGCCGGGCCGGTTGTCGATCAGGAATGGCTGGCCCATGCGCTCGCCGAGCTGCTGTGCCAGCAGCCGCGAGGTCAGGTCAGCGACGCCACCAGGCGCGAAGCCGAGCACGATGCGCGCTGGCCGAGACGGATAGTCCTGGGCCACGCAGACGATCGGCAGTGCGGCTGCAAGCGCGACGGCGAGCGAGGCAACGGCGGTGCGAGCCGCATGATCCATGGTGAATCCTCCGTGATCCGAACGATGTCTGGTTGTTTGCGCGGATGGTAACCGAACCCGCCGCGCGGGCGCAGCCTGCAGGAGGCGCAGTGCATCAGCTCCGCGCGGCATTCGGATCCAGCGTGCGCGCGGACAGCCCGAGCGCCTTGCCGATCATCTCGGAAGCCTTCAGGCCGGTGCCGGTGAGCACCGCCACCGTGGTCTGCCCCGGCCGGATGTCGCCAGCGTCGATCAGGTGGTCGAGCGCCGCGCCAACCGATGCACAGGTCGGCTCGACATAGAACCCCATGCCGGCCAGCGTGCGCAACGCCGCGACGATCTCGTCCTCGCCCACGGACAGGATGCGCCCACCCGAGCCGCGCACCGCCTCCAGGATCGCACGGCCGCGGGTCGGACGCTGCGAAGCGATGCCCTCGGCCAGCGTCGGCACCGGCACGATGTCCTTGTAGTCGTCCAGCCCCTCGTCGAAGGCCTGGGCCAGCGGCGATACGTTGGCTGCCTGCACGCCGAAGATACGCGGCATGCGGTCGGTCTCGCCGGCGCGCATCAGTTCGGCGAAGCCACGCTCGCAGCCGAGCACGTTCGCGCCATAGCCGACCGGCACGATGACGTTGTCCGGCAGCCGGAAGCCCAACTGCTCCCACAGCTCGTAGGCCAGCGTCTTGGTGCCCTCCAGGAAGTACGGCTGCCGGTTGTGGCTGGCATAGAACATCGACGAAGCCTCGCGCAGCGCGGCGTCGGCGACATCCTGCCGGGTGCCGGAGACCGCCACCACGTCGGCGCCATGCGCGGCCATCTGCGCGATCTTCGGATACGAGGCGCTCGCCGGCACCATGATCCGGCAGCGCATGCCGGCAGCGGCGGCGTAGGTGGACAGCGAGGCACCGGCATTGCCGGAGGAGTCCTCGAGCACGTCGGTGATGCCATGCTGCTTGAGGTAGCTCACCATCGCGGTCATGCCCCGGTCCTTGAACGAACCGGTCGGCATCACATACTCGAGCTTCCAGAGCAGGTCGACACCCTGCCAGGCGCGCGGCAGCAACGGCGTCCAGCCTTCGCCGAGCGTGACGGCGCCCTCGAACGGTACGGCCATCGCCGCGGCGTAGCGCCAGAGGGAACGCCGGGACGGGTCGATACGATCGCGTGTGATGCCCGGGCAGGGCTCCAGGTCGACGCCGTTGCCGTCGTCGGACTGCCAGCGTGGCACCTCGGACGGGTAACGGCGGCCGGTGACGATATCGATGTAGTTCACTTCACGGCATCCTTCTGTGGTCGGTCCTCGCCACCGTGCCGCCTGCGAGCAGGCGTTCGAGGTGGCGAACAGGCTGACCGCCCGCGAGCATGGTGCGCTCGGGGCTGGGCATCACGGTCCTGGCCAGGCTGGCACTGGCCAAGATGCGCCCGGACGGGCTCGGGGTCCGGCGCATCGTGCGGCCCCGGCCGCGCCCGCTGGCGCGGCCGACCTGCTCAGCCTTCGACCTTCTCCACCACACCGCTCTTCGTCGCCTTGAAGATGGCTTCGAGCGCGGAGATGTTGGCGACCATCTGCTCGCGCGGCACCGGATACGGTGCGCGTCC
The DNA here is from genome assembly GCA_947458265.1 of Betaproteobacteria bacterium. Taxonomy (GTDB): domain Bacteria; phylum Pseudomonadota; class Gammaproteobacteria; order Burkholderiales; family CAIKXV01; genus CAIKXV01. The sequence continues at coordinate 7,460 of CANGYF010000028.1, forward strand.
CTCGGCGGCATCGGCGAAGGCCTCGAGGTTGGCGAGCACGCCCGGCACCGGCGGGAACTCCTTCACCTCGCGCCGGCCGCCGCGGAAGCACTGGGTCATCGTCCAGCCTTCTGGCGCTTCCGGGTGGGTCTTGTCGCGTACCTCGATCCAGCCCTCGTTGCAGTAGATCGCGAAGCGGCCATCGAACGGCGTGGCCAGGATCGCGCTGATCAACGCATGGCCACCGTTGCGGAACGACACCAGGATCGCCAGCGTGTCGCCGTTGACGAGATGGCTGCCGAGTTGCTTCACGCTGGCATACACATGGTCGGCTTCGCCGAACACGCCGACCGACAGGTCGAGCAGGTGGATGCCGGTGGCGGTCATCGGACCGGCCGGTGCTTCCTTGCCGGACAGGCGCCAGTTGTCGGCCGCGAGCGACAGGAACTTGTCCTGGCTGAAGTTGGCCTCGACCTGCAGCGGCTTGCCGAGCACGCCCGACTTCACGATCTGCATCATCTCCAGGATCGGCGGCTCGAACCGGCGCTCGTGGCCGACTGCCAGCGCGACGCCGGCCTTCTCCACCGCCGCCACGGCACGAAGCACGTCCGCGCGGGTCATCGACAGCGGCTTCTCGCAGAACACATGCTTGCCGGCCGCTGCGGCGGCGACGATCTGGTCGGTGTGCTGGGTGTGCGGCGTGCACAGCACGACCGCCTGGATCGACGGATCCGCCAGCACGTCTTCATATCGGGTCACCACCTGCACGCCCTGCTCGCGCGCGAAATCGGCGATCGAGTCGGGGTTCACCTCGACCACCTTGCCGACAGTGATCTTCTTGCTGGTCTTGAGCAGCGGGACGATGATCTTGCCCCACCACCCCATGCCGACGACGGCTACGTTCAACATCCGATACTCTCCTCAGGCTGCGCGGGCAGTCTTGCCCGACGCGATCGCGGCATTCACCGCTGGCATGACCTTCTCGGCCATCAGTTCCATCGAGCGCTTGCCCAGCGCCGGGTCTTTCCAGTCCAGGGACGCATAGACGAGCGTGCCGAAGTCGCCCACTTCCTCGCGGAAGGCGAGGATCTGGTCGACCACGCTGTTGACGGTGCCGGCGATCGTGAGCTTGCGGTTCACGTAATCCGCCGTGATCATCTCGTCGGGCATGCTCTGGTCGGCCTTGAACAGGTTGCCGCGGTTGCCGAAGCCGACCAGTTTGCGGATGAGTTGCTTGAAGTAGTGGTGGTACGGGCCGTCCTCGCCGTAGCCGTAGCGCTGGGCCGTGGCTTCGTCGTCGGCGACGAAGACACACTTGGCGACGCTCCAGTCGGCCGGGTCGGCCACCACGCCGATGTTCTGCTTGCCCTGCACGTAGCTGTCCCAGTGCGTCTTCACCCATTGCGGCAGCAGGAAGTTAGCCGAGATCGGCCTCCAGCCGCGCTCGGCCATCGCCACTACGCCCTTGGAGAACGGCGCCACCACGGTGCCGACGATCGGTGGATGCGGCTGCTGGTAGGGCTTGAGCATGATGCCGGTGCCGATCTCGGCGATCATCGTCTTCTCGGTGGTGACTTCCCAGAACTGGCCCTTGAGGTTGTACGGTGCCTCTCCGGCCCAGATGTCGAGCACCATGTTGATGCCCTCGACGAACATCGCCATGCGGTCGCGGCCGTAGTTGCCGAAGGCCTCGGCATCCGACATCAGGCCGCCGGGGCTGATGCCCATGATGAACCGGCCTTCCAGGATGTTGTCGAGCATGGCCGCCTGCGAGGCGACATGGGCCGGATGGCTGTTGGGCAGGTTGATCGTGCCGGTGCCGAGCTTGATGTGTTTGGTGTCGTGGGCGAGGCTGGCGAGGAACATCATGCACGAGGTCACCGTCTCGGCGGCGTCGGTCACGTGCTCGCCGACGAAGGCCTCCGAGTAGCCGAGGCGGTCGGCCAGGATGATCGCCTCGCGGTCTTCCTTGAGCGACAGCGGCCACGGTTTGCCTACGGGGTGCAGCGGCATCATGAAGGTGGACAGTTTCATGCAGGTCTCCGTATGCGGATATCTGTTGCGGATGGAAGTGGATCGAGGCGCGCCGCGCGCTCAGGCTGCCAACTGTATGGCGGTGCAGTAGCGGCCCTGGCTGTAGATCAGCGGCTCGCCTTCGCCATAGCGCGCGGTGAGCACGCGGCCGATGACGATCCGATGGTCGCCACAGGTGACCGTATCCTCGACTCGGCATTCGAAGGTCGCGAGGCTGCCGGACAGCAGGGGTACGCCATCGAGCCCGTCCTCGATGGCGAGGCCAGTGAACTTGTCTTCCGCCGGGCGGCAGAAGCGCTGCGAGACATCCTGCTGCGCGGTGGCAAGCACGTTGACCGCGAATGCACGGCCCTTGTCGAAGGCCGGTTCCGACGGCGAGCCGGACCGCAGGTTCCAGAGAATCATCGCCGGCTCGAGCGACAGCGACGTGAACGAATTCACCGTCAGTCCGGTGCGCCGGCCGTCGGGCAGCAGCGCGGTGATCACGGTGACGCCGGTAGCGAAGCGGCCGAAGGCGTCCCGCAGCTGGCGCTGGGAGGCTGCATCGCCGACGGCATCACGGCTGAGGTCCAGACGGGTCATCAGGGCTCCAAGGTCAGGGCTGAGGGGGACTTTTCGAGGCAGGACTGTAGCGATCGAGTCGCATTACGCCAAATGATGATTCATAATAACAAGCATCACGAATCGTTATACAAAGCCTGCCAGGGATGTCCGGGCAGCCTCCCCTCCGTCCGCGCCGATCGTGCCATCCCTGACCGCCATTCGACTGTTCACCGCCGCCTACGAAGAACGCTCCTTCTCGCGCGCGGCGGAGCGTGAACACACCACCCAGCCGGCCGTGTCGCAGCGGGTACGCGCACTGGAAGACGAACTCGGCGTCCGGCTGCTGGAGCGCTCGCCCTCGCAGGTGGTGCCGACTGCCGCTGGCGACGCGTATTACCGCCGCGCGATAGACCTGCTGGCCACGCTGGAGCAGGCGGGACGGGAAGCGCGCACGGTCGGCAACGCCCTGTCGGGCGAGGTGCAGGTGGGACTGATGCCATCGCTCACCCGCTGCTGCGTGGCGCCGGCACTGGCTGCCTTCAGCGAGCGCCATCCGCAGGTGACGCCGAAGGTGACCGAGGCTTACAGCGGCGTGCTTACCGACCTGCTGCGTGCCGGCGAGCTCGACTTCGCGATCGTCCCGGCATTCGATGCGCCGGTGGGCATCCGCAGCCGGTTCCTGGCACGCACGCCTGAGCTGCTGGTATCGCGACCGGACGGACGCTGGCCGGCAGGGCGTCCGGTAGAGGCCGCACGGCTGCGCGAGTTGCGCCTGATGGTGCCGGCGCCGCTGAACACGCGCCGCCAGCGCATCGAGAGCTGGCTGGCGTCCAACGGCGCGACGGTCGCACAGCGGCTGGAACTCGATTCGATGTACGGCACGCTCGACATGATCGGCCGCAGCGACTGGGTCGCCATCCTGCCCGGCGTGATGCTCACCCCGGAGATCGCAGACGGCTCGCTCGCCGTCTGCCCGCTGCAGGCACCACCGTTTACCCTGGATCTGGTCGTGATCGAAGCCGCCCGCCGTCCGCCGTCCGCGGCGGCGGACGCGTTCCTGGCTGAACTGGCGGCACGTATCGAGGCTACCGTTCCGCCTTCGGCAGGGCTCGACGCATCGGCCGGCAGCAACGACCCGCAGCGCTGACCGACGCGACCGTGCAGCCCCGCGCGCCGCCAGCGGCACGGCGCGCGGCGACCCGTTTCAGTCTGCCGTGATCTTCGCCTCGCGGATGGCGCGGCCGAAGCGCTCGTTTTCGTCGCGCACAAAGGCCATGAAGTCGTCGAGCGACTTGCTGACCACCACCTCCGCCCCACCGTCGTTGAGGCGCCGGCGCACGTCCGGGTGGGCCATCACCTTCTGCAGCGCGTCGAACAGACGGTTGACCACCGGCCGCGGCGTGCCGGCAGGTACGAACACGCCCTGCCAGGAGCCGGTGCGCATGCTCTTGAAGCCCACCTCGGCCATCGTCGGTACGTCCGGGACGCCCGCATTGCGCGCGGGCGCAACGATGCCGAGCATCCTGAGCTTGCCTGCCTTGACGAAAGTCATCGCCGAGGAGAGCGTGACGAACCCGAGCTGGGTCTCGCCCTGGATCAGCGAGGTGACCGCCGGCCCGGCCCCACCCTTGTAGGGGATGTGCGTCATCGAGATGCCGGCTGCGCGCATCAGGATCTCCATCTCGATGCGGTTGGCGCTACCCGGACCGGGCGAGGCGAAGTTGAGCTTGTTCGGATTGGCCTTGGCGAAGGCGATCAGATCCGGCACGCTGGCGACCTGCAGCGACGGATTCACGACCAGCGCGCCCGGCACGTCGACCACCTGCGTGACCGGGATGAAATGCTTCGTCGGCTTGAGCGGGAAATCGGGATACAGGCTCGGGTTGATCGCCATCGTGCCGACGTTGCCGAGCAGCAGGGTGAAGCCGTCCGGCGAGGCCCGCCCGGCCACCTCGACGCCGATGTTGCCGGCGGCACCTGCGCGATTGTCGAGCAGCACCTGAGTGCCCAGTTCCTCGGCCAGCCTGGGCTGCAGGATGCGGCCGACGAAGTCCGAAGCGCCGCCGGGGGCGAACGGGACGAGGATCCGCACCGGTCGCTTGGAAAAATCGACCGGCTGGGCAATGGCGGACTGGGCTGCGAAGGGCAGCAGGGCGGCAGATGCCGCGATGAGCAGCGTCGAGCGGTTCATGGATCGTCCTCCGTGGTGTCGATCGCCCTGCCGGCCTGCCCGGCAGGGCCTGGGTGCTACTCGGCGACCTTGATGTTGTTCTCGCGGATCACCTTGGCCCACTTCGCGGTCTCGGCGCGCACGAACGCAGTGTAGGCCTCGGGCGACTTGCTCGGGGAGACCTGCATCAGCAGCTTGCCGAGCGAGTCGCGCAGCTCGGCCGTCGACAGGACCTTCACCGTGTCGTTGAAGATGCGGTCGAGGATCGGCCGGGGCAGCGCGGCTGGGCCGAACAGCCCGTTCCAGGCATTGGTACCCTGGCCGGCGAAGCCCTGCTCGGCCATCGTCGGCACGTTCGGCAGTTCAGGCAGCCGCTGCGGTGCGGTGGTGGCCAGTGCCTTCAATCGACCGGCGCGCAGGTGCTCGATGGTGGAGCCCAGGTTGAGGAAGGCGATCTGCGTCTCGTTGCCCATCAGCGAAGGCACCATCTGCCCGGCACCGCCCTTGTAGGGGATGTGCGTGACCTGCATGCCGGTCACCCGGGCGAACAGCACCATGTCGAGGTGCGGATAGCTGCCGATGCCGGCCGATGCATAGTTCAGCTTGCCCGGGTTCTTGCGCGCGAACTCGACCAGCTGCTTCACGTCCGCCGCCGGCAGCCCGGGATGCGCCGCCACCACATGCGGGATCTCGATCAGGTTCGTGATGCCGACCAGGTCGCGCGAGGGCCGGAGCTTGCCGAGCACGTGTTCGAACGTGGTCTCGTTGATGGCGTTGGTGGTGACGTTGCCCACGAACAGCGTGTAGCCGTCTGGCACCGCCTTCATCGTCGCCTCGAGCGCGATGTTGCCGGAGGCACCGGCGCGGTTGTCGACGATCACCGGCTGGCCCCACAGATCGCCAAGCCGGGAGGCTACCTGCCGGGCGACGATGTCGGTGGCACCGCCGGGCGAGAACGGCACCAGCATCCGGACCGGGCGCGACGGGAAGGTGTCGGCTGCCACGGCAGCACCGGAGAGGGCTGGCGCCAGCGCGACGACGGCTGCAATCGAAACGATCAGACGGGACATGATTCCTCCTGGGGTAGATCTGCCTCGCCCGTCCGGCGTTCGAACGCGCCGGATCGGGCATGGCGGGGATTGCGCCGAAGCGCGTGGACGACCTAAGAGCGGATGTCGCCGGCGCTGATCGGCAGCGGTACCGGCCGGCGCAGGCGTGCCGACAGGTCGATCGCCTTGGTCAGCATCAGCCGGTTGTGGCCTTCGGCCGCCGTGGCATGCTGGGTCTTCAGGCCGAGCGACACGCGATTGAGCCAGTCGACCGTCTCCTCGCGCATCGGTCCGCGCAGCTCGCCCAGCGCCATGTCGCCGACCGGGTAGCTGGTGAGGAAGTCGACATGCCGGCGCTTGTCCGGCGCATAGCCCTCACCCTGGATCAGGTTGGTCGCCAGCACGATGTCGCGGTGCGTGTCGTCGATGGTCAGCACGCCCTCGGTGCCGACGATGCCGACCTCGAGGCTGTACACCGCGCCCGGCCAGACTTCAGGCAGGCCCCAGCTCAGCACGCCGCTGTACACCGTATCGTCCGAGAAGGTGATCGTGTAGGCAGTGCCGTCGATGCCATCGCAGATCGGCTTGAGCGCCTTGTTCACCGAGCGTGCATAGACCTCGACCGCGGTCTTCGCCTCGAGCATCCACATGCACATGTCGAGTGCATGCGTGCCCGAGATCACCATCGGCGAGATCTCCGAAGGATTGTCGGTGCGCTTGTAGTTGTCGAGCGCCACCAGCCGGTTCATGAAGCCGCGCGAGGTGACCATCGTCACTTCGCCCAGCGCGCCGGTGCGCACCTTCTCCTTGGTCACCAGCCAGCGCCGGCGGAAGCGCTGGGTGTAGCCGACCACCGCATCGAGCTTCGCCTCGATGATGGCCTTGAGCACCATCTCGGATTCTTCGAGGTCGGTGGCGAGGGGCTTCTCGATCATCAGCGAGATGCCACGCTCGCAGGCCCCGAGGATCGGATCGACATGCAGGTGCTCGTCGGTGGAGATCACCGCCGCGGTGACCTCGGGACGGCGCAGCAGTTCCTTGTAGTCGGTGGTGACGAAGTCAGCGCCGATCTGCTCGGCGACCAGCTTGCCGCGCGCCGGATCCTTCTCGGCGATGCCGATCCATTCGACCGACGGATGGCGGCTCGCCACCGCGCCGCGGATCAGGCCGACCCGGCCCGCGCCGACGATGGCCAGGCCGATACCCTTCGCGTTCCTGTTCATGGTGCTCCTCCGGTGATGTCGGCAGGGGCTCTGCAGGCCCCTGCCCTGTTCGCTTCAGTTCAGCGACGTGATTCCGGCAGCGGCAGGCTCACCGGCTCATGGCGCTCGGCCGAGATGTCTGCCGCGACATAGACTTCCATCACCTGCCGCGCCTGCTCGGCAGTGACCAGCACCGGCTTGTCCAGCGCGCAGGCCTCGATGAAGTGGTCGGTCTCGGGTGCCATCGCGCCGGCATAGGTGTGCTCGACATACTCGCCCGGCATCGTCGACATCGGGTGCACGATGCCGTTCTTCACCGTGGACAGTTGCGTGTCGCGATGGGTGTCGTCGATGATCAGCGCACCTTCGGTGCCGATCAGCTCGATCCAGGTCGAGGAGAAGTTCGGGTAGGCCGGGGGCAGGCTCCAGCCGCCGCCGACCATCACCGAGACGCCGCTGTCCATCGTCACCATGATGTACTGGGTGTCGGGCACGTCTGCGCCGCTCATGTCGCGCATCGCGCCGTAGTTGTTCTGCGAGTACACGCGGATCGGCTTGGCCGGCGCCAGGCACCAGAGCAGGAAGTCGAGGTCGTGCGTCGATTCCATCGCCGCCGGAGACAGCTTGCTGCGCCCGGTGATCTTCTTGCCCAGGCTGCGGCCGATGTGGCGGCTGACCAGCGCGCTGACCGGCCGGCCGAGCGTGCCGTCGGTCGCGCACTTGTGCACGTAGGCGTACTTCGGGTTGAAGCGCTGCGAGTAGCCGATGGTGAACTTCACACCATTGCGGCGCGCGATGGCGATCAGTTCGTCCGCCTCGTGGATCTCGATCGAGATCGGCTTCTCCAGGAACACATGCTTGCCGCGCGACAGGCAGTCCTTCGCCATCGGGTAGTGCAGGTGCTCCGGCGTGGCCGAGATCATGTACGCGTCGATCGCGTCGTTCTTGAGCATCTCCTGCCAGTCGGTGGTCGCCGAGGTCGCATTGCACTTCTGCGCCATCTCGGCCAGGCGGTCCGGGCGGATCTCGCACAGGTGCAGTTCGTTCACCAGCGGATGGCGCGCGCTTGCCTCGGCGCGGATGCCACCGCACCAGCCCACGCCGATGATGCCTACATTGATTTCCCGGGCCACGTCGTTCTCCAGTCGTTTCATTCGGTTGGTGCGATGGTACCGATCCCCGGCGACCGGGGGCAAATGTCGAACAGGCATCCGTGCCATGCCTATCCGGCATGGCAGGTGGCCGGAGGCCGGCATCCGGCGCGCCGACTTCCGCGCGCCGCGCCGCAGGCGCATGGCAAGGCGCATACCGGAAGCGCATCGCGCCGCCTGCCCGGAATCGGCTATCCTCCGCTCCCATGGATTTGCGCAGCCTACGCTTCTTCGTGCATATCGCCGACGCCGGCAGCATCACGCGCGCGGCCGTGCAACTGGGCATCGCCCAGCCCGCGCTGACCCGGCATGTGCAGGCCATGGAGTCGCAGCTCGGCGCGCCGCTGCTCGAGCGGCTGCCGCGCGGCGTGCGGCTGACGGCCGCCGGGCGCAAGTTCCTGGAGCACGCCCGCCGGGTCGTGCGCGAGATGGATCGCGCGCAGGCGGAACTCACCCATTCCGCGCAGCCCGCCGGCGGCAGGGTGATCCTCGGCGTGTCGCCGACCATCGCAGCCTGGCTGGTACCCGGCTGCGTCGAGCGCTGCCGCAGCGAGGCACCAGAGCTGTCGATCAAGGTCGTCGAGGGCTTCAGCCCGCAACTGGCCGATGCGCTCGGGACAGGCCGGGTCGACGTCGCCCTGCTCACCAACCCGCAGCCGGCGCGCGCCCTGCGCTACACCCCGCTGCTGTCCGAACCGATCGTCGTGGTCGGCCCGCGCGGCGCGGCCCCGGCACGACCCTTCTTCACCCTGGCAGAGCTCGCGCGCACCCCGGTGCTGATCAGCGACGGCATCCGCGCGGCACTCGAAGAACAGCTCGCGCGCGCAGGCGCCCGCCTCAACGTGGAGGTCGAGATCGACTCGATCGAGGCGATCCGGGCGCTTCTGCTGCGCGGTGCGACCCATGCGCTGATGCCGGTCTCGACCTTCCACGACGACATCGCCAGCGGCCGCCTGTCGGCCTGGCAGATCGCCGATGCCAGCCTGCACCGCATGCTGGTGCTCGCCCAGTCGGCCCGACCGGCACTGCCTGCAGCCACCGAGTCGCTGGCGCAGATCGTCGCCGCGGAGATCGGAGGCCTGTTCGAGCGCGGCACCTTTGCGCTTCCGGTGCCCCCCGGCCCCGGCCCGCGCCGCGTCGTGCACCCGCCCATCTCGGTAGTCCAGACCAGACCCCAACGGAGGAAGTCCGCATGAAGAAAGTAGACCTGCACAGCCACGTGCTGCCCGATACCGTGCTCGACCTGATGGAGAAGGCAGCCGACGCCGACCTGTACAAGGCGAAGATCGTCCGCAAGGATGGCAAGCGCTTCTACTCGCGCGGCAAGAACCTGTTCGAACTCGATCCCGAGTACTACAGCGGCGAAGGCAAGGTCGCCAAGATGGACCGGATGAAGATCGACATCTCGTACATCTCGACCGGGCCGCAGGCGTTCTGCTACTGGCAGAACGAAACGGACGCGGTGAAGACCGCGCGCGCGGTGAACGAGGGCATCGCGAAGATGGTCGCCGAGCGCCCCGACCGGCTGCGCGGCATGGCCAGCGTGCCGATGCAGCATCCCGACCTCGCGATCGCCGAACTCGAGCATGCGGTGAAGACCTACGGCTTCAAGGGCGTCGAGATCGCCACCTCGATCGTCGGCGAGGAACTCGCCGCGCAGAAGTTCAGGCCGTTCCTGAAGCGCTGCCAGGACCTGAAGGTGTCGGTGTTCACCCATCCGGAGAACATCGGTGCCACCGGCCGTCTCGACTGCTACTACATGACCAACCTGATCGGCAATCCGCTCGACACCACGATCATGGTCGCCAACCTGATGTTCAGCGGCGCGCTCGATGAGCTGAAGGAACTGAAGTTCCTGCTGCCGCATGCCGGTGGTTTCACCGTCGCCGACATCGGCCGCTTCCAGTGGGGCCATGGCTGCCGTCCGGACACCTCGGTCGACTGCAAGACCCCGCCGATGGACCTGCTGCGCCGGTTCTGGTTCGATGCACTGGCGCACAACCCCAAGGCGGTGCGCTTCCTGATCGAGCAGGTCGGTGCCGATCGCGTGGTGGTGGGAACGGACGACCCGTTCGACATGGGCGACATGACCCCGATCGACAACATCGAGAAGGTACCCGGCCTGACCGATGCAGAGCGTGAGTTGATCTACTGGAAGAACGCGGAAGCGTTCATCGGCGGACCGGTCTGACCGGCGCGTCGCTCAAGGGCATGGAGACGCTCGCCAGGACCTGCGCGGCTGCACTCCTGGCGACCCTCCTGTGCGCGGCACCCGATGCCCCTGCACAGGGGACGCCCGAGCCGCTGGTACCGGAAGTCGCGCGCATTCCGCTCCCGGGCGAAACCACCATGGTTGCCCAGGTGTTCCGGCCGCCAGGCGAGGGTCCGTTTCCAGTGCTGGTCTTTTCGCACGGCCGCGCAGGCACCGACTTCGAGCGCCGTTCGCTCGCAAACCCCGTACTGCACGGCCATGCGCGATTCTGGATGGGGCGCGGCTACGCGGTAGTCGCGCCGATCCGCCCCGGATACGGGATCACCGGCGGACCTGACCGGGAGGACTCAGGCGCGCGCTACAACGAGTGGGGCGCGTGCGTTGCCCGGCCGGAACCGCAGCGTACGGCTGGGCCCGCTGCAGAAACGATCGCATCCGCGGTGGCATGGGTGCGCAACCAGCCATGGGCGCGACCCGATCGCATCCTGCTGTCGGGCAACTCGGTGGGCGGACTCGCTACGGTGGCTGCCTGCTCGGCAAGCCTGCCAGGGGTGATCGGCTGCATCAACTTCGCCGGGGGTTCCGGCGGTTCTCCGGCCTCGAATGGCCGGATGTGCGAACCGCAGCGCATCGAGTCGCTGATGGCCGGATGGGGCCAGGCGAACCGCCTGCCCAGCATCTGGTTCTATGCACCCAACGACCTGTACTGGGGCGCGGAAGCGCCCACGCGCTGGCACGCAGCGTTCGCAGCAGGCGGCAGCCCGGCGCGCTTCGTCGGCACTGCGCCGGTGCCGGCGCCCGACGGCCACGACCTGCTGCGCGTGGGCGGGAAACTGTGGTCTGTCCCGCTGCAGGCCTGGCTGGCCGAACAGGGGTTCTGAAGCAGCGACGTCAGCAGCAGGGTCAGCGGCGCCGCACCCGGATGACGCCCTTGACCTCGCCGATCGCCGCGAGAAGCCGCTGCACCTGGGCCACGTCCAGCACCTCGACGGTGAACATCATGTGGGCGGTGTCGCTGCGCGAGGACGTCTGGGTCGCGGTCACGTTGACCTTCTCGCGCGACAGCAGCTCCGAGATATCGCGCAGCAACCCCTGCCGGTCATGGGCCAGCACTTCCAGGTCGACCGCGAACCGCTCGCCGTCCGGACGTCCCCAGCCGGACTCGATCATCCGTTCCTGCGGCATCCGGCTCACGTTGGGACAGTCGCGCCGGTGCACGGTGACGCCGCGACCGCGCGACACGAAGCCGACGATCGGATCCGGCGGCGCCGGCTTGCAGCATTTCGCCAGCACGGTGAGCAGCTTGTCGACGCCGACCACCAGGATGCCGCGGGCGCTGCTGCCGGCCTCGGACCGGCGCGCGATCGGCACCTCGTCCGGCGCCTCGTACGGCTGACCTGCATCGGACGCCGGTTCGCGCAGCGCCACCTGCAGCTGGCGCTGGTTGATCTCGCCGCGCGCGATGGCCGCGAACGCATCGTCGAGCTTGCCCAGGCCGAGTCGGCCCGGCAGCTGCTCCAGGTTGTACGACCCGATGCCCATCCGCTGCAGCTCGCGCTCGACCAGCGCCCGGCCCTGCGCGATGCTGGTCGCCAGGTTCTGAGCGTTGAACCACTGGCGCACCTTGTTGCGCGCCCGCGAGCTGTGGGTGAAGCCGAGCTGCGGGTTCAGCCAGTCGCGCGAAGGTCCGCCTTCGCGGGTGGTGATGATCTCGACCGTCTGGCCATTGGCCAGCGGAAAGGTAAGCGGCACGATCGCGCCGTCGACCTTCGCACCGCGACAGCGATGGCCGAGCTCGGTATGCAGTGCATAGGCGAAGTCGACCGGCGTGCTGCCCGTCGGCAGGTCGACCACGCGTCCCTGAGGCGACAGGGCATAGACCACGTCGCTGAACAGTTCGGTCTTGAAGCGGTCGCCGATCGAGCCCTGCGCCTCGTCAGCCCCGGGCGCGGCATCGGCCGCCTGCCCCATCGCCTGGCCGCCCTGCTGCACCACCGTGTCGCGCCAGTCGAGGACGCGCCGCAGCCACGCGATGCGCTGGTCGTAGTCGCTGCCGGCGGACCGGCTGCCGACCTCCTTGTAGGCCCAGTGCGCAGCCACGCCGAGTTCTGCATGCTGGTGCATGCCATGGGTGCGGATCTGCACCTCGACCGCCCGGTCGCCAGGGCCGATCACCGCGGTGTGCAGGGACCGGTAGTCGTTGCCCTTGGGCTTGGCGATGTAGTCGTCGAACTCCTTCGGCACCGGTGTCCAGCGGTTGTGGACGAGCCCGAGCGCCGCATAGCAGTCCTTCACCTCGTCGACCAGCACCCGCACGCCGAACACGTCGTAGAGGTCGCCGAACTCGACGCCCTTGCGACCCATCTTCCGCCAGATGCTGTAGATGTGCTTGGGGCGGCCGGTGACCTGCGCGGCGATGCCGGCGGCGGCCAGGTCCGCACGCAGGATGCTCATCACATCGTCGATCATCTGCTGGCGTGCCGCGCGCTTCTCGTCGAGCAGCTTCGCGATGCGCTTGTACGTGTCCGGATCGGACAGGCGGAACGCGAGGTCCTCCATCTCCCACTTCAGCTGCCAGATACCCAGCCGGTTGGCCAGCGGCGCGAACAGGTCGAGCGTGACGCGCGCATGGCGCCGGCGCAGCGCCTCGTCCGGATGCCGGGTGAGCGTGCGCAGCGTCACCAGCTCCTGGGCCAGCTTGATCAGCACGGTGCGGATGTCCTGCACCATCGCCAGCAGCATCTTGCGCAACGACTCCTGCTGCGCCGGCGTGGTGCCAGCCTCGCCGACCTCGGACAGCGTCTGGATCGAATCGAGCCGGGCAGTGCCCTCGACCAGCGCGGCGACCTCGGGACCAGCGCGCTGGCGCAGGCCCTCGCGCGTCTTGCCATCCTGCAGCGGCAGCCAGGCGAGCAGCGCGGCCAGGCGCGTCGCCGGATCGGCGCCGATGGTGACCAGTACCTGCGCAACATCGACCGCGGCGTTCGAGGCCAGCGTACCCACCGGCAGTGTCCGGTCGCCATAAAGCAGGGCCGCCCAGGCGAGCGCAGCCTCGGGCTGCGCACCGGCGATCGCGCCCAGCCGCCCCTGCTCGCGCAGCTGCGCGGCCGCATGCAGGGCCCATTCGTCGGTGGTCTCCTGCGGAGGCTGGGTCAGTTCGTGGGTGGCCATGGCTGCATTATCCCACCAGCCCTGCCGCACCTGTGCCCTGCGGCAGGCTGCGCAGGCGTTCGCGTACCGCTTCCGCCAGCAGCGTCAGCGTCAGCGGCGCCGACCCTTCCGCCTTGTTGTTCGCGATGATGTACACCGCCTCCCCGGCACCGATCGTGTCAACCGCCAGCGCGGCCAGCGCCCCACGCGCCGCCGGATCCTCGTCGACCAGCCGGTCGAACGGTTCGTAGCGGGCCTTGGCCTCGTCGTAGCCGAAACCGGAGTGCAGGTTCCAGCGCACCACCAGAGTGCCGGGCCCCGCCCGGCGCGCCCGCGTCGCCTGCTCGTCGACCGCCGGCATGCGCGCATGCACGCCGATGCAGTAGCGCACGCGGTGCACGGCCAGCGCATCGAAGAATGCCGGCACCAGCACCTCCGGGTCGCGCACCTCGACTGCGAGCAGCGCCGTGGGCTCCTCGGCACGCAGCGCCGCAAGAAAGCCCTCCAGCGCGTCGGCGAAGCGTTGCGGCACCCGCGTCCAGGCCCGCCCGAGCGGTGAGAACTGGAACACCAGCGGCCCGGCCTTCGTGCCCAGGCCTTCCAGTGCCGGCCGCACGAACTGGTCGACGGCGACCCGCTCGTCGAGGAACTGGTCGTTGGCCACCGGCAGCGCACCGTCGCTGCGCACCACGGTGCTGGTGCACGCCGACGGCGCCTTGACCAGGAAGCGGAAACCGTCCGGCACCTGCGCCGCGTGGCGCGCGAACGCTGCAGCCGACAGCGGCGCGTAGAACGTCCGGTCGATACCAACCGCGTGCAGGATCGGATGGCGGCCGTACGCGGTGAGTCCGTCGCGCGACAGGCGCGACGGATCTGCACTGCGGTCGTACACCAGCCCGGCCCAGCCCGGGAACGACCACGAGGACGTACCGAGGTACAGAGCCACAGGCAGCGTGCGCCCGAGTTCGAGCAGCGCCTCCGAGGCCGGTGCCGGGCCGATGCCGGCCGCAGGCCTGGGCGCGCGCGGCGTGGCTGCCGGTGCGCCGCCGGGAGCCGTCACCGGCTCGCCGAACAGGTCTAGTTGCGGGACGCTCGAGGCCATGAGGCGAGGATACGGCGAAATCCCGGCACGGGGCTCGCCAGAGGCCCTCGATCCGCTAGACTCGCACCATTCAGGCATATTTCCTGCTTTGTCACCGGGTAATCATTCATGGCTATCAACTGGAAGACCTACCCCGCCCGCGGCGTCTACGACACGCTGCTCGCCGCGCCCGGCGAAGTGCGTCCCGTGGCAAGCAGCCTGTGCGATTACCTGGCCTCGCTGAGCGAGAAGGAAGTGCGCGACCGGCGGGCCGCGGCCGATCTGGCGATCCGCAACCTCGGCATCACCTTCACGGTCTACTCCGAGGAAGGCGGTTCGATCGACCGCGCCTGGCCGTTCGACATCATCCCGCGCGTGATCGCCCGCAATGAATGGGCGCGCATCGAACGCGGGCTGCGCCAGCGCGTCGAGGCACTGAATCTCTTCATCGACGACATCTACCACGACCAGCGCATCGTCAAGGACAAGGTGTTCCCGGCGGAACTGCTGGCCGACTCGAAGAACTTCCGGCCGCAGTGCGTCGGCGCCAGCCCGGCCCACGGCATCTGGGCGCACATCTGCGGCTCCGACCTGGTGCGCGACCGCGACGGCACGATGTACGTGCTGGAAGACAACCTGCGCGTGCCGTCGGGCGTGTCCTACATGCTCGAGAACCGGCTGGTGATGAAGCGTGTGTTCCCGGAACTGTTCGCCAACAGCACCATCCTGCCGGTCGACGACTATCCGTCGCAGCTGTTCGACTGCCTGGCCTCGCTGTCCCCGCGCCGCGGTCGGCGGCCCGAGGTGGTGGTGCTCACGCCGGGCATCCACAACTCGGCCTACTTCGAGCACGCCTACCTGGCGCAGCAGATGGGCGCCGAGCTCTGCCTGGGCTCCGACCTGGTCGTGGGCGAGGACGACTGCGTCTACAAGAAGGCGATCACCGGGCTGGAGCGGGTCGACGTGATCTACCGCCGGATCGACGACCTGTACCTCGACCCGGAGTCGTTCAACGCCGATTCGGTGGTCGGCGTGAAGGGGCTGTTCCGCGCCTGGCGCAGCGGCAAGGTCGGTCTGGCCAACGCTCCCGGCGCCGGCGTCGCCGACGACAAGGTGGTCTACGCGTTCGTGCCGGAGATGATCCGCTACTACCTCGACGAGGATGCGATCCTGCCCAACGTGCCCACGTACAAGTGCGTCGACCGCAAGGAGCGCGACTACGTACTGGCCAACCTGGCGAAGCTGGTGGTCAAGCCGGCCAACGAGTCCGGCGGCTACGGCATGCTGATCGGCCCGCAGGGCACCAGCAAGGAGCTGGAGGAGTTCGCCCGCCACATCCGGCGCGACCCGCGCAACTACATCGCACAGCCGCTGATCACGCTGTCGACGGCACCGACACTGGTCGAAGACCATGTCGAGCCGCGCCATGTCGACCTGCGCCCGTTCATCCTGTCGAGCAAGTCCACCTACGTCACCACCGGCGGCCTGACCCGGGTCGCCCTGCGCAAGGGATCGACCGTGGTCAACTCGTCCCAGGGCGGCGGCAGCAAGGACACCTGGATCGTCGACCATGAAGCGAGCTGAGACCATGACGCGCGGCTGTATCGTCCCTTCCCCCTCCCGGAGCGAGCGCCATGCTGTCCGGGCACGCTGAGTCGATCTACTGGCTGGGCCGCTACATCGAGCGCGCCGAGGATGGTGCGCGCCTGGCCAACGTGCATGCGAACCTGCTGCTCGACCTGCCGCGCAAGTACACCTTCGGCTGGGCACCATTGATCGCGATCACCGGCTACTCCGAGCTGTTCTCCGAACTCTACAAGGAGACCAACGAGCGCAACGTGGTTCGCTTCCTGATCGCCGACGAGAGGAATCCGGGCTCGATCCTGTCCTCGCTCGCCTGCGCACGCGAGAACGCGCGGCTGCTGCGCGACCTGCTGCCGCGGGAAGCGTGGGAGCAGATCAACGAGCTCTACCTGCGCGCAAAGCAGGATGCCGGCAACTCGCTCGCGCAGGGGCGGCGCTATGACTACCTCGAGGCGGTGATCCGCGGTGCGCAGCAGCTGTCCGGCACGCTCGCCGGCACGATGGCGCACGACTACCCGTACGACTTCCTGCGCCTGGGCCTCGCGCTGGAGCGCGCCGACATGACTACCCGCATCATCGACGTGCGTTCGGCCAACCTGCTCGACGGCAGCGTGAAGTCCGATGACGGTGCAGCGGACCTCGCGCCTTTCGAGACCATCCAGTGGATGAGCGTGCTGCGCTCGCTGTCCGGGTACCAGGTATACCGCCAGACCGTGCGCGCGCCGGTCGCGCACGCCGACGTGCTGCGCTTCCTGCTCACCGACACCCGCTTCCCCCGCTCCATCGGCTTCTGCCTCGCGCAGATGAATGCCCTGCTGCGCCGGCTGCCGCGCAGCAGCCCGATCACGCGCGACATCCGCAAGCTGGTTGACGACCTCGAACATGTCGATTTCGATCGCCTCGACAGGCAGGCGCTCCATCGCTACACCGACGAACTGCAGATCGGCTTCGGCACGCTGCACGACCGGATCAGCGCGACCTACTTCCTGACGGGGCCTGCCGCCACACCCGGGACCACCTGATTCATGACCATCCGAGTCGCGCTCCACCACAAGACCCTCTACCGCTATGACCGCCCGGTCGCACTGTCACCGCATGTGATCCGGCTGCGGCCGGCGGTGCATTCGCGCACACCGATCGAGAGCTATTCGCTGCGCATCACGCCAGAGCCGCATTTCCTGAACTGGCAGCAGGACCCGTTCGGAAACTACCTCGGCCGCGTCGTGTTCCCCGAGCGCACGATGGAACTGTCGATGCAGGTCGACATCGTCGCGGACATGACGGTGATCAACCCGTTCGACTTCTTCCTCGAGGAAGCGGCAGAACACTTCCCGTTCGAGTACGAACCGCACCTGAAGAAGGACCTCGCGCCATACCTGGAGGTACGCGAGTCCGGCCCGCACCTGAGCCGGTGGCTGACCGGCATCGACCGCACGCGCATGCGTACCGTCGACTTCCTGGTCGCGATCAACCAGCGGCTGGCGCGCGACATCGCCTACACGATCCGGATGGAGCCGGGCGTGCAGACCTGCGAGCAGACCCTCGACCGTGCGCTCGGCTCCTGCCGCGACACCGGCTGGGTGCTGGTGCAGGTGCTGCGCCACATGGGCCTGGCGGCACGCTTCGTGTCCGGCTACCTGGTGCAACTGGTCGCCGACCAGAAGCCGCTCGAGGGTCCGAGCGGGCCGACCGAGGACTTCACCGACCTGCATGCCTGGGCGGAGGTCTACATACCAGGAGCGGGCTGGGTCGGCCTCGACCCGACCTCCGGCCTGTTCGCCGGCGAGGGCCACATCCCGCTCGCCTGCACCCCCGATCCGGAGAGTGCGGCGGCGGTGACCGGCTTCACCGACGAATGCAAGGTCGTCACCTTCGAGCATGCGAACACGGTCACCCGCATCCACGAGGACCCGCGGGTCACCCTTCCCTACTCGGCCGACCAGTGGGCACGCATCGATGCGCTCGGCCTGCAGGTCGACGCAGACCTGCAGGCCGGCGACGTGCGGCTCACGATGGGCGGCGAACCGACCTTCGTGTCGATCGACGACATGGAATCGCCGCAATGGACGATCGCCGCCGACGGCCCGGCCAAGCGCGAGCGCGCGAACGTGCTGGTGCGGCGGCTGCGCGACACCTTCGGGCGCGGCGGCGTGCTCTACCACGGACAGGGCAAGTGGTACCCGGGCGAACCGCTGCCGCGCTGGCTGCTCGGCGTTTTCTGGCGGGCCGACGGCCGCCCGGTCTGGCACGACGCATCGTTGCTCGCCGACACCACGAAGGACTACGGCCACGGCATCCGCGAGGCGGAGGCGTTCGCGCAGGAACTGACCGAGCGCCTCGGCCTGCCCACGGTGTACCTGCAGCCGGGCTACGAGGACACGCTGCATTACATCCATGCAGAGCAGAAGCTGCCGGACAACATCGACCCGCTGGCGGCCGACCTCAAGGACCCGCTGGAGCGGCGGCGGCTGGCCCGCCTCCTGCAGCGCGGACTCGGCGTGGCTACCGGCTACGCCCTGCCGCTGGCCTGGGATACCGCGCGCAGCCGCTGGCTGAGCGGGACCTGGACCTTCCGCCGCGAGCACATGTACCTGCTGCCGGGCGACTCCGCGATGGGCTACCGCCTGCCGCTCGATTCGCTGCCGTACCTGACGCCGGAGCAGCGTATCCCGTTCATCGAGCGCTCGCTGATGCAGCCGCTGCCCGGGCTACCCGACTACGGCCGCGGGCAGCCGCTGCAGGCCGCGCCCGCGCCTGCCGCCGGCACCCGGCGTCCGGCGGCAACGCCGGTGCGCAGCAGTGCCAGCCACGAGCCGAACGATGCAGTGCGCACCGCGCTTTGCATCGAACCGCGCGAGGGCCGCTTGCACGTGTTCCTGCCGCCGCTGGCCTTCCTCGAACACTACCTCGAACTGGTCAGCGCGATCGAGGGCAGCGCCGCGGCACTCGGCCTGCCGGTGGTGATCGAAGGCTATCCGCCGCCGCGCGACCCCCGGATGCTGCGGCTGCCGGTGACGCCTGACCCTGGCGTGATCGAGGTCAACATCCATCCGGCGGCGAGCTGGACGGACCTGGTGCACAACACCGAGGCGCTGTACCAGGACGCACGCGAGGCGCGGCTGGCGACCGAGAAGTTCATGCTCGACGGGCGCCACACCGGCACCGGCGGCGGCAACCACATCACCATTGGCGCGGCGACGCCGGCCGACAGCCCGATCCTGCGCCGGCCCGACCTGCTGCGCAGCCTGGTCAGCTACTGGCAGAACCATCCGTCGCTGTCGTACCTGTTCTCCGGAATGTTCATCGGCCCGACCAGCCAGGCGCCGCGCGTCGATGAGGCACGCAACGAGAGCCTGTACGAACTCGAGATCGCCTTCCGCCAGCTGCCCACCGGCGAGGTCACGCAGCCGTGGCTGGTCGACCGCCTGCTGCGCAACCTGCTGATCGACGGCACCGGCAACACCCACCGTACCGAGTTCTGCATCGACAAGCTGTATTCGCCCGACGGCGAGACCGGCCGCCTCGGGCTGGTCGAGCTGCGCGCCTTCGAGATGCCACCGCATCCGCAGATGGCGCTGGTGCAGGCCGCGCTGCTGCGCGCGCTGATCGCGCGCTTCTGGAACACGCCGTACACCCGGCCTCTGGTGCGCTGGGGCACGGAACTGCACGACCGCTTCATGCTGCCTCACTACGTGCGCTCCGACATGGCCGACGTGGTGGCGGACCTTCAGGCCGCCGGCTATCCGTTCGCGATGGAATGGCTGGCGCCGTTCTTCGAGTTCCGCTATCCGCACTACGGCACCCTGGTCAGCGGCGACCTGCAGCTGGAGCTGCGGGCGGCCACCGAGCCCTGGCACGTACTCGGCGAGGAAGTATCGGGATCGGGCACCGCGCGCTATGTCGACTCGTCGGTCGAGCGCCTGCAGGTCAGGGCGACCGGCTTCACCGATTCGCGCTACGTGGTCGCCTGCAACGGCCGGCGTGTGCCGCTGCGTGCCACCGGTACGCGTGGCGAGTTCGTCGCGGGGGTCCGCTACAGGGCCTGGCAGCCGCCGTCGGCGCTGCATCCGGCGATCGGCGTGCATGCGCCGCTGACTTTCGACCTGATCGACACCTGGAACGGACGTGCGGTCGCGGGCTGCCGCTACCATGTCGCGCATCCGGGCGGACGCAGCTACGAGACCTTCCCGGTCAATGCCTTCGAGGCGGAGTCGCGCCGGGTATCGCGTTTCTGGGCCTACGGCCACACCCCGGGCGACCTGCCGGCACCGCCGGACATGGGTGGCTACCTGCCGAAGGACGCGCCACGGCCGATGGCACCGCCGCCGGCGGAGCCCGACCGTGAATTTCCGCACACGCTCGACCTTCGACGATGACCCTCGCGCCGCTGCCGCGGTGCTAGACTGAAGGCGTCGAGGGCCCGTTCGCCCGCACCGATGTCGATGGACGTACGCCCAGATACAGCAGCCACTCCGAAGCCTTCATCCGAACCCTGGTATGCGCCCACCGCAGGCCTGTTCGACGAGACGCGCTCGGCCGACGGCACGCTTCGCCCGCACTGGGAGTATCTGGCGCGGGCGCTGCAGGGGCTGGGTGCAGAAGAACTGCGCCGCCGTCGCGATGAGGCCAGCCGGCTGCTGCGCGAGAACGGGGTCAGCTACAACGTCTACGACGACCCGGACGGCTACAACCGCGTCTGGGACCTCGACCCGATCCCGCTGGTCATCGGCAGCAACGAATGGGCGGGCATCGAGAGCGGCCTGATCCAGCGCGCCGAGCTGATGGACCTGATCCTGCGCGACCTCTACGGGCCGCGCGAGCTGCTGAAGAAGGGGCTGCTGCC
>CANGYF010000029.1 GCA_947458265.1 Betaproteobacteria bacterium
CTGATGATGTCGGAGATCTTCTTCGAAGCCGCCGTGATCTCGTCCATGGTGCGCACCACCTCGCCGACCACCACACCGCCGCGCACCGCCACTTCCGAGGCGCCGATCGCCAGCTGGTTGGCCTGCTTCGCGTTCTCGCTGTTCTGCTTTACCGTGGAGGTCAGCTCCTCCATGCTGGAGGCCGTCTCCTCGAGGCTCGATGCCTGTTCTTCCGTGCGCTGCGACAGGTCGGAGTTACCCTGAGCGATCTCCTTCGCAGCGGTGTTGATCGATTCGGTCGCTTCCTGGATCTGGCCGACGATGATAGCCAGGCTGGCCTGCACCGCATCCACTGCTGCCGTCACCTCGGCTTTCTTGCCGGGCAGCCGTTCCATCTTCACCGTGAGGTCGCCCTTCGAGTACTCGGTGATGGTCTGGACCATCTTCATCTTGGTATCGATGTGGGAGGCAACCAGGGCGTTCAGCCGCTCCGCGACTTCGCGGTAAGAGCCCTGGAATTTCTCCGGATCGATCGTGTGATCGATCCAGCCTTCGCCGTGCTGGTGCGACATCTCAGACATCGCGGAAATCAGCGACTGTACTGAGCCACTCACCGATTGCATCGCAGTCAGCAGTGCCGCCGACTCGTCCCGGCCATGGGCCTCGATCCGGCTCGTCAGATCACCGGAGGCGATCGCGTTCGCTGCAGCGACGGCCCGGTGCAGCGGACCGGTGATCGAACGGGTGATCAGGAACGCGGCGAGCAGGCCGATCAACAGCGCCCCCGCCATCATCCAAGACAGCAAGGCCAGCGACTCGTCATGCTCGGCGCGGGCGCTGGCCACCGCTTCGTCCGACAGCCTGACGTTGTAGGCCGTGACGGCTTGCAGCGCCCTGGAGGCGGCGTTGAAGGCGGCGTAGGAGTCCGTGGTCGCCACCGCCTCGGCTTCCGCCCGGCTCGCAGCACCGTTGGCCAGCAGCGGCAGGAGCTTCTGCTCCTCCATGCCGAGGTAGGCGTTCCTGGCATCCTCGTACGCCTTCCATACCGGTTCCTCCGGCGTGCCGACCAGCAGCAGATCCTTGCGATAGGCCACGGCGAGCTGGAGCAGCGACTCCCGTGCGGCGGTCATCTCCCGCAGGGCGAGCGTGCGTCCTTCATCGGTCGTACTGTAAACCGCGCGCAGGCTCCAGCGCCGGTAGCGATCCTGAACGCCCTGGATCTCGCCCAGCACCTTGACGCTGGGCAGGAGGTTGCCGCCGATCGTCTCGATCTGCCGGCCCTGATGATCCAGGGCCGAATAGCCAGCCCATCCCAGCGCCGCGCACAGCGCCAGTACCAGGGCGAAGCCGATGGTCAGCCGGGTGCCGATCCTCATCGATTGCAGACTCATGCGTGCATCTCCATTTCGTTTACGGTTCCGCAGGCGAGGGCCGGCCGCGATTCGGGGCGACCACCCTCATGGACTCAGGCCGCGTTGGCGAGTCCGTTCCCGGTACGCAGCACAGCGGGTACGTCCACGATCAGCGCGACTCTGCCGTCGCCCATGATCGTCGCGCCGGAGACCCCGTTCACCTTGCGGTAGTTGGTCTCCAGGCTCTTGATCACCACCTGGTGCTGTCCAAGGAGCGCGTCCACGCAAAGCGCCGCCTTCTGCCCGGCTGCGTCGACGATCACCATCACCGGCATCTCGGCCGGTGGTGCATCCGCCGCGGCGAAGAATCGGCGCAGCTCGATCACGTTCAGGTACTCGCCGCGTACCGATATCGTCCGGGCTCGGCCGCCGACGGTGCGGATCTGGTCCTTTCCTGGACGGACCGATTCCACGATCGAGTTCAGCGGCACGATCAGCGTACTGTCGCCGACCTTCACCGACAGGCCGTCGAGGATGGCCATCGTCAGCGGCAGCCGGATGGTCATCCGCGTACCCTGCCCGGCGGTCGATTCAATGGACACGTTGCCGTTCATCTGGGCGATGTTGCGCTTCACGACGTCCATGCCGACACCGCGTCCGGAGACATCGGTGATCGCGTCCGCAGTCGAGAAACCCGGTTCGAAGATCAGCTGCCATACCTCGGCATCGGTCATCTCGTCATGGGCCGGCAGCCCGCGCTCGCGCGCCTTGCCCAGGATGCGCTCCCGGCTCAGACCGGCACCGTCGTCGCTGACCTCGATCAGGATACTGCCACCCTGGTGCATCGCGGTGAGCGTGATCGTCCCGGCGGCCGGCTTGCCGGCGGCCAGGCGGGCCTCCGGCGTCTCGAGGCCGTGGTCCAGGCTGTTGCGCACGAGATGGGTCAGCGGGTCGGCGATCTTCTCGATCAGGCCCTTGTCGAGCTCCGCGCTCTCGCCAACGGTCTTCAGTTCCACCTGCTTGCCGAGCTTGCCGGCAAGGTCGCGCACCAGGCGCGTGAAGCGGCTGAACACGAACGAGATCGGCAGCATCCGGATGGACATCACCGCCTCCTGCAGGTCGCGCGTGTTGCGCTCCAGCAGGCCGACGCCAGACAGCAGGCGCTCGTTGGCCACCGGGTCGAGCGTGCTGGCCGACTGCATCAGCATCGACTGGGTGATCACCAGCTCGCTCACCAGGTTCATCAGCATGTCGACCTTCTCGACGCCGACCCGGATCGAGCCGGTGTCGCCGGAAGTCGCCACCTGCTTGTCGGTGAGACGGCGGCCGGAACGCACCGGCGCATCGGCCGGTTGGTCCGACGCACGCCGACCGATCGAGGACGGCGCTGGATCCGTGCATGCGACCGCTGCAACCGGGGCTGGAGCGGGGGCTGGGGCTGGGGCCGGTACCGACGCCGATGGCGCACCGGGTGCATCGTCGAAGAAGCCGAAGCCCTGCGCTGCCTCAGCAGCGTCCGCAGCCTCGGCAACCTCCGCCGTCTGCGCGGCGGCGCTTGCACTGGCCGGCGCGCCCGGCGCATCGTCGAAGAAGCCGAAGCCGTCGTCGGCCACGCCCTGGGGGCCGGCCGGCAGCCCGGCAGCGTCGGAGAAGAACCCGTAGCCGGCATCGGCTGCCGGTGCTTGGGCGTCATCGAGCAGCACGCACGAGACCTCGAGCCCATCCGCCGGCACGACGAACTCGAACAGTTCGCGCAGCTCCGCTTCAGCGATGGATGCGGTGAGCACCATGCGCCAGGTCAGGCCGGTCGACTCCGACATCTGCTGCCCGCTGGCTTCCGGCTCGGCCGTGACCTCCAGCGTGCCGAGCGCACGCAGTTCGTCCAGCAGGTGTTCGAACGCAGCGCCATCGACCGTTTCGGCATGCACGGCAATGTCGAAGCGGGCGCGCGGCACGGCGGCCGGATCGACGGCTCGCACGTCCGGGAGCGCTCCCGCCGCCGCCGGGGACGGCGCAGTGCCGGCGTCCTGCGCCTCGTCGGCCGCCAGCCTGTCCAGCCACTGCTTAACGTCCGCAGCGGCCTGCGGGTCGACCTCACCGGTCACCTCGCCCCGCCGCCAGGCCAGCTGATCCGAGATCACGTCCTTGCCCCGAAGGAAGGCATCGATCATCTCCGGGCGCAGCGCGATCTCCTCCTTGCGCAGCCGGTCGAGCAGCGTCTCGAGCGAATGGGTGGTGTCCGCGATGTCCGCGAAGCCGAAGGTAGCTGCCCCGCCCTTGATCGAGTGTGCTGCGCGGAAGATCGCGTTCAACTGCTCGGGATCCGTATCCGCCGGATCCAGGTCGACCAGCAGCGCCTCCATGTTCGCGAGGTGCTCAGCGCATTCCTCGAAGAACACGTTGTAGAACTGCGTCATGTCGATCGACATCGGGCCTGTTCCTGTCGTGCGGTCGGGATCGAACGTCCGGGGCGCGCTGCGCGCCTCAGCCGATCAGCTTCTTGACGACTTCCAGCAGCTTCGCCGGGTCGAACGGCTTCACCAGCCAGCCGGTGGCGCCGGCAGCCTTTCCCTGTGCCTTCATCTGATCGGTGGACTCCGTGGTGAGCATCAGGATCGGGGTGCTCTTGTGCTGCGGCAGCGCGCGCAGCTGCTTGACCAGCGAGAGGCCGTCTATCCTCGGCATGTTCTGGTCGGTCAGCACCAGGTTCACCGTCTTCGCCTTGGCCTTGTCCAGCCCGTCCTGGCCGTCGACGGCCTCGACCACGTCGTAGCCAGCGCTCTTCAGGGTGAACGCAACCATCTGCCGGATCGACGCGGAGTCGTCCACCGCAAGGATTGTCTTCGCCATTTTGTTCGTGCCTGTCTTCAGTCGTGGTCAGAAAAGATCGACGTCGCCGCCGGCCATCCGCTTCTGCGCGGCCGGATTACGGGCCTCCAGGGCCGAGGTCCGTGCGACCAGGTCAGCCACCACGTCCTGGACTGGCGCCCGGCCGGGCGTGCCAGCGAACTCGCTTTCGATGGCTTCCAGAAGCTGCTCGACCATCTCAACCCGACCGCGGCAGTTGGCGAGAAGCTGGGTAGTGATGTCCTGAAACTGCAGCGCGGTCACCGCCTCGTTGACGCGCTCCTCCATGCCTCGGGTGAGCACCGAGCTGCGCTCCATCGCCCGAGCCAGCTCGGCGTTGATCTGCGCCACCTCCGCGGTCATCTCTTCCGATTCCTGCTTCGCGCGCAGTGCGAACGTCATGTCCTGGGATGCCATCGAATGGATCGCCTTCTCCGCCTCGGCGAGCGAACCGCAGACCAGGCCGATCTCCTGCCGGATCTGCTCGCTGAAGTGGTGGGTGCGCCCGGACAGCTTGCGCACCTCGTCGGCCACCACGGCGAAGCCACGGCCGGCTTCTCCGGCGCGCGCAGCCTCGATCGCGGCATTCAGTGCCAGCAGGTTGGTCTGCTTCGAGATGCCCTCGACTTCCGCGAGGATCGACAGCGCGCTCTTGATCTGGGTGTCCACGGTTTCCATCTGTCCCACCAATGTCATGCCGATCTGGCTGTTTTTCAGGATCGTATCGAGCAGTGTCTGCATGGCGAACGCCGAGTGCTGCACGAACCGATCGAAGGTGATGCGCTCGGCCCTGCCGACACCGTCGCCGTCGGCCGACGTGACCGCGAGCGTGATCTGCTGCTGTTCGCGGGAGAGTTCGTGCATCCGGCTGAAACTCTCTGTCAGATTGGCGACCGCCTGCTGCAGCAGGTCGCTGGTGCGGCCGATGTCGCTGCCCACCGACTGCACGCCGTGGGTGATCGCGTCGCGATGCAGGGCCAGCGACTGGCCGAGCGGCGTAGCGGACAGACCGCCCGAACCATCATCCTGCGGGCTGGCGTACGCGCCAGTCGCGGTCGAGTCTCCCGCGGACGAGCGCAGCAGGAATGCCGCTGCCGTCAGAGCGCACAGGACAAATACGCCTGGCAGGGCCTGCCAGTACAGGTCAAGGGATGTCAGCCAGACCACCTGGACCAGGCAGGCGGTGGCGGCCAGACCGAGGCTGGCTGTCAGGTATCCGGACAATGGCCGGGGCGCTACAAGAGAAGGATGCATCGCGTCTCCAGATCAACTCGACCTGTTAGCGGCGTTGCATCCGGCAACTTGAGCGGGCGCTGCTTTTCCCGCGATCGGCAGACTGCCCGGCGTCAGCGCGGCGCGGGCTGCGGCGTCAGCATCGCCTTCCCGGGGTTGGCCTGACGGGGAGCCACAGAGGCATCGCCACCGAGCACCTGGATGAACAGTTCGTCCTGGCGGATCATGCCCAGTTCAGCGCGGGCGCGCTCTTCGATGGCTTCATAGCCGGTCTTGAGGTCCCGCACTTCCGCCTCCAGCGTCTCGTTTCGATGCAGGAGGCGCCCGTTGACCTCGTGCTGCGCGGCCAGCTGACGATCAACCTCCCAGACGCGCAGCCAGCTGCCCTTGCCGATCCACAGGGGAACCTGCAGCAGCGCGACCAGCGCCGCCAGCGCCAGGCTGAGCAGCCTCATCGGGGCTCGACCGCGCGTTCGGGTGCCGCCCCGAGCGGCCGGGGGCGGCAGTCAGCCTTCAACGAAGCTGGCGGAACGCCGAGCGGCCACCGTAGCCGGCCACATCGCCCAGGTCTTCCTGGATGCGCAGCAGCTGGTTGTACTTGGCGATCCGGTCGGAGCGAGACAGCGAGCCGGTCTTGATCTGCAGCACGTTGGTCGCCACCGAGATGTCGGCGATCGTCGTGTCCTCGGTCTCGCCCGAGCGATGCGAAATGACCGACGCGTAGGCCGAACGCCGAGCCAGGTCGACCGCCTCCAGCGTCTCGCTCAGGGTCCCGATCTGGTTCACCTTGATCAGGATCGCATTGGCGACACCGGCATCGATGCCCTGCTGCAGGATGCGGCTGTTGGTGACGAACAGGTCGTCGCCGACCAGTTGCACCTTGTCGCCGAGCCGGTCGGTCAGCAGCTTCCAGCCGTCCCAGTCGGCCTCGTCCATGCCGTCTTCGATGCTGATGATCGGATACTTGTCGACCCAGCGGCCGAGGTAGTCGGCGAACTCACCGGCCCCGAGTACCGCACGCTCGGAGGCCAGGCGGTACTTGCCGTCCTCGTGGAACTCGGAACTGGCGCAGTCGAGCGCGAGCGCGATGTCCTCGCCGGGCCGGTAGCCGGCCTTCTCGATCGCTTCGAGCACCAGCTCGATGGCCGACTCGTTGTTCGGGAGGTCGGGCGCGAAACCGCCCTCATCGCCGACGCCGGTGGACAGCCCGCGACCGTCGATCAGCTTCCTGAGCGTCTGGAACACCTCCGCTCCATAGCGCAGCGCCTCCGAGAAGCTCGGCGCGCCCAGCGGCACGATCATGAACTCCTGCATGTCGAGGTTGTTGTTCGCGTGCGCCCCGCCGTTGATCACGTTCATCATCGGCACCGGCAGCCACATCGGCCCGGCGCCACCGAGGTAGCGGTACAGCGGCAGGCCGGACTCCTCGGCCGCGGCCCGAGCGACAGCCATCGACACCGCCAGCATCGCATTCGCACCCAGGCGGCCCTTGTTGTCGGTGCCGTCCAGCTCGATCAGTGTACGGTCGATGAACGCCTGCTCGACCGCGTCGAGGCCGATGATCGCCTCGCAGATCTCGGTATTCACATGCTCGACGGCCCTGAGCACGCCCTTGCCGCCATAGCGTGCCTTGTCGCCGTCGCGCATCTCCAGCGCTTCCTTGGCACCGGTGGAAGCGCCGGAAGGTACCGCCGCCCTGCCCATCACGCCGGATTCGAGCAACACGTCGGCCTCGACCGTCGGATTGCCGCGGGAATCCAGGATCTCCCGCGCGACCACATCTACGATTGCACTCATCGCTGTTCTCTCAAAAGGCTGTGTTTCGGGATTCCGGGCAGCCGGCCGCGCCGCCGCTCAGCGAGCGACCAGGCGCTCAGCGAGCGGCCGCGACTTCACCTGCGCATCGAGCGCTGCCAGTGTCTCGAGCAGTTCCGGCATCAGGCCCAGCGGCCATGCGTTCGGGCCGTCGGAGAGCGCCTGTTCCGGACGCGGATGCGTCTCCATGAAGATGCCGGAAATACCGGCGCCCACGGCGGCCCGCGCCAGCACCGGCACGAATTCGCGCTGCCCGCCACTTGATGTGCCCTGCCCGCCCGGCAGTTGCACGGAATGGGTTGCGTCGAACACGACCGGGCAACCGGTGTCGCGCATGATCGCCAGCGAGCGCATGTCGGACACCAGGTTCTGGTATCCGAACGAGAACCCGCGCTCGCAAACCATGATGTTGTCGGTGCCGCTGGCGGCACGGGCCTTGTCGACCACGTTGCCCATCTCCTGCGGCGACAGGAACTGACCCTTCTTGATGTTGACGACCCGGCCGGCGCGTGCCACGGCCTGGATGAAATCGGTCTGGCGACACAGGAAGGCCGGCGTCTGCAGCACGTCGACTGCGGCCGCGACCTGCTCCACATCGGCCGTCTCGTGCACGTCGGTCAGCACCGGAAGGCCGAAGGTGCTGCGCACCCCGGCCAGGATCTCGAGGCCCTTGTCCATGCCAGGCCCCCGGAACGACTTGCCGGAACTGCGGTTCGCCTTGTCGTAGGACGCCTTGAAGATCAGCGGGATGCCCAGCGGCGTGACGATCTCTTTCAGGCGACCGGCGATTTCCTCGACCAGGTCGCGCGACTCGACCACGCACGGCCCGGCGATCAGGAACAGCGGGTGGTCGAGGCCAGCCTCGAAGCCGCAGACCTTCATGAGGCTACCGCCGCCGTCGCCGAGGCGCCTCGAGCGGCCGCCTGCACCTGCTCGGCACGCGCGATCGCTGCGCGCACGAATGCCGTGAACAGCGGGTGCCCGGCGCGGGGCGTGGAATTGAATTCGGGATGGAACTGCACCCCGACGAAGAACGGGTGCGCCGGCAGTTCCATCATCTCGGGCAGCGACTCGCTCGGGGTGCGTGCCGACACCTTGTAGCCGGACGCCTCGAGCTGCGGCACGTAGGCGTTGTTCACCTCGTACCGATGACGATGCCGTTCATTGACCTCCGGCCCGTAGATGCGCGCGGCGAGCGTACCGTCCAGCACCGGACAGCGCTGCGCGCCCAGGCGCATCGTGCCGCCGAGATCGGATTTCTCGGTACGCGTCTCGATCCGCCCGGTGCGATCGGTCCACTCGGTGATCAGAGCCACCACCGGATGGGCCGTCTCAGGGTCGAACTCCGTGGAATTGGCGCCGGCGAGCCCGCAGACATTGCGCGCGAACTCGATCGTGGCCAGCTGCATGCCGAGGCAGATGCCCAGATAAGGCACGCCATGCTCGCGAGCGAAACGGATCGCCTCGATCTTGCCTTCGGTGCCGCGCTTGCCGAAGCCGCCCGGCACGAGGATCGCATCGAGGTGGTCGAGCGTGGACGCCGATCCGCTCTCGATCTGCTCGGAATCGACGTACTCGATCACCACCCGCGTGCGGGTCTTGATGCCGGCGTGGTTCAACGCCTCGTTCAGCGACTTGTAGGAGTCGGACAGGTCGACGTACTTGCCCACCATGCCGATGCGCACGGTGCGCTCGGGATGCTCCAGCCCGTGGACCAGCGCGTCCCAGTCGGTCAGGTCTGCCGGCCGCGCCTTCAGGCCGAGCACGTCGCAGACGATCTGGTCGAGACCCTGCTTGTGCAGCATCGAAGGGATCTTGTAGATCGAATCGGCATCCCAGACCGAAATCACCGAATCGAGCTGGACGTTCGAGAACAGCGAAATCTTCGCGCGTTCGTCCTCGGGGATCGGACGGTCGGCCCGGCACAGCAGCACGTCGGGCGAGATGCCGATCTCGCGCAGCTTCTGCACGCTGTGCTGCGTGGGCTTGGTCTTCAGTTCACCCGCGGACGGGATGAACGGCACCAGGGTGAGGTGCACGAAGCAGCACGAGCCGCGGCCCAGCCGCAGGCTCATCTGGCGCGCAGCCTCGACGAAGGGCAGCGACTCGATATCTCCGACGGTGCCGCCGATCTCGATGATCGCGACGTCGGCCTCGCCGCCCCAGGCCGCGCGCGCACCGCGATCGATGAAATCCTGGATCTCGTTGGTGATGTGCGGGATCACCTGCACGGTCTTGCCGAGGTACTCGCCGCGCCGTTCCTTCTTGATCACCGACTCGTAGATCTGGCCGGTGGTGAAGTTGTTCACCCGCCGCATGCGGGTCGACACGAAGCGCTCGTAATGGCCGAGGTCGAGGTCCGTCTCGGCCCCGTCTTCGGTCACGAATACCTCGCCGTGCTGGAAAGGACTCATCGTGCCCGGGTCGACGTTGATGTACGGGTCGAGTTTGAGTAGGGTGACTTTGAGTCCCCGCGATTCGAGCAGCGTGCCAAGCGACGCGGCGGCGATACCTTTGCCGAGCGAGGAGACAACACCACCGGTGACAAAGATGTACTTGATCATGCCCGACGCAGTAGCTGGTTTTGTCGATCATAGCGCAAAGCGGCCCTGCGACCAAACAGCGTCGACAGGATGACGCCGGCGGCAGACCGGCGGCGACAGGATCCGGCTGACGACCGGCCCGGGAACGCGCTTCGCGTGCGCCGCCGGGTCGCTTCCGGGCCGCGGGTGGTACGACGCCCGGCGGCCGGGAACGGCTCACGGGCCGGGTTGTGTCACACTTCCGCCACAACCCGTCTCGAAACGGGTATTTTCGCGCC
Organism: Betaproteobacteria bacterium; assembly: GCA_947458265.1. GTDB lineage: Bacteria > Pseudomonadota > Gammaproteobacteria > Burkholderiales > CAIKXV01 > CAIKXV01. The sequence goes on from CANGYF010000029.1 coordinate 10,048, forward strand.
CTGAATTTCCGCATTGGCCGGCCCCGCTCAGGCGTCCCGGCCGGGCCGGGCCGGCCAGGTGCCGCGCGGAGCCCGCTTTACCTCCAGGAGAGAGTTGATGAGCCGTCCAGATGCAGCAGAACTGATCAGCCGGTCGGGCAAGCCCGCCTACGTGAAGCACACCCGGCTGGTGGAATGGGTCCGCGAGATGGCGACCCTGTGCGAACCCGACCGGATCGTCTGGTGCGACGGTTCGAAGGAAGAATACGACCGCCTGTGCCAGGAAATGATCGACGCCGGCTCGATGATCCGCCTGAACGAGCAGAAGCGTCCGAACAGCTTCCTCGTGCGCTCCGACCCGGCCGACGTGGCCCGCATGGAGGACCGCACGTTCGTCTGTACCGATGACAAGGACGATGCCGGCCCGAACAACAACTGGGTGGCTCCGTCGGAGATGCGCGCGACCCTGGGCGGCCTGTTCAAGGGCTGCATGCGCGGCCGCACGATGTACGTGATCCCGTTCAGCATGGGACCGCTCGGCTCGCACATCGCCCATATCGGCGTGGAACTGTCCGATTCGCCCTATGTCGTGGTGTCGATGCGCATCATGACCCGCATGGGCGAGAAGGTATACGACGTCCTGGGCACCGATGGCGAGTTCGTGCCCTGCATCCATTCGGTCGGCATGCCGCTGGCCGACGGCCAGAAGGACATCGCCTGGCCGAGCAACCGCGAGCACAAGTACATCGTTCACTACCCCGAGACCAAGGAGATCTGGTCCTTTGGCAGCGGCTACGGCGGCAACGCGCTGCTCGGCAAGAAATGCTTCGCGCTGCGCATCGCCTCGATCATGGCCAAGGAGCAGGGCTGGCTGGCCGAGCACATGCTGATCCTGGGCATCACCGCGCCCACCGGCGAGAAGAAGTACGTCGCTGCCGCCTTCCCGAGCGCCTGCGGCAAGACCAACCTGGCGATGCTGGTCCCTCCCAAGGGCATGGACGACTGGAAGGTCACCACCGTCGGCGAGGACATCGCCTGGATCAAGCCGGGCGCGGATGGCCAGCTGTATGCGATCAACCCCGAGGCAGGCTACTTCGGTGTGGCCCCAGGCACCGGCCCGGACACCAATGCCACCGCGCTGGGCATGCTCGATGCTGACACCATCTTCACCAACGTGGCGCTGACCTCCGACGGCGATGTCTGGTGGGAAGGCATGACCAAGACCCCGCCGTCTGAGCTCATCGACTGGCAGGGCAAGCCGTGGACCCCGGACTGTGGCCGCCTGGCTGCACACCCGAACTCGCGCTTCACCGTCGCGGCGGAGCGCTGCGCCACCCTCGATCCGGAATACGACAACCCGAACGGCGTGCCGATCAGCGCCTTCGTGTTCGGCGGACGTCGCAACGACACCGTGCCGCTGGTGGCCGAAGGATTCAACTGGAACTACGGCGTCTACATGGCCGCGACCATGGGCTCCGAGACCACCGCTGCGGCCACCGGCGCGGTCGGCATCGTGCGTCGCGACCCGTTCGCGATGCTGCCGTTCTGCGGCTATCACTTCGGCGACTACTTCAACCACTGGCTGCGCATCGGGCACACGATCAGCCAGGCACCGAAGATCTACTGCGTGAACTGGTTCCAGCGCGACGAACAGGGCCGGTTCATCTGGCCGGGCTTCGGCGAGAACATGCGCGTGCTCAAGTGGATCGTGCAGCGCACGATGGGCACCGTCGGCGCCGCCGAGACCGCCCTTGGCTGGGTGCCGCGCTACGAGGACATCGACTTCCGCGGCATGGACATCAGCCGCGAGCAGTTCGAGCGCCTGATCCGGGTCGACACCGAACTCTGGAAGAAGGAGATCGAGTCGCACGGCGAGCTGTTCGAGCAGCTGAAGTCCCGCCTGCCGCAGGAGATGGTACTCAAGCGTGAACTGATGAAGCTCGACCTCTGGCGCAGCGCTGCCTGAGGAAGCGCTGGCAGGAACGGCGTGCGCGCCGTTCCACCTTCGCAGCCCGCCTTGCCGGCGGGTTTTTTTTCGTCCGGGCGCCTGGGGTCAGGCGCCTGGGGTCAGGCGACTGGAGTCAGCTCTTGCGATAGGCCGCGATCATGTCCAGCTCGATGCGCGCGCCCGGGGTCGACAGCTGGTTCACGCAGACGGTGGTGCTGGCCGGCGTCCAGTCGCCGAAGGTCTGCTTCAGCACCGCGACCATGCCGTCCATGTCGCGCATGTCCGTCACGTACTTGGTGACCTTGACGATGTCGGTCCACACCAGCCCTTCCTGGTCGAGGATCGACTGGATCGCCGACAGCGCTCGCCGGGTCTGCTCGCCGATGTCGTTCGGATGATCGTGCTCGTGCAGCTCGTGCGGATGCTTGTGGTACAGCGGCGACGGCGTGGCGCCGGAAATGAACAGCAGGTCGGCGCCACCGGTCACGCGCATCGCAGGCGCATAGGGCATGTCGACCCGGCGCGAGGGCATCGTCTGGATTTCCTGGACGTCCGGATTCGACGGCGAGACCTGATACGGCTTCGTGTGGCTGGGCACTGACGGGCTCCTGGCGTTCTGGCGGTGGTTCGGCGCCGGCGGTGCGTGCTGCCGGCCTTTGCTGCGCAGAAAGTATACTCAGGGGCGCGCACGATCGCGCGCCTCCCGCGAAAGGCCTGTCCATGTCCCGCATTCCGCACGCCAGAGCCGCCCGGCAACCGGGTACCCGCCGCACACTGATCAAGGCCGCGGCAGCCGCCGCAGTGGCACCGGTGCTTGCCGGCGCCCCGTTCGTCAACGTGCTGGCGCAGGCCCCGCGCGCGAAGATCCGCATCGGCGTGGTGCCGCTGATCTCCTCCGGTCCGCTGTTCATCGCGCAGGCCCGTGGCTTCTGGGACCGGATGAACATCGAGGCGGAGTACCGTTACTTCACCGACGGCGCACTGGCGGTACCAGCACTGGTCGCCGGCGAGCTCGACTTCACCGTCGCCACCTGCAACGCCGGCATCTTCAACACGATCGCCCGCGGTGCGCCATTCAAGTTCATGCTCGACCGCGGCTCGGAGCGACCCGGCTCCGGTTCGATGACGATCGTGGTCAACAACAAGCTGCACGCCGCCGGACTCACCACACCCGAGCGCATGTCGATGCTCAAGGGCCAGCGGCTTGGCCTGCAGGCCCCCGGCGGGATCGACCAGTTCCTGCTCGGCCGTGGCGTGCAGAATGCCGGCCTGAACCCGCTGACCGACGTCAACTGGGTCACCGGCCTCGCCTATCCCGACCTGGTGCGGGCGCTGGGTGCCGGTCAGGTCGACGCCGCCAACATCCCGGTGCCGCTGGCCTTCCTTGCCGAGAAGAACAACACCGGCAAGATCGCATTCCCCGGATCGGACATCCAGCCCGGTACGCAGCTCGCCTGCTTCGCTGCCCCGGCAAAGCTGCTCGGCAAGGACCGCTCGCTCGCGGTGCGCTTTGCGATGGTCCACCTGCATGCGGCCCGCATCTTCAACGAGGCGGCGGCCGCGAAGGATCCTTCGGTGATCAAGATCATCTCGGATGCGACGAAGGTCCCCGAGGGGCTGGTGTCCGCTGCCGCCCCGCGCTGGACCTGGTTCACCGAGAACGGCATGCCGAACGTCGACTCCGCAATGTTCCAGGCCGATTTCTGGCGCGACACCATGAAGCTGTTCAGCGGCAAGGTCACGCGCGAACAGGTGTTCGAGCTGGGTGCCGCGCAGGAAGCCTTCAACCGCCTGAAGGAAAAGAACCCGCTGACGGCCTGAGGCAGTGCGCAGAGCGCAGGCAATGACTCCCAACGAAGACGTGGTCCACCCTGAGATCCGGCTGGAAGGCGTCAGCCTGGTCTACGAGGCCGGCGGCTCCACCGTGCTCGCGCTGGACAACCTGCACTGCCGATTCGCCGCAGGCCGCGTGACCGCGATCATCGGCCCGAGCGGCTGCGGCAAGAGCACCATGCTGCAGATCACCCGCGGCTTCATGCAGGCCAGCCGGGGCACGGTATCGTTCATCGGCCCCGACGGCCAGCCGATGGCACGCCCGCCGCGCATGGCGACCGTCTGGCAGTCCTTCAACCTGTTCCCCTGGCGCACGGTCGAGGACAATGTCGCCTTCGGGCTCGAAATGGCGGGCGTGCCGCCAACGGAGCGTCAAGCCCGCGCCAGGGAAGCGCTGCGGCTGGTCGACCTCACCGGATTCGAGCGCAAGTATCCCGGCCAGTTGTCCGGCGGCATGCGCCAGCGGGTGGGCATGGCGCGCGCCCTGGTGATGGATCCCGACGTCCTGCTGCTCGACGAGCCGTTCGGCGCGCTCGACGCCCAGACGCGCCTGGTGCTGCAGGAGCAACTCGCGGCCATGGTCGAGCGAACCGGCAAGACGGTGCTGCTGATCACGCATTCGATCGAGGAGGCAATACTCCTTGCCGACACTGTCTACGTGCTCACCGCGCGTCCCGGCCGGGTCGCGGCAGAGGTGCAGATCGACCTGCCCAAGCCACGCTCGATCGCCAGCACGCACGATGCCCGCTATGCCGGCTACTTCGAGCAGATCTACGGGCTGCTGAAGTCAGAGGTGCTGCGCTCGATGCATGGCGAAGTGGAGGCCGGATGATGCGGGACCGCGCGCCGGAAGGCGATGTCGCGCTGAGGCCGGTGCGCACCGGCGCAGCGCCAGCCGATCGGGTCACCGGCTGGGTCGCGGTCGCGGTCGTGCTCATCGCCTGGGAAGTGCTGTGCCGCCTGCTGGAGGTGTCATCGCTCTACCTGCCGCGGCCAACGCAGATCGCCGTGGCGCTCTATGACCTGTTCGTGCACAAGCAGGCGATCACGGACCTGGCCGTCACGCTCTACCGCATCTTCGGCGGCTTCGCGATCGGCCTGGTGTGCGGCGTGGCGCTGGGCCTGGCGATGGCGGTCTCGCGCCGGCTGCAGTCGATCGCCGACGTGTTCATCGCGGCGCTCTACCCGCTGCCCAAGATCACCCTGATCCCGCTGCTGATCATCTGGCTCGGTACCGGCGGGCCGTTCATGCTCACCATCAGCGCACTGGGCGCCCTCTTCCCCGTGATCATCAACACGCTGCTCGGCGTGCGCCAGTGCGACCAGGGCCTGGTGGTCACCGCCCGCGACCTCGGTGCGTCCGAGCGGCAGATCGTGCGCCATGTGCTGCTGCCGGCGGCAATTCCGTCGGTATTCGCAGGCGCCCGACTCGGGCTCGGCGTGTCGATCATCCTGGTGGTGGCCGCCGAAATGGTCGTCGGCAAGCTGGGGCTGGGCGCGCGGCTCTACCTGGCCGGACAGGTGCTGGAGACCGAGACGGTGTTCGCGGTGCTGGTGGTGCTGGCGGCGCTGGGGATCGCAGTGACCAAGGGGCTGGACAGTCTGGACACGCTGGCCAACCGCTGGCGCGGCTGACGGCCGCGCGCCGGCGCCCCTCGAATCGAGAACATCCCCGCCTACGGGCCTTCCGGCAGACGGATGACAGTCGAACCCGGCTTCACTTCGACTTCGCTCGCTACAACTCCGAGAAGTTGCGAATCATGATCGAGCAGGCGTTTAACGATGCTCGTACTGGACACCTGGTCAAAGGTGCCGCTCCGCAGCGCGTTGTAGGTCGCACTGACAGCAGATTGAGCTTGGTCTATAGCCACTTCAGCTCGCAGGCCTCTGGTGTTGTCTTTGGTGTATTGGGTAAGGAAGTTACCAGGGTTGCCTGCTACAGGCACGAAGTTGGCGGTACCCGTCGCCCCAAAAGCGTCCCCAAAGCCCAGTGAAACGGTTCGCGGTCCGCTCAGGTTTATCCTCGCGCCCTCAAGACCGATACTTCCGTTGCCAAACGCCGCCACCAAGGCGTTGGTGGCGATCGGGTTGCTGGCGCCGATGATCAGGTCACTTGCAACCGCGCTTCTGTCGGTCTTCAGAACAAACAGGCGAACGTCCGGCACGGTCCAACTCGTGCCCGATGTCTGGGATATTGCCTGTCCGTCAATCAGTGCACCTGCTTTCGCGGTCACCAAAGCTTGTCGCGCATTGAGGGTGCCCAGTTGAACGCCTCCGCTGCCATCGTGGACGTCAACAACAGAGCCCTTCAGCAATCCAATCGTGCCGAAGTTGTTGCCATTGTTGGCGAGCGTAATGGCGGCGTTACCGGTCCCCTCGGTTGCCGAGGTGGCCCCGGTCACAATCGAAGTCGTGTTGGTGGCGATCACCGAACCACCCACCGCTTGGGTGACCGCGCCGATCGAACCTAGGGTGAGGTTTGCGACGGTTACGTTACCCAGCGTTGTGGCAGCGTTGTTGCGCAGGGTCACGGCATCGAACGGCCTGTTGATGCTGAACGGTCCTGAGAAGCTGTTTGCTGAATTGCTGAAGCTCACAGCACCACCCGAACCAGTCACGTTTATAGCGCCTGCTCCCGTCACGGAGCCATCGAAAGTTACCGCACCGGTGTTGGAAATTCCGAGGGTACCGGCATTGCTGACACTGGCGCCGATGGCTGCTCCTGCCGCATTCAAGGTTGCACCGGCTTCGACGATAGCGGCTCCTTTCAGCACATTGGACCGTAGATCTACTGTTCCGGTGGTCACGCTGAACGTTGGTGCACTCCCGCCCACATTGAAAACGCCCGGCAACGTAAGCGTTGCCGCTGAACTGAGCACGTTACCAGCGCCGTTGACGGTTACCGGTGCAGTCAACGTTGCGTCTGCGGATGAAGTGAGCGTTCCGCTCGTCAAACCAACCGAATCAACGGTCTGGTTGCCACCGAGAGACAGCGTTGCACTGCCTATCGCCACCGTTGCGCCGCTGGCGAGCCTGTTCACCCCACCCAGGGCAAGCGTACCCCCGTTGACATTCACTGTCGTCGCCGCCGCTGTGCCGTTGAGCGTGGTCGTACCGACGGTCTGGTTGATCGTGCCTGCCCCGAGGTTGGCGTTGATCGTGCCCCCACCCAGACCATACGTCGTGGCAGTCAGCGTACCCGTACCGCCCAGCGTGCCGCCGGTCGTCGCCAGCGTCCCAACCGTGTCGGTGAACGCGCCCATTCCGAATGTGCCGCCGGTCCCCAGCGTCACGGTGGCCGTATCCGCCAGTTGATTCGACGCCCCCAGGTTCAGCGTGCCGGCGGTGTTGACGTTGACCGCAACATCGGTACCGGTCAGGCCACTGGCCGCGCCCAGCGCGAGCGTGCCCCCAGTCACGTTGACCGTCGTCGCAGCTGCAGTGCCGTTAAGCGTAGTCGTACCGCCGGTCTGGTTGATCGTGCCTGTCCCGAGGTTGGCGTTGATCGTGCCCCCGCCAAGACCATACGTCGTGGCAGTCAGCGTACCCGTACCGCCCAGCGTGCCGCCGCGTGTAACAAGCGTCCCAACCGTGTCGTTGAACGCGCCCATTCCGAGTGTGCTACCGGTTCCCAGAAACACGGCTGCCGTATCCGCCAGTTGATTCGACGCGCCCAGGTTCAGCGTGCCGGCGGTGTCGACGTTGACCGCAACATCAGTACCGGTCAGCCCGCTGGCCGCACCCAGCGCGAGCGTGCCCCCAACCACGAAGACCGCCGTCGCTGCTGCAGTGCCGTTGAGGGCAGTCGTATCGCCGGTCTGAAAGACCGTGCCTGACCCGAGGTTGGCGTTGATCGTGCCCCCGCCCAGACCATATGTCATGGCAGTCAGCGTACCCGTACCACCCAGCGTGCCGCCTGTCGTCGCCAGCGCACCAACCGTGTCGGTGAACGCGCCCATTCCGAGTGTGCCGCCGGTCCCCAGCCTCACGACTGCCGTATCCGCAAGTTGATTCGACGCCCCCAGGTTCAGCGTGCCGGCGGTGTTGACGTTGATCGCAACATTGGTGCCAGTCAGGCCACTGGCCGCGCCAAGCGCGAGCGTGCCCCGAATCACGTTGACAGTCGTCGCCGCTGCAGTGCCGTTGAGGGCAGTCGTATCGCCGGACTGAACGACCATGCCTGCCCCGAGGTTGGCGTTGATCGTGCCCCCGCCCAGACCATACCTCGTGGCATTCAGCGTACCCGTACCGCCCAGCGTGCCGCCGGTCGTCGACAGCTGCCCAACCGTGTCGTTGAACGCGCCCATTCCGAGTGTGCCGCCGGTGTCCAGAAACACGGCGGCCGTATCCGCCAGTTGATTCGACGCGCCCAGGTTCAGCGTGCCGGCGGTGTTGACGCTGATCGCCACATTGGGACCGGTCAACCCGCTGGCCGCGCCCAGCGCGAGCGTGCCCCCAAACACACCGACTGTCGTCGCCGCTGCAGTCCCATTGAGGGCAGTCGTATCGCCGAACTGAAAGACCTCGCCTGTCCCGAGGTTGGCGTTGATCGTGCCCCCGCCCAGACCATACGTCATGGCAGTCAACGTACCCGTACCGCCCAGCGTGCCGCCGGTCATCGACAGCGTACCAATCGTGTCGTTGAACGCGCCCATTCCGAGTGTGCCGCCGGTGTCCAGAAACACGGTTGCCGTATCCGCCAGTTGATTCGACGCGCCCAGATTCAGCCTGCCGGCGGTGTTGACGCTGATCGCCACATTGGTACCGGTCAACCCGCTGGCCGCGCCAAGCGCGAGCGTGCCCCCAAACACGCCGACTGTCGTCGCCGCTGCAGTCCCGTTGAGGGCAGTCGTATCGCCGAACTGAAAGAGCTCGCCTGTCCCGAGGTTGGCGTTGATCGTGCCCCCGTCTAGAAGATACGTCGTGGCAGTCAGCGTACCCGTACCGCCCAGCGTGCCGCCGATCGTCTCCAGCGTACCAACCGTGTCGGTGAACGCGCCCATTCCGAGTGTGCCGCCGCTCCCCAGCCTCACGGTTGCCGTGTCCGCCAGTTGATTCGACGCCCCTAGGTTCAGCGTGCCGGCGTTGTTGACGTTGATCGCCACATTGGTACCGGTCAGGCCACTGGCCGCACCCAGCGCGAGCGTGCCACCAGTCACGTTGACCGTCGTCGCCGCTGCAGTGCCGTTGAGCGTAGTCGTACCGCCAGTCTGGTTGATCGTGCCTGCCCCGAGGTTGGCGTCGATCGTGCCCCCGTCTAGAAGATACGTCGTGGCAGTCAGCGTACCCGTACCGCCCAGCGTGCCGCCCGTCGTCGACAGCGTCCCGACCGTGTCGGTGAATGCGCCCATCCCGAGTGTGCCGCCGGCACCCAGCGTCACGGCTGCCGTATTCGCAAGTTGATTCGACGCGCCCAGGTTCAGCGTGCCGGCGGTGTTGACGTTGATCGCCACATTGGTACCGGTCAGGCCACTGGCCGCGCCCAGCGCGAGCGTGCCATCAGTCACGTTGACCGTCGTCGCCGCTGCAGTGCCGTTAAGCGTTGTCGTACCGCTGGTCTGGTTGATCGTGCCTGCCCCGAGGTTGGCGTTGATCGTGCCCCCACCCAGACCATACGTCGTGGCAGTCAGCGTACCCGTACCGCCCAGCGTGCCGCCCGTCGTCGTCAGCGTCCCGACCGTGTCGTTGAACGCGCCCATTCCGAGTGTGCCGCCGGCACCCAGCGCCACGGCTGCCGTATCCGCCAGTTGATTCGACGCACCCAGGTTCAGCGTGCCGGCGGTGTTGACGTTGATCGCCACATTGGCACTGTTCAACCCGCTGCCCGCACCCAGCGCGAGCGTGCCACCAGTCACGTTGACCGTCGTCGCCGCTGCCGTGCCGTTGAGCGCGGTACTCGCGGTATAGTTGATCGTGCCTGTCCCGAGGTTGGCGTTGATCGTGCCCCCGCCCAGACCATACGTCGTGGCAGTCAGCGTACCCGTACCGCCCAGCGTGCCGCCGGTCGTCGCCAGCGTCCCGACCGTGTCGGTGAACGTGCCCATTCCGAGTGTGCCGCCGTTACCAAGCGTCACGGCTGCCGTATCCGCCAGTTGGTTCGACGCACCCAGGTTCAGCGTGCCGGCGGTGTCGACGTAGATCGCCACATTGGTACCGGTCAACCCGCTGGCCGCACCCAGCACGAGTGTGCCCCCATACACGTTGACCTCTGTCGCCGCTGCAGTGCCGTTGAGCGCAGTCGTACCGCCGGCCTGGTTGATCGTACCTGCCCCGAGGTTAGCGTTGAACGTGCCCCCGCCAAGATCATACGTCGTGGCGGTCAGCGTACCCGTACCACCCAGCGTACCGCCGGTCGTCGACAGCGTCCCAACCGTGTTGGTGAACGCGCCCATTCCAAGTGTGCCGCCGCTCCCCAGAATAACGGTTGCCGTATTCGCCAGTTGATTCGACGCACCCAGGTTCAGCGTGCCGGCGGTGTCGACGTAGATCGCCACATTGGTACCGGTCAACCCGCTGGCAGCACCCAGCGCGAGCGTGCCCCCAGTCACGTTGACCTCCGTCGCCGCTGCCGCGCCGTTGAGGGCAGTCGTACCGCCGGTCTGGTTGATCGTGCCTGCCCCGAGGTTGGCGTTGATCGTGCCACCGCCAAGACCATACGTCGTGGCAGTCAGCGTACCCGTACCATCCAGCGTGCCGCCCGTCGACAGCGTCCGAATCGTGTCGTTGAACGTGCCCATGCCGAGTGTGCCGCCGGGCCCCAGCGTCACGACTGCCGTATCCGCCAGTTGATTCGACGCGCCGAGGTTCAGCGTGCCGGCGGTGTCGACGTTGATAGCAACGTTGGTACCGGTCAACCCGCTGGCCGCACCCAGCGCGAGCGTGCCCCCAAGCACGTTGACCGTCGTCGCCGCTGCAGTGCCGTTAAGCGCGGTACTCGCGGTATGGTGGATCGTGCCTGTCCCGAGGTTGGCGTCGATCGTGCCCCCGCCAAGACCATACGTCGTGGCAGTCAGCGTACCCGTACCGCCCAGCGTACCTCCGGTCGTCGCCAGCGTCCCGACCGTGTTGGTGAACGCGCCCATTCCGAGTGTGCCGCCGCTCCCCAGAATAACGGTTGCCGTATTCGCCAGTTGATTCGACGCGCCCAGGTTCAGTGTGCCGGCGGTGTCGACGTAGATCGCCACATTGGTACCGGTCAACCCGCTGGCAGCACCCAGCGCGAGCGTGCCCTCGTACACGTCGACTCTCGTCGCTGCTGCAGTCCCGTTGAGGGCAGTCGTATCGGCGAGCTGATGGATCGTGCCTGCCCCAAGGTTGGCGTTGATCGTGCCACCGCCCAGAGCATACAACGTGGCAGTCAGCGTACCCGTACCACCCAGCACACCGCCGCTCGTCGCCAGCTGCCCAATCGTGTCGCTGAACGCGCCCATTCCAAGTGTGCCGCCGGTCCCAAGCGTCACGGTTGCCGTATCCGCCAGTTGATTCGACGCGCCCAGGTTCAGCCTGCCGGCGGTGTTGACGTTGATAGCAACGTTGGTACCGGTCAACCCGCTGGCCGCACCCAGCGCGAGCGTGCCCCCAAGCACGTTGACCGTCGTCGCCGCTGCAGTGCCGTTGAGCGCGGTA
>CANGYF010000030.1 GCA_947458265.1 Betaproteobacteria bacterium
CGAACGCGGTAAACGTACTAGTCGGAGCGGGCATGCTTGTCATAGTGGGCTGGATCGGGGTTACGGTGATGGTGCTGGGCGGCTACATGCTGGCCGGAGGCAAGCTCGGCCCGCTCTGGCAGCCAGCCGAGCTGGTGATCATCGGCGGGGCCGCGTTCTTCGCGTTCCTGGTGGCCAATTCCATGAAGGTGATCAAGGCGACCTTCGCGACCCTGCCCTCGTGCTTCAAGGGATCGAAGTACACCAAGGCCATGTACCTCGAACTGCTGTCGCTGCTCTACGACCTGCTGTCCAAGGTGCGCAAGGAAGGCCTGATGTCGATCGAGTCGGACGTCGAGACGCCCGACCAGTCGCCGATCTTCACCAAGTACCCGATGATCCTGGAAGACCATCACGCCATGGACTTCCTGGTGGACTACCTGCGCCTGATGGTCGGTGGCAACCTGAACGCGTTCGAGATCGAAAACCTGATGGACAACGAGATCGAGACGCACCACCACGAAGGCGAGGCGCCGATCGGCGCGGTGTCGCGCGTGGGCGACGGGCTGCCGGCCTTCGGCATCGTGGCGGCGGTGATGGGTGTCGTGAAGACCATGAGCTCGGTCGGCGCGCCGCCGGAGATCCTCGGCGCGAAGATCGGCGCCGCGCTGGTCGGCACCTTCCTGGGCATTCTGCTGGCCTACGGCTTCGTCGGTCCGCTCGCCAGCCTTCTCGAACAGAAGCTGGACGAGCAGACCAAGATGCTCCAGTGCATCAAGGTCACCCTGCTCGCGAGCCTGAACGGCTATCCGCCGCAGGTGGCGGTGGAGTTCGGGCGCAAGGTGCTCTATTCGACCGAGCGGCCGAGCTTCAGCGAACTCGAGGAGGAAGTGAAGCAGCGCAAGGGCAAGTAACGCCCGGGCACCGCCGAACGACCGAAGTACTGGGACACCATGGCTGAAGAATCGCAACGTCCGATCATCGTCAAGCGCATCAAGAAGGGCGGCCACGGCAAGCACGGTGGTGCCTGGAAGATCGCGTATGCGGACTTCGTGACCGCGATGATGGCGTTCTTCCTGCTGATGTGGCTGCTGGGCTCGGTCAGCAAGGGTGACCTGAAGGGCATCTCCGACTACTTCAACACTCCGTTGAGGACGGCACTGATGGGCGGCTCTTCGACCGGCGATGCGAAGAGCGTGATCCCTGGAGGCGGCACCGACCTCACGGCCAGTGCTGGCCAGGTGCACAAGGGCGAGACCGAGCCGCGCCAGCTCGACGAGAAGGAACTTGAAGCCGAGCTGGAGGCGCGCGAGGCAGCCCGCCTCGCCGAACTCAAGGACAAGATCGAGAAGGCGATCGAGGCCAATCCGCTGCTGGCGCCGTTCCGCAAGCAGATCCTGGTCGACCTGACGCCGGAAGGGTTGCGCATCCAGATCGTGGATGAGCAGAACCGCCCGATGTTCCCGACCGGGAGCAGCAACCTCGCCGCCTACACCCGTGACCTGCTGCGCGAGATCGGCACGATCCTGAACGACGTGCCGAACCGGGTCAGCCTGTCCGGCCACACCGACGCGGCCACCTTCGGCGGTGGCGAGCGAGGGTTCAGCAACTGGGAACTGTCCGCGGAGCGCGCGAACACCGCGCGGCGCGAGATGATCGCCGGCGGCATGACGGAATCGAAGGTGCTGCGCGTGGTGGGGCTGGCGTCGGCAGTCGGATTCCCGGGAGCGGCGCCGCTCGACGCGGTGAACCGCCGTATCAGCATCATCGTCCTCAATCGGAAGACCGAGAAAGCGATTACGGCGGAGTCTGCCGCGGCGCCGGCGACCCCATCACCGGCCGGGGCCGCCCGCCCTGCAGCGCCCGCCCCTGGCGGGGCGCCGACGCGATGAGCCTGCCGCCCGACGCGTCGCTGGCAGGCTTCGCGCGCTGGCGGCTCCCGGTGCGACGGCTCGACCGACTGTCGCCCGCTCTGGCAGGCCTGCTGGTGCAGGTCGTCGCCACGGCGGTCACGCTGGCCATCTACTGCCTGGCCGACACCGTAGCCATCGGCGCGCCGTTGACGTTCTGGGCGCTGGTGCAGGCTGCGCTGGCGGTCCTGCTCGCCTCGGCGGCCGGGCAGGCGCGCTGGTGGATCCTCATGCACGGCCTGTTCGCGCCTGCGGCACTACTGCTGGATCAGTTCTCGCCACCGCCGTGGCTCTACCTGGCCGCTGCGGTACTGCTTGCGCTGACCAATGGCAATGCGATGCGCGAACGGGTACCGCTGTTCCTGACCAGTCGTGCGGCGCGCGAGCGCCTTCTGGCCCTTCTGCCCGAGGATCGTCCGATCCACTTCGTCGACGTCGGTTGCGGCTTCGGGGGCGTGGTGTCCAGCGTCGGCCGCGAGCGCCCGACGCTGGAATGTCTCGGCCTGGAGACGGCCTGGCTGCCTTACCTGGTCAGCAGGCTGCGCTGCGCACTGTCGCCGAACCACGCCACGATCGCTCGCCGCGACCTGTGGACGCACGACCTGTCGGCGGCCGACGTCGTCTATGCCTACCTGTCACCGGTGCCCATGGAGCGCCTGTGGCGCAAGGTCGTCGCCGAGATGCGCCCGGGCACGCTGTTCATCAGCAACACCTTCGCGGTGCCCGGCATCGAACCACTGGCGGCGTACGAGATAGACGACGCAACCGGATCGGTGCTGCATGTGTATCGCCTGCCCGGGGATCAGGCGACCGCGGGTGTACAGGCCACCCGCGCAGCTTCGATGGCCGTGGCCAGCGCGGACTGTTCCTGAGCCGGGTCGGCGATCCACGCGCGTGCCCGGATCGCCTCGCGCAGCAGCGCGAGGAACGCAGGGTCGGTCGTGAGCCTGCGCAGCAGCCTCGCCAGCGCCTGCGCGTCGCCCACCGGGAACAGCGCCGGCCAGTCATCGCCGAGCAGCCCGACATTGCCAGGAATGAACGAGGCGATCACCGGGGTTCCGGCGGCGATGGCTTCGGACACCACATTGGCACCGCCTTCCATCCGCGAGCTGATGATCATCGCGCGCGAGCGTGCGATCAGCCGTCGTGCGCGTCCCGGCGTGACCTCGCCGAGCCAGCGGTAGCGCGCGTCCGCAGCCATCGCCGCGTATGCCTGCTGCTCCAGTTCCGGATCCAGGGCGCGCCCGACGTGGGTCACGCGCAGCGGCCGCTCGCCGCGCACCGCCGCTGGAAGCAGCGCGAGGGCGCGCGCGGCGAGCAGGGGATCCTTCTCTTCGCGCAGGTGGCCCACGACGCACAGCTCCGTGCAGCGGGCCAGTGGCGCCACGGGTCCCGAGGCGGGCGCCGACTGGTGCACCACGAAAGTACGGGCGTGCAGTGCCGACGGCAGTTCATCGAGCGCACGGCGCTGCAGTACCAGCAGGCTGTCGGCCACCCGCAGCGAGTGCTGTGCATCCGGGTCGTCGATGATGTCGCGGTAGAGGTCGGTGCCGGTCAGTGCCAGCACCAGCGGCCGTCCCGGACACGCCATGCGGAAGCGCACGATGGACGGATGGCTGCGCCGCGCATGCAGGGCCAGCATCAGATCGGAGGGGGCGCGGGCCTCGGCGCGATCCGCGGCGGCGGGATGCCATTCGGTACAGACGCGAACCTGATGCCCGAGGCTACGGAGCATGCGCGCCCAGCGCATCGCAGTGTTGCGATTGCCGGCGCGGGACGCTGGCGGGGCGGGGGTGACCAGGGCAATCTGCATGGACGGTGTCGGCAACCAAACGAGTAAACTCCACATTCTAAGGGCGATGGAGTGGCAGGCATCCGTCGGCCCGCCTGGCCGCAGTACCGGACCACCGCACTACCGGAAGGAGACCGAAGGAGCATGCACAGCCCGCAGCGCGCCCCCTCGGCGCATCCAGTCGCCTCAGCGGCGGCTGCCGCGGACGCCGCGGCTGCGTGGCCGGAGTCCGCGGCTGCACCGGCGTCGGCGTGTGCAGATCAGCTCCGTATCGCCCGCGCGCGTACCCTGGGGCTGTTCGATGATCTGCCGGCCGATGCCTTGCTCGGACCCCGGCTGCCGGTGGTCAACCCGCCGCTGTGGGAACTGGGGCACCTCGGCTGGTTCCAGGAGCGCTGGCTGCTGCGGGCTCGCCCGGACGGGACGCTCGCGCCCTCGCTGTTGCCGGGTGCGGACGCGCTCTACGATTCCTCCGCGGTCGCCCACGCAACGCGCTGGGAACTGCCGCTGCCGGGGCCCGACGCCACCCGCGACTACCTGTCGCAGGTGCTCGATCGGGCGCTCGAACGCCTCGATGGTGCCGTCGGTACGATGCCAGGCGGGGCGGACGGGCAGCACCTGTCTTTCCACGCCGTCGTCTGCGCGCAGCACGAGCAGATGCATGCCGAGGCCTTTTCCTACAGCCGGCAGACCCTTGCCTACCCGGCGGCGGGAGCGCATGTGGCACCGGCCTCGCCGGACCTCGCTGCGGTCGCCGCAGACAGGGGCGCGACGGGGGATGCCTCGATCGAAGGCGGGCTGTTCCGGCTCGGTGCGGAGAAGGGCGAGGGCTTCGTGTTCGACAACGAGAAATGGGCGCATCCGGTGAAGGTTGCGCCGTTTGCGCTGGCCCGGCGTACCACATCGGTCGCCGAGTATGCTGCCTTCGTCGACGAGGGCGGCTATGCGCAGCGCCGCTGGTGGAGCGACGAGGGCTGGGCGTGGCGAACGGCCGCACAGGCCGATGCCCCGGTGTACTGGCGCCGGAAGCTGGGCGTGCAGGGTTGGGAAGTCCGCTGCAACGAGGCGTGGAGGCCGCTCGTGCCGGATGCGCCGATGCTGCATGTGAACGCGTACGAGGCCGAGGCCTGGTGTCGCTGGGCAGGTCGCAGGCTTCCGAGCGAGGCCGAATGGGAGTGTGCGGCCGCGGGCGGTGGCGGTACGCCTGCGCGGCGGTATCCCTGGGGCGACACGCCCCCGTCGCGCACGCGGGCCAACCTCTGGTTCCCCAGCGCCGAGGGCGCACTCGCGCCAGTGGACGCGCTTGCAGATGGCGACAGCCTTCAGGGCTGCCGGCAACTGACCGGCAACGTCTGGGAATGGACTGCCAGCACGTTCGAGCCCTATCCCGGCTTCACGCCCGATCCGTACCGCGAGTATTCCGAGCCCTGGTTCGGCAGCCATCGGGTGCTGCGTGGCGGCTGCTTCGCCACCGCAGCCTCGCTGATCCGGAACAGCTGGCGCAATTTCTACACGCCGGACCGGCGCGACGTGTACGCCGGCTTCCGCAGCTGCGCGCTCGAGCCGAGATGAAGCACCAGCCGCTCTGGTACGTGAGCCGCGACGGCAAGCTGCTCGGTCCGCATCCGCGGCAGGTGGTGATCGACGGCCTGCTCCTCGGGCGCTTCGGCTGGGACGATCCGGCGAGTCAGGACGGGCAGGCCTTGCAGCCGCTCAGGATGTACCCGGAGATCCGGGCTGCCATCGAATCGCTGTCGCGCGAGCGGTCTCTGGCGGCCGGTGAGCCACCGTCGCTGAGCTGGCAGAACGAACGCCTGGCGGCTGCCCGGCGCTGGGCGGACGAGCGCACCGGCATCGACCGGCGTACCGGCGAGGAAATCAAGTCCGTCGCTGAACTGGAGGGCGCCGATGAGCGGCGCTCGCTCGACGAGCGCCGGCGCGAGCGGGAATTGCTGCAGGTGGTCATCTGGCGCCGCCTGCGGCGCGACCTGTCTGCTGCCTACGGTGCCTACGGGCGCTCGGCCGTATCGCGCTGGTGGTGGATCCCGGTCGGCGTGCTGGCGCTGGCGGCGCTGGGTGCTGCCGTCTGGCAGCGTGCGCCGAGCACAGTCGAGGTGTCGCTGGCCCCGCGCGCGGCCGACTGCGCTGCGCCTGCGGCACCGGGTGCCAACTGGAGCGGCTGCGAGCGCAGCATGGCCGCGCTGGCGGGGGCACAGCTGCGCTCGGCCCGGCTGGCGGGGGCCCGGCTCGGCGCGGCTGATCTGCAAAGTGCCGACCTGACCTATGCCGACCTCTCCGGCAGCATCCTGGTTGAGGCAAGGCTGGCGGGCGCCCGTCTGTTCGGCAGCAACCTCACCGGTGCGGACCTCAGTGGCGCTTCGCTTGAGGATGCAGACCTCGGTTTTGCCGACCTGCGCAATGCCCGGATCGAGGGTGCGCGCTTCGACCGGGCACGGCTGGGCAACGCGATCTGGATCGATGGCCGGCGCTGTGCAGCATCGTCCATCGGGCGTTGCGACTGACGTTACGACTGACGTTCAGACTTACGGCCGCTACCGACCGCTGGGACCGACCGGGGCTACTGGGGGCGTGGTGCCGATCCGCCGGTGCCGAGCAGCGCCGACACACGCAGGAAGATCTTGCGCAGGCCGCGCCAGAGCCGGGGCAGCAGCCAGAGCGTGACCGCGACGAACAGCAGCAGCAGGCCCAGGAACAGCGCCGGGTGGAAGAGTGCCGCCCACAGCCCGCCGATCACCAGGGCGTCTTCGGTGGTGGAGGCCGCGACGTTGCTGAACGGCTCCGGTGAAGTGTTGATCAGCGCGCGGCTGGCTGCCTTGGTGAGGTGCGCGCCGGAGGCGAGCGTACCGCCGAGCAGGGCGGCAGTCAGCGTGACCGCCGCATCGTGCTGGCCGAGCGTGGCTGCGGCCAGCAGGGCGCCGGCCGGGATGCGGATGAAGGTGTGCACCGCGTCCCAGAGCGAGTCGAGGCCGGGGACCTTGTCGGCGGCGAACTCGACCACGCACAGCAGGCCGCTGATCCCGATCACCAGGGGATGCGCGAGCCAGTGCAGGTCGGCGGGAAGCTCGACGTATCCGAAGCGGCCGAGCGCGCCGGCGAAGAACAGCACGGCGTACAGCCGGATACCGCTCGCCCAGGCGAGTCCCGAGGCGAGGGCGAGCGTTTCGATCAGTTCGGGCGATTCCATCCTGGCTACCGGTCAGAACACATGCCTGGTCAGATTAGCATCATGGAGGATGGTGGAGGCGAGTTCCTCGATCGATTTCGCCGTGGCATCGAGGAACCTGATGCCGGCCTGGCGCATCAGGATCTCCGCCTCGCGCACCTCGTAGGCGCAGTTGTCGAGCGACGCGTAATGGCTGTCGGGCTTGCGCTCGGTGCGGATGCGATGCAGCCGCTGGGGCGAGATGGTGAGGCCGTAAAGCCGGCTGCGGAAGCCGTTCAGGCTCTCGGGCAGGCCGCCGCCGCGCGCGAAATCCTCGGGAATCAGCGGATAGTTGGCTGCACGAACGCCGTACTGGAGCGCCAGGTACAGGCAGGTCGGCGTCTTGCCCGAGCGCGAAACCCCGACCAGGATGATGTCGGCTTCCTTGAAGTCGCGCGTCGAGCTGCCATCGTCGTGCATCAGGGAATAGTTCACGGCCTCGATCCGGCGCGTGTAGCTCACCACGTCATCGACGCTGTGGGTGCCGCCGACCCGGTGGCTGGACTTGGTGCCGAGTTCGGCCTCGAGCGGTGCGATGAAGGTTTCGAAGCAGTTGATCACCATCGCGTCGGTGGAGGCGCGCAGGGCCCCGGCCAGTTCGTCGCGCACCAGCGTGCTGAACACGATCGGACGTGCGCCATCGCGTGCGCCGGCCTCGTTGATCTGGTGGGCAAGCTGGCGGGTCTTCTCGATCGTGTCGATGAACGGCACGGTGATTTCGGAAAAGGCCACCTTCTCGAACTGGGTGAGCAGGCTGTGGCCCAGAGCTTCGACCGTGATTCCGGTTCGGTCGGAGACGAAAAACGCGGTGCGGCGTGAAATCATCGGTGTGGCGCCTGTGGGTGATCGGCTACCATACGTGTTCATGCGCTTGGGCACAATCGACCCCGGCGGCAGTTCATCCGGAAACAGGGAGTGGCCATGGACAAGTACGTTGTCGACTTCGCTCAGTTGCGCATGTCCGACGTAGGGCAGGTGGGCGGCAAGAATGCGTCGCTCGGCGAGATGATCAGCGGCCTCTCCCATCTCGGCGTACGCGTCCCCGAAGGCTTCGCCACGACCGCCGATGCATTCCGTGAGTTCCTCGCGCACCAGGGGCTCGCAGGACGCATCGAAGAGCGGATGAGGGGCCTGAACGTCGACGACACCAATGCACTTGCGGCCGCCGGTGCCGAGATCCGCGGCTGGATCACCGAAGCCCCGCTGCCGCCCGCCCTGCGCTCGGCGGTGGTCGAGTCGTACGAGAAGATGACGGCCGCCGCAGGTCCCAACGTATCGGTTGCGGTGCGCTCGTCGGCCACCGCCGAGGACCTGCCCGATGCTTCGTTCGCCGGGCAGCAGGAAACCTTCCTCAACATCCACGGCGCGGACAACGTGATCGCCGCGATGCGCCATGTGTTCGCCTCGCTCTACAACGACCGCGCGATCGCCTACCGGGTGCACAAGGGTTACGTGCACGCCGAGGTCGCGCTGTCGGCCGGCATCCAGCGCATGGTGCGGTCGGATACCGGTGCCGCCGGGGTGATGTTCACCCTCGATACCGAATCGGGCTTCGACAAGGTGGTGTTCATCACTTCATCCTATGGGCTTGGCGAGGCGGTGGTTCAGGGCGCCGTCAATCCCGACGAGTTCTACGTGTACAAGCCGTCGCTGGCGGCCGGCAAGGCGTCGATCATCCGCCGCTCGCTCGGCGGCAAGGCGATCAAGATGGTGTTCACCGATGCACGCGAGGCCGGCAAGTCGGTGAAGACGGTCGACGTGCGCGAGGGCGAGCGCCGCCGCTTCTCGATCACCGACGCGGAAGTCGAGCAGCTGGCCCGCGATGCAATGAAGATCGAGGCGCATTACGGCCGCCCGATGGACATCGAGTGGGCGCGCGATGGCGAGGACGGGAAGCTCTACATCCTGCAGGCCCGCCCCGAGACCGTGAAGGCGAACGCCGAGGTCGACACGCTGCGCCGCTATCGGCTGAAGCAGAAATCCGAACTGCTGACCTCCGGGCGCGCGATCGGCCAGAAGGTCGGCAGCGGCCCGGTGCGCCTGATCGCCTCCGCGAAGGAGATGGACAAGGTCCAGCCGGGCGACGTGCTGGTGACCGACATGACCGACCCCGACTGGGAGCCGGTGATGAAGCGCGCCTCGGCGATCGTCACCAACCGCGGCGGCCGCACCTGCCATGCGGCGATCATCGCGCGCGAACTGGGCATCCCGGCGGTGGTGGGCTGCGGCGACGCGACCACCGTGCTCCACAACGGCGAGCTGGTCACGGTCTCCTGCACCGAGGGCGATACCGGGAACGTTTATCGCGGCATCCTGGAAACATCGATCAGCGACGTGACGCTGGACAAGATGCCCGAGCCGCCGGTGAAGATCAGCATGAACGTCGGCAACCCGGAACTCGCGTTCGAGTTCCAGCGCCTGCCCAATGCCGGCGTAGGCCTGGCGCGCCTGGAGTTCATCGTCGCGCGCATGATCGGCATCCACCCGAAGGCCTGCCTCGACTATCCGAACCTGCCGGCCGACCTGAAGCGGGCGGTGGAAGAACGCGCTGCCGGTTACGCCAGTCCGCGCGACTTCTATGTCGAGAAGATGGCCGAAGGCGTCGGCACCCTCGGCGCGGCCTTCTTCCCGAAGCCGGTGATCGTGCGGCTGTCCGACTTCAAGTCGAACGAATACTCGGGGCTGATCGGCGGGCCGAATTACGAGCCGCACGAGGAAAACCCGATGCTCGGCTTCCGCGGCGCCTCGCGCTACGTCGCACCGGGTTTCCGCGACTGCTTCGAGCTCGAGTGCCGGGCGATGCGCAAGGTGCGCAACGAGATGGGGCTGACCAACGTCGAGATCATGATCCCGTTCATCCGCACGCTCGACGAGTGCCGCAAGGTAATCGCCCTGCTGGCCGAGAACGGTCTCGAGCGTGGCAAGGACGGCCTGCGCCTGATCATGATGTGCGAGGTACCGTCCAACGCGCTGCTGGCCGACGAGTTCCTGGAATACTTCGACGGGTTCTCGATCGGGTCGAACGACATGACCCAGCTCACGCTGGCGATCGACCGCGATTCCGGCGGCGCCATCTCGGAGTCCTTCGACGAGCGCGACCCGGCGGTCAAGAAGATGCTGTCGATGGCGATCAAGGCCTGTCGCAAGCAGGGCAAGTACGTCGGTATCTGCGGGCAGGGGCCGTCCGACCATCCAGACCTGGCGCGCTGGCTGATGGAAGAGGGCATCGGCAGCCTGTCGCTGAACCCGGATACGGTGGTCGATACCTGGCTGTACCTGGCCCAGGAAGCGGCGAAGGTCAAGTAGGCAGGCAAGCAGGCGGCCTGGATAACCGGTGCTGTGCCGCTGCGCGCCCCTGTATCGATCTTTCGGTCGACGCTCAGGCCGATGACGCGTGTCCGGTCGCCGCTGACCTGGAAAACTGCCATCAGCCACGCGCCATTCCCCAGGTGGGTGGCGGCCAGTTCCATGATCTGGGCTGACCGATCACGAGGCCTGTGTGACGTGCGAGCGCTGGCAGGATCCGCTCTGCTGCAACTTCCCCTACATGTCCGTCGTGCAGTATCCACCGACCGGCATCGGCAAGTATTGACAAAGCCGTCCGAAGGCCACGATCACAACGGAGACGGCCGTCTGGTGTCGACCGTGGCTGTTGTCAGATTTGAGCCAAGCCTTCGTGAAGTTCACCCGATCAGGCGAAGCAAGGAAGAAGTTTGTTTATAGTAATAGCCACATTGTAAAAGTTGATGCCTGACCTTAATCAGAGCGCGCGCATTCGCACGACGCGCCAAGGGGCCCGCAAAAATGATCAATGACGCAGTCGAGTTTCGTCAGCCTGAGACCAAACTTAGCCTTGTCCCGACCGATTTTCGCTGGCGCGCTTCTACAGGCGCTTTCTCGTTTGCGGTATTCGCGCTTGCCGTGTGCCCTGTAGCGTCGGCGCAACCACGGCCGGACGCGGGCACCATCCTGCAGCAGCAGCGAGAGCCGATCGAGGTGCCGACCCGGCCGGCAACTGGTATTCCGAAGGCGCCTGAACCGCGGCGTGCTGGAAAGATTGTCGGATCGGTTCAGGTCATCGACTTCCGGATCAACGGCAACACTCTTTTCAGCGATGAGCGTCTGCTGGCGGCGGTTGAAAAGTTCAAGGGACGCACGCTGGCTGATGCGGAGCTGCGGCAGGTCCTGATCGCGATCGAAGATGTGTATCGAAACGCCGGTTATGTGACTGCTGTCGCCTATTACCCGGAACAGAAGGTGACCGGCGGCGTTCTCGAGATCTCGATTGTCGAAGGTCGTCTGGGGCGCGTCCTGTTGGATTCTTCCGGCTTGAAGCAGATCAGGCCGAGCGTCGCCCAGGGCATTCTGGGAACCCTGGAAAGCGGGGCGCCAATCCATAAAGCGGAGCTGGAAAGGCGCCTTTATCTCCTGCAGGACGTGAACGGTATGGTTACGGTCACGTCCGAACTGGGCCCGGGCGCCGCTGTCGGGGACGCGGATCTGTTGGTCAAGGTTGAGGACTCGCCGTTTCGATTCGGTGCGTCGGTCGATGTCGATAACGGCGGCAGCAAATCGACGGGAACCTACCGGTTTGGAACGAACCTGCGATTCAACAACGCCCTTGGGCTAGGCGATCAGGTGAGCGCTCGATGGGTCTATCAGGACTTCGATGGCCAGACCGCCTTGGGTCGATTCAATTACATCCTGCCCGTAGGGCATTGGGGCACGAAGCTTGGGTTTAGTTACTCCCACGTCAGGTACAAGGTCGGCGGGGACTTCGAGTCGCTCGACGCGACCGGTACAGCGGATACGTACAGCCTGTCCGCGACGCATCCGATCATCCGCGCGCGTAACCTGAACGTCTTCGGGCAGGTGGGCTACGACTTCAAGTCGTTGGTAGACAAGACTGGAAACCCGCCGACGGACGTCAAAAAGCAGATTGACGCCGGCAAGCTCGGACTTTTCGGTGACTTCCGTCAAGCCAACGGTTCCATATCGGTTGGCTCCCTCCTGGTCACGTCGGGCAAGCTCGAGATCCGTGATAGCCAGGACCTGACCAATGCCAATGATCTGAGCCGTACGAACGGATCTTTCGAAAAACTCAATATCGACTTTCAGACGGTGCAGTTCATCGGTGGGACCGACAGTCTCTTCTCTTTGTCCGCTACCTTGTCTGCCCAAGCTGCAAGAAAGAACCTTACAAACGCTGAGCGCTTCAATCTGGGTGGTGCGAACGGTGTGCGGGCTTACCCCACAGGCCAACTGATCGCAGACGAAGGCGTGTTGTTCCAGGGTGAACTGCGCTACTCGCCGCGGTTAGAGTTCCTGCGCAGTGAGACGCTCGGTGCCTCTACGCTTGCGGTGTTTTATGACGCAGCCAAGGCCAACGTGTGCAGGGACGTCGATCTCTGCAACACCGGCGGCGGTGCGATTCCCGCCAACAACAAGCTGCAGGGCGCAGGTTTCGGTGTTCGCCTGAGCAAACCTGGATCGCACCTGATTCGGCTGGACGTCGCGTGGCGCACCGGCGGTGACGCCATCGTGTCTGGCGACCGCAGTTCCAATCCCAGGATCTGGTTCCAGATCAGCAAGAACCTGATCTGATCAGGGTTCCGGCGGGACGGCTGCGCGGGGGCGCGGCCGATGACAAGTTGATGCGCATTCAACGAGGGGCAAAAGATGGCAGCAGGGAATCGCGTTGCACGCAGCCGAGCCGGAATGAAAGCTGCATGTGCGCAGCCTTTTGCAGTTCGCCGTGTCGCAATGGCCGTCGCACAGGCTTTCGTGATCGCAGGCACTTCCTTGTCGTTGTCTACGGCGCACGCGCAGATCGTCGCGCTGCCTTCAGGAGGACAGGTCACAGCCGGCTCCGCCACGATCGGCGCGGCAACCGGTAATGCGCTGACGATCACGCAGACGAGCCAGCGTGCAGCCATCGACTGGCGCAGCTTCAGCGTGGGCGCTGGTGGCTCGGTGAACTTCATCCAGCCCAGCTCCAGCGCCGCAATTCTGAACCGGGTGATCGGCGGCAGCCCCAGCGAAATCTTCGGGCGCATCACTGCCAATGGGCAGGTGTTCCTGCTGAACTCCAACGGCATCCTCATCGGGCGGGGCGCCCAGATCGATGTCGGCGGGTTCGTCGGCAGCACGCTAGACCTGAATAATGCGGCATTCATGGCGGGTGGCAAGCTGTCGTTCTCCAACGGCGGCAGTGCGGGTTCGATCGTCAATCACGGAAGCGTGCGCACCGCAGACGGTGGCGCAATCGTGTTCATCGCGCCGCAGATCACCAACACGGGGACTCTGGTAGCGAATCGGGGCAGCGTCGGTCTTGGCGCCGGAGACCGGGTCAGCATGGACTTCCGCGGAGACGGATTGCTCAAGCTGAGTGTGGACGCTGCGGCGCTCGACGCTTCAGTCTCGAACGTGGGGCTGATTCAGGCCAACGGCGGCCGCGTGATCATCTCCGCCGAGACGTTGAGCGACGCGATGGCCACAGTCATCAACATGGACGGTGTCGTTCGCGCCAATACGATCGTAGAACGCGGTGGCGAGATCTTCTTCAGCGGTGGCAAGACCGGTATCGTGAATGTCAGCGGCATCGTCGATGCCTCAGGCACTGCCGCAGGCACCTCTGGCGGCACGGTTCAGGTGCTGGGCGACAAGGTTGGTCTGTCCGGCAATGCGCGCATCGATGCGTCGGGGCCGGCAGGCGGCGGAACGGTGCTGGTGGGCGGCGACTACCTCGGCAGGAATCCCGATGTGCAGAACGCCACGGCGACTTACGTAGGCGCGAACGCAACCATCACCGCGGATGCGACCCAATCTGGCGATGGCGGAAAGATCATTGTCTGGGCGGACGACGCCACCCGTGTCTACGGGACGCTCAGCGCGCGCGGCGGCGCGCAGGCGGGCGATGGCGGCTTCATCGAAACCTCAGGCAAGCAGTTTCTCGAGGTAACCCGGCCCGCCGACGCCTCCGCGCCGCGCGGCAAGCCCGGCGTGTGGCTGCTCGACCCGTACAACGTCGAGATCCAGGCGTTAGGGGCGTTCGGCGATGGCGACTTGGATTTTGATTCGCCGATTTTCGTCGCAGGGGCAGACAACTCAACCATCTCGACATTTGCGATCACCGACGCGCTCGACATTGGTACCAGCGTGAGCATCAGCACTGGCGTGACTGGCACACAGGCAGGCAATATCACCGTCAGCGCCCCGATCGCCAAGACTGCGGGCAGCGCTGCGACCCTCACGCTGGAAGCGGCCAGCAACATCAACGTGAATGCGTCGATTAGCTCGACGTCAGGCGCGCTCGGCCTCGTTCTGAACCCGGGCGGCGCCGTGAATCTCGGTACGACCACGATCAGTCTGAACGGCGGCACGATGGCTGTCGGCGGATCCGGCGTTGTCAACCTGAACTCCGGCAACGTCACCCTGAACAGTGCTGCCACCGCCGGCTCATTCAGCATAACCGGCGGCACGCTGGGTGGTACGGGTACGCTGACTGCCGGGACGTACGTTCTGGGCGGGGGCACGATCGACGCCAACCTCGGGGTGGGCACGATCAACCAGACCGGGGGTACGACTACCCTGAACGGCACAGCGGCCGCGACGACAGTGAATATCACCGGCGGTGCGCTGAACCTCGGGTCAGCGGATCGACTGGCGAACAGTGCAGCCGTGACGCTGGGGACCGGCGGCACACTCGGGATGGGCGCGTTCACCGACACGGTCGGTACGCTGGCTACGACCGGCGGCACGCTGGGCGGTACGGGTACGCTGACTGCCACGACGTATGATCTTGGCGGTGGCACGATCAACGCCAACCTCGGGGCAGGGAGGATCAACCATACTGCGAGTACCGCGCTCAACGGCACTGCAGCGGCGACGACGGTCTTCGTGGTTGGGGGCACGCTCGCGCTGGGTGCAGCCAGCGGGCTGACCGGTACCAATGTTGCGATCAACGTCAACAACGCCGGCACGCTGAACCTGGGCGCGTCGAATCAACTGGCGGATACGGCAGCCGTGGCGCTGGCGACCGGCGGCACACTTGGAATGGGCGCGTTCACCGACACGGTTGGCACGCTCTTTACGTTCGGCGGCACGCTGGGTGGTACGGGTACGCTGACTGCCACGACGTATGCTCTGGGCGGGGGCACGATCAACGCCAACCTCGGGGCAGGCACGATCTTCCAGACCGGCGGTACGACTGCCCTCAACGGGACTGCAGCGGCGACGAGAGTCGACGTGTATGGGGGCACGCTCGCGCTGGGTGCGGCCAGCGGGTTGAACAGTGCCAATGTGGCGATCAACGTCTACACCGCCGGCACTCTGAACCTGGGTGCATCGAATCAACTGGCGGATACGGCAGCCGTGACGCTGGGGACCGGCGGCACACTCGGAATGGGCGCGTTCACCGACACGGTTGGGAC
>CANGYF010000031.1 GCA_947458265.1 Betaproteobacteria bacterium
ACGACGGACGTGACCGGCTCGATCGACCTGCCGGAAGGCACCGAGATGGTGATGCCGGGGGACAACATTTCGATCACGGTCACGCTGATCCAGCCGATCGCGATGGAAGAGGGGCTGCGCTTCGCGATCCGCGAAGGTGGCAAGACCGTTGGCGCGGGTGTCGTCGCCAAGGTCATCGCCTGATCGGGCGAAGATTCACAAGGACTGCAACTCCGGGGCTGCTCGGCAGCCCCTGCAGTGCGGTGTCGTCGGAAGGCCAGTAGCTCAATTGGCAGAGCGTCGGTCTCCAAAACCGAAGGTTGGGGGTTCGACACCCTCCTGGCCTGCCATCCGATGCCACCACCAGAACAGACGGGTACATGGATAAAGCGAAGATAGTCCTGGCAGCAGTCGCGGTGGTCGCCGGGCTCTACGGTTTCTACCATTTCGACCAGAGCCCGGCCGTGGTGCGCGTGGTGTGCGTGCTGGCTGGCGTGATCGTCGCCGTGGGCGCAATGTGGACGACGGTGCAGGGCACGCGTTTCCGTGCCTTCGCGCTGCAGTCGGTCGAAGAGACCAAGAAAGTGGTGTGGCCGACGCGCAAGGAAACACTGCAGACCACGGGCATCGTGTTCGCGTTCTGCGTCGTCAGCGCAATATTCCTGTGGATCGTGGACGCCAGCCTGCTTTACCTGGTGCAACTCTTGATGGGGCGGACTGAGTGATGAGTGGCAAGCGCTGGTATGTCGTTCATGCGTACTCGGGGTTCGAGAAGAGCGTGCAGCGCACGTTGCTCGACCGTATCCAGCGTACCGGAATGCAGGACAAGTTCGGCCAGGTGCTGGTGCCGGTCGAAGAAGTGGTCGAGATGAAGGCGGGTCAGAAGACGATCAGCGAGCGCAAGTTCTTCCCGGGCTATGTGCTGGTCGAGATGGAGATGACCGACGACACCTGGCACCTGATCAAGAGTACGCCCAAGGTCACCGGCTTCATCGGCGGCACGGCGACCAAGCCGACCCCGATCAGCCAGCGCGAGGTCGACAACATCCTGCACCAGATCCAGGAAGGCGTCGAGAAACCCAAGCCGAAGGTGCTGTTCGAGAGCGGCGAGATGGTGCGGGTGAAGGAAGGCCCGTTCACCGACTTCAACGGCACCGTGGAAGCAGTGAACTACGAGAAGAACAAGCTGCGGGTCGCAGTGTCGATCTTCGGCCGTTCCACCCCTGTCGAGCTCGATTTTTCGCAGGTGGAGAAGGCCTGACGCGCGGTGCCCGCGCGCGGGCACCAGGCGGCAGTTGAGGAAGTTGCAGCATCCAATCCGGCAGTGCGTGCGATCTCAGGATCGCACGGGCTGCCACCCCGGGGAGAGCGCAGCTCGCTCGTTCATACCCGTCATCGAAGGAGCATGATTCGTGGCAAAGAAAGTCGTCGGTTACATCAAGCTGCAGGTTCCTGCAGGCAAGGCCAACCCCAGCCCGCCGATCGGCCCGGCGCTGGGCCAGCGTGGTCTGAACATCATGGAATTCTGCAAGGCGTTCAATGCCGCCACGCAGAAGATGGAACCCGGCCTGCCCACGCCGGTGGTGATCACCGCCTACGCGGACAAGACCTTCACCTTCATCATGAAGACGCCGCCGGTTTCGGTGCTCATCATGAAGGCGCTGGGCATCACCAAGGGCAGCAAGACGCCCCATACCGACAAGGTCGGAAAGCTGTCGCGCGCCCAGTGCGAACAGATCGCCAAGGCCAAGCAGCCTGACCTGACTGCCGCCGATCTCGAGGCCGCCATGCGTACCGTGGCCGGCAGCGCCCGCAGCATGGGCGTCGAAGTGGAGGGACTCTGACATGGCACACGTCTCCAAACGCTACACCGCGGTGCGCAAGAGCGTCGACCGCGAAAAGCTCTACCCGCTGGCCGACGCCCTGAAGCTGGTCAAGGACAACGCAACGGCGAAGTTCAACGAATCCATCGATGTCGCGATCAACCTCGGCGTCGATGCCAAGAAGTCCGACCAGATCGTGCGCGGCTCGCTGGTGCTGCCGCAGGGCACCGGCAAGACCAAGCGAGTGGCAGTGTTCGCCCAGGGCGACAAGGCCAAGGAAGCGCTCGCCGCCGGTGCGGACGTCGTCGGTTTCGACGACCTCGCCGAGCAGGTGAAGGCCGGCAACATCAACTTCGACATCGCGATCGCGACGCCCGACTCCATGCGCGTGGTCGGTCAGCTGGGCCAGATCCTCGGCCCGCGTGGCCTGATGCCGAACCCGCGCGTGGGCACGGTTACCGCCGACGTCGTCCAGGCCGTCAAGAACGCCAAGGCCGGCCAGGTGCAGTACCGCACCGACAAGGCGGGCATCGTCCAGTGCACCATCGGCCGTGCGTCGTTCACGGTCGAGGCGCTGCAGGAGAACCTCGGCGCACTGATCGATGCGCTGAACCGGGCCAAGCCGGCCGGTGCGAGGGGCATCTACGTCCGTCGGGTCAGCCTGTCGTCGACGATGGGTGCCGGTGTCCGCGTCGACCAGGGCAGCCTGGTCGCTTCGCGCGAGGCGCAATAGCGCATTTGCCGGAGGTGTGCAGCTGGCAGCTGCAACGGAAGACAGAACTTTGGGCCCGGCGGGGCGGCAGCAGCGACAGGCTGCCGATCCGCCGGGGTTGTCAAAGACCGTAGGCGTTCCCCCGGAACTTAATGCCGGAAGACGGTATGGCTGTATGCATACCGGCAACCGGCGTCCTACGCAGATGGCGTACCCCCGAAACAGGAGCGGTTGCAGTGTCGATATCCTGGATCAAGGTCGCCGTGTTGTGCTTTCCACCCCATCCGGGGCGGCGGTAGCCGGGACGGTTCTCCTGGCGGCACCCGCGTCGGTGCAGGTGGTGCGGTTCAGTTAAGGAGGTGCACCTTGAGTTTGACTCTGCAGGACAAACAGGCAGTTGTCGCCGAGCTGAGCGCTGAACTCGGGAAGGCACAGTCGGTCGTGATCGCGGAATACCGCGGCATGGGCGTCAGTGCAATGACCGAACTGCGGCGCAAGGCCCGCGCAGAAGGCGTCTACCTGAAGGTGCTCAAGAACACCCTCGCCCGCCGTGCGGTCGACGGGACTCCGTTCAAGGCGCTTGCCGACCAGCTGGTCGGCCCGCTTGCGTACGGAATCTCGGCCGATCCGGTCAAGGCAGCGAAGGTGCTCGACGAGTTCTCGAAGGCGAACGACAAGCTGGTGATCCGGGGCGGTGCATTGCCCGACCAGGTGCTGTCGGCGAAAGAGATCCAGGGCCTGGCGCGACTCCCGTCGCGCGAAGAACTGCTCTCCAAGCTGATGGGAACGATGCAGGCGCCGGTGGCGAAGTTCGTCCAGACGCTGAACGAAGTTCCTGCGCGTTTCGTTCGTACGGCAGCGGCCGTGCGCGACCAGAAGCAGGGTGCGGAAGCACCCGCCGAAGCAGCAGCCTGAGCGGGCATTCCCTCAGGCGGCAGGGCAGGCCTCATGGCCGGCTCATCGCCCGGTGACAACAATCCATCCAATCGACATTTGCAATAGCGGGAGTACTTGAAATGGCAGTCGCAAAAGCAGAAATCCTCGACGCAATCGCCGGCCTGACCGTGCTGGAGCTGTCCGAGCTGATCAAGGAAATGGAAGAGAAGTTCGGCGTTTCGGCCGCAGCCGCGTCGGTGGCCGTTGCCGCCCCGGCAGCCGGCGCTGCCGCCCCGGCGGAAGAGAAGACCGAGTTCACGGTCATCCTGAAGTCGGCTGGCGAGAAGAAGGTCGAGGTCATCAAGGCCGTGCGTGCGATCACCGCGCTGGGCCTGAAAGAAGCCAAGGACCTGGTCGACGGTGCGCCGAAGCCGGTGAAGGAAGGCGTTTCGAAGGCCGACGCAGACGCGATCATGAAGCAGCTGACCGATGCGGGCGCAGCGGTCGAGCTGAAGTGACGCGACGCAGGACCGAAAAGTCAGTACCGGGGTCCTTCCCCGGCCGGCAGGGTGGCACCGATAACGGTGCGCGCCATGCCGGACAGGCATCAAGCATTTGTTGAGGGCCGTGGGCCGGCGGGTGACCGCCGGCCCGCACTCGCTTTGCCGTCATCACCGCAGTACCCGCAGCAGCAGTACCCGTAGCAGCGCACCACCCCAGTCTATCCGTCGCCTGCAGGAGTAAACGATGAGCTATTCATTCACCGAGAAGAAACGCATCCGCAAGAGCTTCGCGAAGCGTGCCAGCGTGTTGCCGGTTCCGTTCCTGCTCGCCACCCAGCTCGAATCCTATCGTCACTTCCTGCAAGCCGACATGCTGGCCGACGCACGCACCGGCGAAGCCGGGCTGCAGGCCGCGTTCCAGTCGATCTTCCCGATCACCAGCCACTCGGGCAACGCCCGGCTGGACTTCGTCAGCTACTCGCTGAGCACGCCGCCGTTCGACGTCAAGGAATGCCAGCAGCGTGGCCTGACCTTCGCCGCCCCGCTGCGCGCGAAGGTACGCCTGACGATCATGGACAAGGAAGCTCCCAAGGTCAAAGGCAAGGACGGCACCGAGGGCTTCCCGGTCAAGGAAGTGAAGGAGCAGGAGGTCTACATGGGCGAGATCCCGCTCATGACCGACACCGGTTCCTTCGTCATTAACGGCACCGAGCGCGTGATCGTCTCGCAGCTGCACCGTTCGCCCGGCGTGTTCTTCGAACACGACCGCGGCAAGACCCATTCGTCCGGCAAGCTGCTGTTCTCGGCGCGCGTGATTCCCTATCGCGGCTCGTGGCTCGACTTCGAGTTCGACCCGAAGGACTACCTCTATTTCCGCGTCGACCGCCGTCGCAAGATGCCGGTCACGATCCTGCTCAAGGCGCTCGGCTACAACCCCGAGCAGATCCTGGCGGACTTCTTCAAGACCGACACCTTCCACTTCGCCAATGGTGAGATCACCGTCGACCTGGTGCCCGAGCGGCTGCGCGGCGATACCGCCGGCTTCGATTTCGTTACCAAGGCCGGCAAGGTCATCGTCCAGCGCGACAAGCGGATCACCGCCAAGCATGTGCGCGAGATCGAGCAGGCAGGCCTGAAGACCATCACCGTGCCGGGCGAGTACCTGCTCGGTCGTGCGCTGGCCCACAACGTGATCGACACCGAGACCGGCGAGATCCTCGCCCGTGCGAACGACGAGATCACCGAAGACCTGATCGACCTGTTCCGCGGCGGCAAGGCAGAGCAGATCGAGACCATCTACACCAACGACCTGGACGAAGGCCCGTACATCTCGCAGACGCTGCGCATCGACGAGACCCCGGACCAGATCGCC
This sequence comes from Betaproteobacteria bacterium, assembly GCA_947458265.1. Lineage (GTDB taxonomy): Bacteria > Pseudomonadota > Gammaproteobacteria > Burkholderiales > CAIKXV01 > CAIKXV01. Next base: position 5,266 of record CANGYF010000031.1, read on the forward strand.
GCCCAGGTTGCGATCTACCGCATGATGCGCCCTGGCGAGCCGCCGACCGAAGATGCGGTGCGCAGCCTGTTCCACGGCCTGTTCTTCGCGGAAGAGCGCTACGACCTGTCGGCTGTGGGTCGTATGAAGTTCAACCGCCGCATCGGCCGCAATGAAGTCAAGGGCGCCGCGACGCTGGCCGCCGAGGATATCGTCGCCGTCATCAAGATCCTGGTCGAGCTGCGCAACGGCCGTGGCGAGATCGACGACATCGACCACCTGGGCAACCGCCGGGTGCGTTCGGTGGGCGAACTGGCCGAGAACCAGTTCCGCGCTGGCCTGGTGCGGGTCGAGCGCGCGGTCAAGGAACGCCTGTCGCAGGCCGAGTCCGAGAACCTGATGCCGCACGACCTGATCAACGCGAAGCCGGTGTCCGCTGCGATCCGCGAGTTCTTCGGCTCCAGCCAGCTGTCGCAGTTCATGGACCAGACCAACCCGCTGTCCGAGATCACCCACAAGCGGCGCGTGTCCGCCCTCGGGCCGGGTGGCCTGACGCGCGAGCGTGCCGGCTTCGAGGTGCGCGACGTGCACCCGACCCACTACGGTCGCGTCTGCCCGATCGAGACGCCGGAAGGTCCGAACATCGGCCTGATCAACTCGCTGGCGCTGTATGCACGCACCAACGAGTACGGTTTCCTCGAGACCCCGTACCGGAAGGTCGAAGACAGCCGCGTCAGTGACGAGATCGTCTTCCTGTCCGCGATCGAAGAGAGCAAGTACACGATCGCCCAGGCCAACGCCGAACTGGACGGCAACGGCAAGTTCGTCGACCAGATCATCTCGTGCCGGCAGCACAATGAATTCACCATGGCCGCGCCGGACAAGATCGAGTACATGGACGTCGCGCCGGCGCAGATCGTCTCGGTCGCAGCCTCGCTGATCCCGTTCCTCGAGCATGACGACGCGAACCGGGCGCTGATGGGCTCGAACATGCAGCGCCAGGCCGTTCCCTGCCTGCGTCCCGAGAAGCCGCTGGTCGGCACCGGCATCGAGCGCACCGTCGCGGTCGACTCCGGCACCGCGGTGCAGGCGCTGCGCGGTGGCGTGGTCGACTACATCGACGCGAGCCGCATCGTGGTTCGCGTGAACGACAACGAGACCGGCGCCGGCGAAGTCGGCGTGGACATCTACAACCTGGTCAAGTACCAGCGTTCGAACCAGAACACGAACATCAACCAGCGTCCGATCGTGAAGGTCGGCGACGTGATCGCCCGTGGAGACGTCATCGCCGACGGCGCATCGACCGACCTGGGCGAACTCGCGCTGGGCCAGAACCTGCTGGTCGCGTTCATGCCGTGGAACGGCTACAACTTCGAGGACTCGATCCTGATCTCGGAGCGCGTGGTCGCCGAAGACCGCTTCACCTCGATCCACATCGAGGAGCTGTCGGTCGTCGCACGCGACACCAAGCTCGGGCCGGAAGAGATCACCCGCGATATCTCGAACCTGTCCGAGAACCAGCTCGGCCGCCTGGACGAGTCCGGCATCATCTACATCGGTGCCGAGGTCGAGGCGGGCGACGTGCTGGTGGGCAAGGTCACGCCGAAGGGCGAGACCCAGCTCACGCCGGAAGAGAAGCTGCTGCGGGCGATCTTCGGCGAGAAGGCCTCCGACGTGAAGGACACCAGCCTGCGCGTGCCCCCGGGCATGACCGGCACGGTGATCGACGTCCAGGTGTTCACCCGCGAGGGCATCGAGCGCGACAAGCGCGCCCAGCAGATCATCGACGACGAGCTCAAGCGCTACAAGATGGACCTCGCCGACCAGCTGCGCATCGTCGAGGACGATACCTTCGGTCGTATCGAGCGCCTGCTGGTGAACAAGGTCGCCAACAAGGGCCCGAACAAGCTGGCCAAGGGCACCAAGCTCACCAAGGAATACCTCGACAGCGTCGACCGGTTCCACTGGTTCGACATCGGGCTGGCGAGCGACGAGGCGGCCACCCAGCTCGAGCAGCTGAAGGACGGCATCGAGCAGGTTCGCCTGCGCTTCGACCACATGTTCGAAGAGAAGAAGCGCAAGCTGACCAGCGGCGACGAGCTGTCGCCGGGCGTGATCAAGATGGTCAAGGTCTACCTGGCCGTGAAGCGCCGCCTGCAGCCGGGCGACAAGATGGCCGGCCGCCACGGCAACAAGGGCGTGATCTCGAAGATCGTGCCGGTGGAAGACATGCCGTACATGGACGACGGCACCCCGGTCGACGTGGTCCTCAACCCGCTCGGCGTGCCGTCGCGGATGAACGTCGGGCAGATCCTCGAGACCCACCTGGGCTGGGCGGCCAAGGGCCTGGGCCAGCGCATCGACCGTATGCTGCGCGCGCAGGCCAATGCCTCCGAGGTGCGCAAGTTCCTGACCAACGTCTACAACGACAGCGGCCAGCCTGAGCAGATCGAGTCGCTGGACGACGGCGAGGTGCTGGCGCTGGCGGGCAACCTGAAGAAGGGCGTCCCGTTCGCCACCCCGGTGTTCGACGGCGCGACCGAAGGCGAGATCAAGGGCATGCTGGAGCTGGCGGGCCTGCCCACCAGCGGCCAGGTGCGGCTGCATGACGGCCGCTCGGGCGAGCCCTTCGAGCGCGAGGTCACGGTCGGCTACATGCACGTGCTCAAGCTCCACCACCTGGTCGACGACAAGATGCACGCACGCTCGACTGGCCCGTACAGCCTGGTCACCCAGCAGCCGCTGGGCGGCAAGGCGCAGTTCGGCGGACAGCGCTTCGGCGAGATGGAGGTCTGGGCGCTGGAAGCGTACGGCGCCGCCTACACGCTGCAGGAGATGCTCACGGTCAAGTCGGACGACGTGTCCGGACGTACCAAGGTCTACGAGAACATCGTCAAGGGCGAGCACAAGATCGATGCCGGCATGCCGGAGTCGTTCAACGTGCTGGTGAAGGAAATCCGCTCGCTCGCGATCGATATCGACCTCGAACGCTATTGAGGCAGGGGCGGTTCGCCGCCCGGTCCACGACCGGTTGTACCCCCTGCTGCTGCACCCATCGGTTTCAACAAGGAGTGACGAATGAAAGCTTTGCTCGACCTGTTCAAGCAAGTCACCCAGGAAGAAGAATTCGACGCGATCAAGATCGGGCTGGCCTCGCCCGACAAGATCCGTTCGTGGTCCTACGGCGAAGTGAAGAAGCCGGAAACCATCAACTACCGCACCTTCAAGCCCGAGCGCGACGGCCTGTTCTGCGCCAAGATCTTCGGGCCGGTCAAGGACTATGAGTGCCTGTGCGGCAAGTACAAGCGCCTCAAGCACCGCGGCGTCATCTGCGAGAAGTGCGGCGTCGAGGTCACGCTGTCGAAGGTCCGTCGCGAGCGCATGGGCCACATCGAGCTCGCCTCGCCGGTCGCTCACATCTGGTTCCTGAAGTCGCTGCCCTCGCGCCTGGGCATGGTGCTCGACATGACGCTGCGCGATATCGAGCGCGCGTTGTACTTCGAGGCATACGTGGTCACCGAGCCGGGGATGACCCCGCTCAAGCGCGGCCAGCTGCTGACCGAGGACGACTATCTCGCCAAGCTTGAAGAGCACGGCGACGAGTTCTCCGCCAGCATGGGCGCCGAGGGCGTGCGCGCGCTGCTGCGCAACCTCGACCTCGACCGCGAAGTCGAGACGCTGCGTACCGACCTCGCCGCGACCAGCTCCGAGACCAAGATCAAGAAGATCGCCAAGCGCCTGAAGGTGCTCGAGGCGTTCCAGAAATCGGGCATCAAGCCCGACTGGATGATCATGGAAGTGCTGCCGGTGCTGCCGCCGGACCTGCGTCCCCTGGTGCCGCTGGACGGTGGCCGCTTCGCGACCTCCGACCTGAACGATCTGTACCGCCGGGTGATCAACCGCAACAACCGCCTGAAGCGCCTGCTCGAGCTGAAGGCCCCCGAGATCATCGTGCGCAACGAGAAGCGCATGCTGCAGGAAGCCGTCGACTCGCTGCTCGACAATGGCCGCCGCGGCAAGGCGATGACCGGCGCCAACAAGCGCCCGCTGAAGTCGCTGGCCGACATGATCAAGGGCAAGGGCGGCCGTTTCCGGCAGAACCTGCTGGGCAAGCGCGTCGATTACTCCGGCCGTTCGGTCATCGTGGTGGGCCCGCAGCTCAAGCTGCACCAGTGCGGCCTGCCGAAGAAGATGGCGCTCGAGCTGTTCAAGCCGTTCATCTTCAACAAGCTCGAAGTCCTGGGCATGGCGACCACCATCAAGGCCGCCAAGCGGATGGTCGAGAGCGAAGAGCCGGCGGTCTGGGACATCCTGGAAGACGTCATCCGCGAACATCCGGTGATGCTCAACCGTGCCCCGACCCTGCACCGCCTGGGCATCCAGGCGTTCGAGCCGGTGCTGATCGAAGGCAAGGCGATCCAGCTGCATCCGCTGGTCTGCGCGGCGTTCAACGCCGACTTCGACGGCGACCAGATGGCCGTCCACGTGCCGCTGTCGCTGGAAGCGCAGATGGAAGCGCGCACGCTGATGCTGTCGTCCAACAACGTGCTGTCGCCGGCCAACGGCGAGCCGATCATCGTGCCGTCGCAGGACATCGTGCTGGGCCTGTACTACGCCACCCGCGAGAAGATCGGTGCGCGCGGCGAGGGCATGGCCTTCATCGACGTGTCGGAGGCCCGTCGTGCCTACGAGACCGGGCAGTGCGAGCTGCAGGCCAAGGTCAAGATCCGCATCCGCGAGGTGCTGTTCGACGACAACGGCGAGCGTGTCGAGTCGATCAAGCGCTACGACACCACGGTCGGCCGGGCAATGCTGTCCGAGATCCTGCCGCCGGGCCTGCCGTTCCAGGTGATCAACAAGACGCTGAAGAAGAAGGAAATCTCGCGGCTGATCAACGGCGCGTTCCGGCGCTGCGGGCTGCGCGAGACGGTCATCTTCGCTGACAAGCTGATGCAGTCGGGCTTCACGCTGGCCACCCGCGCCGGCGTGTCGATCGCGGTCGGCGACATGCTGGTGCCGAACGAGAAAGAGAAGCTCATCGGTGCCGCCCAGAAGGAAGTCCAGGAGATCGAGGCGCAGTACACCTCGGGCCTGGTCACCCAGGGCGAACGCTACAACAAGGTGGTCGACATCTGGGGCCGCGCCGGTGACCTCGTTGCCAAGGCGATGATGGAGCAGCTCGGCAGCGAGCCGGTCCTGGTCGACGAAGACGGCCACAAGGTGCCCAAGATGGACAAGGGCAAGCCGGTCATGCAGGAATCGTTCAACGCGATCTACATGATGGCCGACTCGGGTGCGCGCGGTTCCGCCGCGCAGATCCGCCAGCTCGCCGGCATGCGCGGCCTGATGGCCAAGCCTGACGGCTCGATCATCGAGACGCCGATCACCGCGAACTTCCGCGAGGGTCTGAACGTCCTGCAGTACTTCATCTCGACCCACGGCGCGCGTAAAGGCCTTGCCGACACCGCGCTGAAGACCGCCAACTCGGGCTACCTGACCCGCCGCCTGGTCGACGTGACCCAGGATCTGGTGGTCACCGAGCCGGATTGCGGTACCTCCCTCGGCTTCGCGATGCGTGCGCTGGTCGAAGGTGGCGAGGTGGTCGAATCGCTGGGCGAGCGCGTGCTCGGCCGCGTGCTGGCTGCCGAGGTCACCCATCCCGAGACCCAGGAGGTGGTGTTCGAGAGCGGCGTGCTGCTCGACGAGGATTCGATCGATTCGATCGAATCGCTGGGTATCGACGAGGTCAAGGTGCGTACGCCGCTGACCTGCGAGACGCGCTGGGGTCTGTGCGCGAAGTGCTACGGACGCGACCTCGGCCGCGGCCAGATCGCCAACGTCGGCGAGGCGGTGGGCGTCATCGCTGCCCAGTCGATCGGCGAGCCGGGCACCCAGCTCACGATGCGTACCTTCCACATCGGCGGCGCGGCCTCGCGTACGGCGGTGGCCAGCCTGATCGAGACCAAGTCGGCGGGTACCATCCGCTTCTCGGGCACGATGCGCTACGTCACCAACGCCCGTGGCGAACCGGTCGCGATCTCGCGCTCCGGCGAAGTGCTGGTGGTCGACGAGAGCGGCCGCGAGCGCGAGCGCCACAAGGTGCCGTACGGCGCGACGCTGACCGCCAAGGACGGCGACACCACGAAGGCCGGGCAGGTGCTGGCCAACTGGGATCCGCACACCCGTCCGATGATCACGGAGTACAGCGGTCGCATCAAGTTCGAGAACGTCGAGGAAGGCGTGACCGTGGCACGGCAGATCGACGAGGTCACCGGCCTGTCGACGCTGGTCGTGATCGATCCGAAGCGTCGTGCCGGTGCCCAGGTCAAGGGCGTGCGTCCGCAGGTCAAGCTGATCGACGAGTCGGGCAATGAAGTGAAGATTGCCCGTGCCGAGCAGCCCGCCATCTACTCGTTCCAGATCGGTGCGGTGATCTCGGTGCGTGACGGTCAGGACGTGTCGGTCGGCGACGTGCTGGCGCGTATTCCCCAGGAAACCTCGAAGACGCGCGACATCACCGGCGGTCTTCCGCGGGTGGCCGAACTGTTCGAGGCGCGCTCGCCGAAGGATGCCGGCATGCTTGCCGAGATCACCGGTACCGTGTCGTTCGGCAAGGACACCAAGGGCAAGCAGCGCCTGGTGATCACCGACATGGACGGCGTCACGCACGAGTTCCTGATTCCCAAGGAAAAGCATGTGCTGGTGCACGACGGCCAGGTGGTGAACAAGGGCGAGTCGATCGTCGACGGCCCGGCCGATCCGCACGACATCCTGCGTCTGCAGGGCGTCGAGGCGCTTGCCCGTTACATCATCGACGAAGTGCAGGACGTGTACCGCCTGCAGGGCGTGAAGATCAACGACAAGCACATCGAGGTCATCGTGCGGCAGATGCTGCGCCGCGTGATGATCGTGGCAGCGGGCGACACCAAGTTCATCGTCGGCGAGCAGGTCGAACGCGCCGATGTGTTCGAGGAGAACGAACGCGTCGAGGCAGAAGGCAAGACCCCGGCGCACTTCGAATACATGCTGCTCGGTATCACCAAGGCATCGCTGTCCACCGACTCGTTCATCTCGGCCGCTTCGTTCCAGGAAACCACCCGGGTCCTGACCGAGGCTGCCATCATGGGCAAGAAAGACGACCTGCGCGGCCTGAAAGAGAACGTCATCGTCGGCCGGCTGATCCCTGCCGGCACCGGCCTGGCGTACCACAACACCCGGCGCAACCCGCCGGTGAAGGAATCCGTGGAAGCGGGTGCCGGAGCGGCCGAACCGGCAGCCGAGGCAGGGAGCGAATCAGAACAGCAGGTGGCTTGACAGGGTTCGCCCCCCATCCTAAACTCGCGATCTTTTTTCGTTCCGGCAAACCGGGGCTGAACAGGCGGCAGGCAGGCATCCTCGCGGATGTACCCCGGCCGCTTCGCCTCCCCGGCAAGACGTTTCGAGACGGGCGTCGTCCCCGTTACCGGCTCAGTCCGGGCGGGGGTCCTGCGCAGCAGTCGAAAACGTATCCAGCCGGCGTCGTACCGATTCAATGGCAAGGGTCGCTCACTTCATGAGCGCGCCCGGGCAGGACCGGTCGACCACGAAAAGCAGCATTCAGCACGCAGTACGCAGAACACTTGCAGCACGCACGCAACACCGCTCCGTAATTGTCCTAACGAGGACGGCGCATTCGCGTCTCCCTCATCTTTTGATGGCTCGATAAATGCCCACGATCAATCAGCTGGTGCGCCACGGCCGTGAACCGGTCAAGACCAAGAGCAAGGTTCCCGCCCTGCAGAACTCGCCGCAGCGGCGCGGTGTCTGCACGCGCGTCTACACCACGACCCCGAAGAAGCCGAACTCGGCGTTGCGCAAGGTCGCGAAGGTGCGCCTGGTGAACGGCTTCGAGGTGATCGGC
>CANGYF010000032.1 GCA_947458265.1 Betaproteobacteria bacterium
CCGGGTGAAGGATCTTCCCGGCGTGCGCTACCACGTCGTCCGCGGCAGCCTGGACACCCAGGGCGTCAAGGATCGCAAGCAGAGCCGTTCGAAGTACGGCGCCAAGAAACCCAAGGCAGCCTAAGCCCAGCCTGCAGCCCGAGGAACAGCCATGCCCCGTCGTCGCGAAGTACCCAAACGCCAGATCCTGCCGGACCCGAAGTTCAGCAGCCAGGAAGTCGCCAAGTTCATCAACGTGCTGATGATGAGCGGCAAGAAGTCGGTCGCCGAACGCATCATCTACGGTGCGCTCGAGCAGCTCGGCAAGAAGTCGGGCAAGGATCCGCTGGAGCTGTTCACGCTGGCGCTCGGCAACATCCGTCCGATGGTCGAGGTGAAGAGCCGCCGCGTCGGTGGCGCGAACTACCAGGTCCCGGTCGAAGTGCGCCCGATCCGCCGCACCGCGCTCGCGATGCGCTGGCTGCGCGAAGCTGCGCGCAAGCGTGGCGAGAAGTCGATGGGACAGCGCCTCGCGAATGAGATCGCCGAAGCGGCCGAAGGCCGTGGCGGTGCGATCAAGAAGCGCGAAGAAGTGCACCGGATGGCCGAGGCCAACAAGGCCTTCTCGCACTACCGCTTCTGATCAGGCAGCCCAATATCTTCTGCCCCGCAACCGGGGCAGCGCCGGACAAGTCGCTCGAATCACTGCTCGTGCCCCGCTGGTGTAACCCGGCGATCCCGGATTGACGCCAACCAACGCAAAGGTCTTACCAAGTGCCTCGCAAAACACCCATCGAACGCTACCGCAACATCGGCATCTCCGCGCACATCGACGCGGGGAAGACGACGACCACCGAACGCATCCTGTTCTACACCGGCGTCAATCACAAGATTGGCGAAGTGCATGACGGTGCGGCGACGATGGACTGGATGGAGCAGGAGCAGGAGCGCGGCATCACCATCACGTCGGCGGCGACCACCTGCTTCTGGCGCGGCATGGACATGGCGCGCCCGGAACACCGCATCAACATCATCGACACCCCTGGCCACGTCGACTTCACGATCGAAGTCGAGCGCTCGATGCGAGTGCTCGACGGCGCGTGCATGGTCTACTGCGCGGTCGGTGGCGTGCAGCCCCAGTCCGAGACCGTCTGGCGTCAGGCGAACAAGTACAGGGTTCCGCGGCTCGCGTTCGTCAACAAGATGGACCGCACCGGCGCCAACTTCTTCAAGGTCTACGACCAGATGAAGGTGCGCCTGCAGGCCAACGTCGTGGCGATCCAGATCCCGATCGGCGCCGAAGAGAACTTCAAGGGCGTGGTCGACCTGGTCCGCATGAAGGCGATCCTGTGGGACGACGCGTCCCAGGGCATGAAGTTCGATCTGGTCGACATCCCGGAAGACCTCGCCGACACCGCGGCCGAGTGGCGCGAGAAGATGCTCGAGGCTGCTGCAGAGTCGTCCGAAGAGCTGATGAACAAGTACCTCGACAGTGGTGATCTGTCGGAAGAAGACATCAAGAAGGGTATCCGCGCCCGTACGATCTCCAGCGAGATCGTGCCGATGATGTGCGGCTCGGCGTTCAAGAACAAGGGCGTCCAGGCGATGCTCGACGCGGTGCTCGACTACCTGCCCGCGCCGACGGAAGTGAAGCCGGTGACCGGCGAAGACGACGACGGCAAGGAAGTCGTGCGTGCCGCGTCCGACGACGCGCCGTTTGCCGCGCTCGCCTTCAAGATCATGACCGATCCCTACGTCGGCCAGCTGATCTTCTTCCGGGTCTACTCCGGCGTGGTGAACACCGGCGACACCATCTACAACCCGATCAAGGATCGCAAGGAACGCATCGGCCGTATCCTGCAGATGCATGCGAACCAGCGGGAAGAAATCAAAGAAGTGCGCGCAGGCGACATCGCCGCGGCGGTCGGCCTGAAGGACGCGACCACTGGCGACACGCTGTGCAACCCCGACAACATCATCACCCTCGAGAAGATGGTTTTCCCGGAGCCGGTGATCCACGTCGCCGTCGAGCCGAAGACCAAGGCCGACCAGGAGAAGATGGGTATCGCGCTGGGCCGGCTGGCACAGGAAGATCCGTCTTTCCGCGTGCGCAGCGACGAGGAGTCGGGCCAGACGATCATCTCCGGCATGGGCGAGCTGCACCTGGAGATTCTGGTCGACCGCATGCGCCGCGAATTCAGCGTCGAGGCCAACGTCGGTGCGCCCCAGGTGGCATACCGCGAGGCGGTCAAGAAAGCGGTCGAGCAGGAAGGCAAGTTCGTCAAGCAGTCGGGCGGTCGCGGTCAGTACGGTCACGTCTGGATCAAGCTCGAGCCGAACGAGGCTGGCAAGGGCTTCGAGTTCGTCGACGCGATCAAGGGCGGTACCGTTCCGCGGGAATTCATCCCGGCGGTGAATAAGGGCCTGGTCGAGACCCTGCCGAATGGCGTGCTCGCCGGCTTCCCGGTGGTTGACGTGAAGGTCACGCTGTTCGACGGTTCGTACCACGACGTCGACTCGAACGAGAACGCGTTCCGGATGGCGGCGTCGATGGCGTTCAAGGACGCGATGCGCAAGGCCAGCCCGGTGCTGCTCGAGCCGATGATGGCGGTCGAGGTCGAGGTGCCGGAAGACTACATGGGCAACGTGATGGGCGACCTGTCGGGCCGGCGCGGCATCGTGCAGGGCATGGACGACCTGGTCGGCGGCATCAAGGTGATCAAGGCGGAAGTGCCGCTGGCCGAGATGTTCGGCTACTCCACGACGCTGCGCTCGCTGTCGCAGGGCCGCGCCACCTACACGATGGAATTCAAGCACTACACCGAAGCGCCGCGCAACGTCGCCGAGGCGATCGTCAACAAGAAGTGATCGGTCAGTACACCTAGCAAGGAAGAACAGTCATGGCCAAGGGAAAATTCGAACGCACGAAGCCGCACGTGAACGTCGGGACGATCGGTCACGTGGACCACGGCAAGACGACGCTGACGGCGGCGATCACGACGATCCTGTCGCGCAAGTTCGGTGGCGAAGCGAAGAGCTACGCCCAGATCGACTCGGCGCCTGAAGAGAAGGCACGGGGCATCACGATCAACACGGCACACGTGGAGTACGAGACGGAGAACCGTCACTACGCGCACGTTGATTGCCCGGGTCACGCCGACTACGTGAAGAACATGAT
>CANGYF010000033.1 GCA_947458265.1 Betaproteobacteria bacterium
CACGGCGCACTGGTGGGAACGGGATCGGCTTCGCACGCATTGGCGAGCAGTGCCCGCATCAGCTTTCCCTTGGCACCTGTTGCCTGCAGCGCCGAGTAGGGGTTGCGTATTCCGGCCGAACGTGACCGCTGAATCCGGTTGATCGTGACCGGCGAATCCGGAGCATCGTGACCGATCGATCCGGCGGATCGTGACCGTTTTCCGGGGTTGTCCGGATTCGGCGGTCACGATGCCGGAATGGGCGGTCACGATGCCGGCGCGCCGATGAGGGACGCGCCGACTGGTCCTGCGTAGACATCAACCCAGGGCACGTATCGTCCGCGCTTTTTTGCCCGGAGGATCGATGCCCGCATCGAGGATGGATCTACGCATGATCAAGGAAGTGTTGCGCCTGAAGTTGCAGGCGGAGCTGTCGCACCAGCGCATCGCGCAGGCGCTGCGGATCTCCAAGGGCGTGGTGGCCAAGTACGTGGGGCTGGCGGCGGCGGCCGGGCTCGAGACGTGGGAGGCGGTCGGCGCGCTGGACGAGCAGGCGCTGCGGGCGCGGCTGCTTAGCCGAGGGCCCAGGGAATCGGGGGTCGTGATGCCGGACTTCGCGCGCGTGCATCGCGAGTTGTCGCGCCCGGGCGTGACGTTGATGCTGCTGTGGCACGAGTACGTGGCCGAGCATCCTGGGCAGCGGACCTGGGGGCGAACGCAGTTCTTCGAGCACTACCGCGAGTTCGCGGCGTCGCTGCGGCGCTCGATGCGCCAGGTCCACCGCGCCGGCGAGAAGCTGTTCATCGACTACGCGGGGCCCACGATCGCGGTGCGTGACGGCGGACGCGCGAACGTGTTCGTCGCAGCGATGGGGGCGTCGAGCTACACGTTCGCCTGCGCCACGCCGGGCCAGACGATGGCCGACTGGCTCGGTGCGCTGGTGCGGGCGCTGGAGTTCTACGGCGGCGTGCCGCAGCTGATCGTGCCCGACAACGCGCGGGCGATGATCGCCGAGCCGGACCGCTACGAGCCGCGCGCCAGCGACACGGTGCTCGATTTCGCGGCCCACTACGGCACCTCGGTGCTGCCGGCGCGGCCCCGCAAGCCGCAGGACAAGGCCAAGGTCGAGTCGGCCGTGCAGGTCGTCGAGCGCTGGATCCTCGCACGGCTGCGGGATCGCCGCTTCGAGGCGGTGTGCGACGTCGATGAGGCGATCGGCGAGCTGCTGCCCATGCTCAACGAGCGGACGTTCCAGAAGCTGCCCGGCTCGCGCGCCAGCGTGTTCGCCGAGCTGGATCGACCGGCGTTGGCGCCGCTGCCCGGCGGCCGCTACGAGCTGGCGAGCTTCAAGTCGGTCAAGGTCCACATCGACTACCACGTGCAGCTCGAGAGGCACTTCTACAGCGTGCCGCACCCGCTGGTGGGCAAGACGCTGCTGGCGCGCATCACGGCGCTGGCCGTGGAGTTCCTGCACGGCGGCAAGCGCGTCGCCGTGCACCAGCGCTCGTTCAAGGCCGGCGCATACACCACGCTGGCCGAGCATCTGCCGGCGGCGCACCGCGCGCACATGGAGTGGTCGCCGACGCGCTTGATCGAGTGGGGGCGACGCATCGGCGTGTCGACCGCCGAGGTCATCGAGCGGATCCTGGCCGAGAACAAGCACCCCGAGCACGGCTACCGCCGCAGCCTGGGCCTGCTCGGCCTGGCACGACGCCACGGCGCGGCGCGCCTGGAGGCCGCCTGCGGCGTCGCGCTGCGGGTCGGCGCGTATCGGTACCGCACGATCAAGGCGATCCTGGCCAATGACCGCGACCGCCTCGAGACGCAGCCCGAGGCCGCGAGCTGGAACAGCCCTGAGCACGAGAACGTGCGCGGCCCCGGCTACTACCAGTGAGCGCGAGGACCATGACGATGAACCACCAGACCCTCGCCCAACTGCGCGCCCTGAAGCTGCCGGGATTTGCCGCCGAGCTCGAGGACCAGGCCGGGCGCACCGGCATCCATGCCCTGAGCTTCGATGAGCGCCTGGCCATGCTCGTGCAGCGCGAGCTGCACCTGCGCGAGGACCGCAAACGCACCCGACTGCTGCAGCGGGCCAAGCTCAAGTACGCCCAGGCCGCCATCGAAGACCTCGACACCCGAGCAGGGCGCGGTCTGGAGCGCGCCGCGCTGATCGACCTGGCCACCGGCGGATGGGTGCGCCGCGGCGAGACCATCGTGCTCACCGGACCGACCGGCGTGGGCAAGACCTGGCTGGCCTGTGCGCTGGCGCAGCAGGCCTGCCGCGAGGGCCACGGCTGCCTGTACCTGCGGGTGCCCAGGCTGGCCGAGGAGCTGCGCGCGCTGCACGCCAGCGGTGGCTTCGGGCGCTGGCTGCAGGCGCTGGCCAAGACCGACGTGCTCGTGCTCGACGACTGGGGCGTGAGTGCGCTCGACGCCGCCACCCGATCGGACCTCATGGAGATCATCGACGACCGCGCAGCCCTCAAGGCCACGATCATCAGCACTCAGCTGCCGATCGACCACTGGCACGGCTGGATCGGCGACGCCAGCGTCGCCGACGCCATCCTCGATCGCCTGATGCAGAAAATGCAGCACATCACCCTGCGCGGCGAGTCGATGCGCAGGCCCCCGGCAAAGCGGCCCAAACCCGCCTCCGACTGACCCGAAACGGCACCGATCGTGACCGACCACCCTACAATCCAGCCCTACGCAGGGCCGGACCGGACAAGCCGGTCACGATCCCCGGATTCGCCGGTCATCTTCGCCGGAATACGCAGCTCGGGTTGAACAAGATCTGGTCGGTCGACTTCATGCACGACACGACCTACGACGGCAGGACCTTCCGAACCTTCAATGTCATCGACGAAGGCAACCGCGAGGGGCTGCGAATCGAGTGCGGTAAATCGATTCCTTCGGCGCGTGTCGTTCGAGTCATGGAGCAGCTCGTCGAGGTCTACGGTCGGCCCGATGCGATCCGGCTGGATAACGGCCCGGAGTTCACCGCGGAGAAGTTTGTCCAATGGGCCGAGACCAACGGCGTGAAGCTGCTCTACATCCAGCCCGGCAAGCCCAACCAG